>NZ_VUNI01000020.1 GCF_009695765.1 Roseburia porci
CTCCTTTGTTAAAATGGTTTCTAGTCAATTCCATTATACCAAACAGAACAGGTTTATGCCTTTTTTATTGGCTGAAATATTGAATTTTCAAGGTTCAACACATCGTATCGGTGTGGGAAGTTTTAGTAAATTAAGTTGCTCAAGTGAGGAGGATAAACATGAGCTGGATAGAGAATCTTTTGATCATCGCAGGAATATCCCTGGACATATTTGGAGCAGTAGAATGTCAGGGTTCGCTGGTCAAAAAAATTAATAAAGTGCATCTTGCAATCATCTGTGGACTGGTGACATTATGGCAGCTGGCAGCGTTATTTGTCGGACATTTTCTGTCGGACTGGATCTATATCAGAACATCGGAGCAGAGTGAGATGTTTCTTGGGCATGCGATCGCAATCGTAATCTTCTTTGGACTTGGCATCCGCCTCATGGTAAAAGCCGTAAAAAATGAACGGATCGAAGAGCACTGTGAGACGAATCTTGGATTTAAACGTTTTGTCAGAATGGTAGCAGTGACCAGCCTCTATACACTTTTGACAGGAGTAGCATTTGGACTCCTGGGGACAAGTTTTCTTGGATTAGTCGCATTTATCATCCTGTTTAGTGTTGTCGTAGTTGTAGCAGGAATGTATACCGGATATCATTATGGATTTGAATTTAAAAACAAAGCATATGTGATCGGAGCGGTTCTTTTATGGATCGCCGGAGTCGATGTGACCGTGCGCTGCGTGATGGATATTCTTTAAATTAAGAAAATCTTTTGCTTTTTTAGAAATCGTTTCGAAATTGCACACATTCTGTACATATTTGTTCGATATAATAAAAGCATGAATTGAGGGTGATCAATTCAGATGGAAAGAACCGGGGAAGGTTCTTTTACATATCATAGGGACTACAAGGTTTTAACGGTTCGCAAAGGTGAACAGGGGGTTGGGGCTTTACTAGTTCCGTCTAAATACAGTTCTGTAGAGCGGAGGAGCCGTATACAGATTCAGATAGAGACCAGCTGGAAGGATACAGCTGGTTTTTTTGTTGCAGGCAGAGTATAATAACAGACATATGAGGATTATGGTTTTTCCGGGCGAGACAATGCTTGGAGCATTACAGAGAATACAAGTGAATATGGATGCACCATGTGGTGGGAACGGAACCTGTGGCAGGTGTGAGGTGATGGTTTATGGAATTGGAAAAGTGAAAGCCTGCCAGTTTTGCAAACCGGGAATGTATGAGGTGACCATTCCGAAACAGACGGAATTTGATGCGGTTACTTCCACACAGAATCATTCCCAAAAACGTGAGACGGAAGACTTACGTAATGTGAATCCGGACATACATGGCGCCGCAGTGGATATTGGTACAACGACAGTAGCAGTGCGCATTTTTTCAGATGGAGATGTGAAGGAACAGAAGTTTACGAATCCACAACGGGTATATGGGGCTGACGTCATGAGCAGGATCCGTGCAGCTGTAGAAGGAAATGGAGAGAAACTGCAAAAGCTGATCGCAGAGTCTTTACAGAAGGCGGTTGGCGGCGCATCGCCGGTTATTATTTCAGCAAATACGACAATGCAGCATCTGCTGGAGGGATTATCCTGTGTGGGACTCGGGGCAGCACCGTTTCAGCCGGTGACACTGAAGCTGCATGAGCTGGATGGCGGTATGGCAGGCATGAAAAAAGGAAGCAGACTGGTTTTCCTTCCAGGAATTTCAGCGTTTGTCGGGGCGGATATTGTGAGTGGAATTTATGCGTGCGGGATGACAGAGAGTGAGAAGATCTCATTGTTTCTGGATCTTGGAACTAATGGCGAGATGGCAATCGGAAACAGCCGCCATCTTTTTGTTGCATCGGCATCCGCAGGACCGGCGTTTGAAGGAAGTGAGCTGGCACAGCATATTTATGGCTCTGGGATCATGAAAGCACTGCGTCAGATGCTTACAGATGGAGTAATGGATGAGACCGGGCTTCTTGCAGATCCATTTTTTGAAGAAGGTTATCCGGTTGGAACCAGGAACGCAATCCGAATGACACAGGAGGACATCCGCGATATCCAGATGGCAAAAGCAGCAATCCACGCCGGTGTACAGATATTGTTGAAAACCTGCGGTATTCGTCCGGCGGATGTGGATAAGGTTTATCTCGCGGGAGGGATGGGATATTATCTGAATCCGGAAGATGCCATTGCAATCGGACTTCTCCCAAAAGAATTTGAGGGGAAAATTCAGGCGATTGGAAACAGTTCGTTAGACGGTGCAGAACGTTATCTGGAGATTCCCAAAGCAGCAGGAGTGAAGATGGAACAGATTGCAGATATGGCAGAAGAAGTTGTATTGGCGGAGCATCCGCTTTTTCAGACACTCTATATGGATGGGATGAATTTTCCAGCAAAATAAAAAGCTCCGGATCACCGGAGCATGGATACCTGGAAAAGACCAGTACTATTCACGAACATGGTCAAGCCCCTGTTCGATGATCGTCATGACGTGGGAATCGAGAAGGGAGTAATAAATCGTCTTTCCTTCACGGCGATTCTTGATCAGGCGGTTCTCTTTTAAAATACTGAGCTGGTGAGAAATTGCACTTTGGGACATACCAAGCTCATCAGCAATGTCATAGACACATTTCTCACCACCCATCAGACAAAACAGGATCTGCAGTCTTGTCGGTGTGCCAAATATTTTAAATAATTGTGCAAGAGATTCAAATTCTTCTGTTGACATTCATTTACCTTCCGTTCATTCTAACATCGATCATTCTAATAATAAAAATACCATAAAAATGCATTGAATGCAAACAAGGAGCATATATGAACTTTTTACTGACGGCAATTAATGCCAAATATATTCATTCGAATCTTGCGGTTTACAGTCTGAGGGCCTGTGCAGGACAGGAAAAGGAAAATATTGAGATTGCAGAGTTCACGATCAACAATCAGAAAGACTATATTTTAGAGCATGTTTATAAGGCGAAGCCGGATGTGCTTCTTTTTTCCTGCTACATCTGGAACATTGATTATGTGCTGGAAATCTCAAAGGAATTCCATAAGATCTGCCCGGAAGTGCCAATCTGGGTTGGCGGACCGGAGGTCTCTTACGAAGTGAAAACATTTCTTTTGGAGCACCCATGGATCACCGGCGTTATGATTGGTGAGGGCGAAGATACTTTTCGGGAATTATGCGAATTTTATGACCGGACACAGAACAGCCAGACTGCAGATGCAGGACTTTCTGGAATCGCAGGAATTGCGTATCGAGAAACTTTCTCAAATGAGAAAGGGAAAGAGAACGTGCATTTTACAAAAGCGCGTGGAATCACAGACATGAGCAAAATCCCATTCTGTTATGACAGAATGGAGGATTTTTCCAATCGTATCATTTATTATGAGAGCAGCAGAGGCTGTCCGTTTTCCTGCAGCTATTGTCTGTCTTCCATTGATAAGAAGCTCCGCTTCCGCAATCTGGATCTTGTAAAGGAAGAACTGCAGTTTTTTATCGATCAGAAGGTTCCGCAGATCAAATTTGTAGACCGTACATTCAACTGCAATCATGAACATGCGATGGAGATCTGGCGTTATGTGAAGGAACATGACAATGGAGTTACGAATTTTCATTTTGAGATATCGGCAGATCTGCTCAATGAAGAAGAACTGGAGCTGATATCAGATATGAGACCGGGACTTATCCAGCTGGAAGTCGGCGTGCAGTCTACAAATGAGGTTACAATCCACGAAATACACCGGACGATGAAACTGAATGTGTTAAAACAGATCGTGCGCAGAATACAAAAGGGTGCGAACATCCATGAACACCTGGATCTGATCGCAGGACTCCCTTATGAGGATTATCCGACGTTTCAGAAATCTTTTGATGAGATCTATGCGCTGAAACCAAACCAGCTCCAGCTTGGATTTTTAAAGGTGCTGAAGGGTTCTTACATGTATGAACACGCAGAGGAATACGACATCCGTTATCATGACAAGGCACCATATGAGGTGCTTTCGACCAGATGGCTTCCCTATCCGGATGTGCTAAGGATCAAACAGGTGGAGGAAATGTTAGAGGTATATTATAACAGCGGACAGTTTGAGATTTCGATCAAAGTTATGGAACTTTTCTTTGCAAGTGCATTCGGGATGTTCCAGAGGCTTGGAGAATTCTACGAGCGTAAGGGTTATTTTGGCATGAACCATTCCAGAAACCGACGTGCGGAGATCCTTCTGGAGTTTTTGCAGGAACAAGAAAAACAAAAGGAGCTGCTTGACATGATGCAGGAGGCATTGACATTTGATCTTTATTACAGGGAGAATTGCAAGAGCCGTCCGGCGTGGGCGCCAGATCCATCGGAATTTAGGAAGGTTACACATCTTTATTGTAAAAACGGAAAGATCTCACATGTGGAACCGTTTCATTATATTTTCCCCCAAAAGACAGAGCGTACGCTGACGGCACTTCCGGAATATCAGAAAGAACCGGTTTGGGCGCTGTTTCATTATGACCGGAGAGATCCGCTGGATCATCAGGCAGAAGTGGAGTATGTAGATGGAAATGTGGAATGATTATACGGTGATCGATTTGGAAATGACCGGACTTTCGGTAAAAGAGGATCGGATCACGGAAATTGGTGCTGTCCGTGTGCAAAACGGGCAGATCGCAGATACGTATGGGATGCTTGTAAATCCGCACCGGCCGATTCCGCAAAGGATTACGGAAATCACCGGAATTACAGATGCCATGGTGGAAAATGCCATGGAACCAGATGAAGCAATCGGTGGGCTTATTGATTTTATCGGAGAAGATGTGATCGTGGGACAAAACGTGATCTTTGATTACAGTTTCCTGAAACAATGGGCAGTAAACCGGAAAAGACCACTCGAACTGAAAGCACTGGATACGCTGAAACTTGCGAGAAAACTGCTTCCGCAGGAACAACCCAAAAATCTCGAGGCTTTGTGCAGTTATTATCAGATCAGGCGGGAACAGGGACATCGTGCACTGGATGACGCAATCCAGACGCAGCGGTTGTTTGAGATCCTTATGAATGAGATCGCAAAACGCCCGGAACTGAAGGAACGGGATAAAGAGGCATATCTGAAACCAGCCGTTTTACAGTGCAAAGTCAAAAAACAGACGCCTGCCACCAGCCATCAGGTGGAGCGTCTGCGGGAGCTGATTGATTACTATCAGATAGAAGATGAGATTATTTGGGATACGCTGACAAGAAGCCAGGCATCCAGACTGATCGACCAGTATTATGCAGCCTATGGAAGACCACAGAAAATCAGGTAAGATAATCCTGCATTTTGTCAAGAAATGGCTGCCGGTTTAACGAAGCATGTTCTCTGGCATGCGTGATCAGTTCCTGGGTTTTGGCGTTTTCGCCGGTATCATGATAAAGATCAGCGAGCGTCAGATAGGTGTGTCCGACGTCGCTTCCGATCGCAACAGCGTATTCGAGTATGGTGATCGCATCCTGTGTACGGTCATGATCCAGAAGTTCGGAAGCATAGATGTCGAGCGCTTTTTCGAGGTCTACGTAATTGCATTCGTATTTGGAAAGCGTCTCAAGGTTGGCAGCACCGTATTTTAATTTCAGATCGGTGTTGGTATAAGAACTCAGATCGATCATTTTTTCACTGGCAAGTGACTGGATCCTGCGGGAAGAATCGGTGTCCAGATCCAGTGGTAATTTTCCCAGAGGTATGGTAATATAATCTAATTCGCTGATATCCTGACGTCTTGTTGCGTTAGATTCATATTCGCGGCTCCAGAAGTCTTCTTCGACTTTGGACTGGGCGGCATCGTTTTTCCGGCGGAAATGAGCAAGGACCAGAACAAAAAGGATACAAAAGGTTAAAAATGGAAGCATAAAGAAAAGCTCCTTTCAATATGATAATGATAGTATAACCGATTTTTAGGACGAGGTGAACAAAATGTATAATTTTAATGGAAATCCAAAGAAAAAGAAAGCAATAGCAGTCATCGTACTGATCGTCGCAGCGGCAATGCTTGTGACAACCATCCTTTCCTGCCTGTTTATTTAAGGATACTGCGAACTGTGAATTGTCACCCAAAACAGCCGAATCATGCATATTGTTTTGTGGATATTCAACCTTGAAAATATGCACCGGTATGTTATAAAATAATCCGTAGCATGTATAAAATAAATCAGAGGATATAGAATGAAAAAAATCAAGAATTGGATGCCGCTCATAGCGCTTGCAGTTGCGGTTGTGCTGGCATTTGGAAACTCAGAAAAAGTAAAGGCAGACGATAAAGACACAGGTTCAGCAGTTGGCTCGCAGGATGCCCAGACGATTGCAGACGGTGTGAAGATCGGTTCTGTGGATGTCAGTGGAATGACAGGCAGTGATGCAAAAAATGCGGTCACGGAATACATAAACAGTCTGAAGGCAGCAACATTTACCCTGACAGGGGCAGAGGATAAGACTGTGGAAGCGACAGCAGAGGATATGGGTGTTACCGCTGATGTGGATTCCGCAGTGGAGAAAGCCCGGGCAGTTGGAAAATCCGGAAGCCTGATCCGCAGATATAAAGAAACACAGGAACTTGAGAAGTCCGATGTTGTGATTGATATGAAACTTCAGGTAGATAAGCAGAAGACTGCGAACCTCCTTTATGCCAATGGAGATTCCCTGAATGTGAAAGCAGTCAATATGGGACTTAAACGAGAAAACGGTGCATTTACGATCATTGACGGACAGGATGGACAGGAAGTGGATTATGTACAGTCTGTTTACGCAATCAATGATTTTCTGGTTGATCAGTGGGATGGAAGCAATAATACGATCCAGCTTGTCGTAAATGATGTGAAACCGGAAGGTTCAGAGGAAGAACTTGCAAAGGTAAAGGATGTACTCGGAACCTTTACAACAACGTTCCCGTTAAACAGTGCAGGGCGTACACAGAATGTTACCCGTGGATGTGAAAGCATCAATGGCAGCGTGGTATATCCTGGAGAAGAATTTTCTGCAGATGCGGCAATGCGTCCGTACACAGAAGACAACGGATATGCACTTGCAGCCTCTTATTCAAATGGCACGACAGTCGAATCATTTGGTGGTGGTATCTGTCAGGTGTCTACGACACTTTACAATGCAGTTATCCGTGCAGAACTGGAAGTGACAGCAAGATTCAATCATTCTATGACCGTTGGATATGTGGATCTTTCCGCTGATGCGGCAATCGCAGGTGATTATAAAGACTTTAAATTTGTAAATAACAGTGATGCCCCAATTTATATTGAGGGAAGCTGCTCCGGCGGAGTGCTGACATTTACGGTTTACGGTGAGGAGACAAGACCTGCGAACCGTCAGGTATCTTTTGAGAGTGAGACACTTGAAACAATTAATCCGGAAGTACAGTACAATGTGACATCTTCACAGCCGGTTGGATACTATCATGTGGATCAGTCTTCCCATACCGGTTACAAAGCACGCCTGTGGAAGGTGGTAACTGTGGATGGTGTGGAGCAGAGCCGTGAAGTATTTAACAATAGTACGTATAAGGCATCACCGAAGATTATAACAGTTGGAACCGGAGGTGCATCCGAAGAACAGGCTGCGCAGATTCAGGGCGCTGTGGGCTCCAATGATGAAGCACAGATCCAGGGTGCAATTGCTGCGGTACAGGGAGAAATTGCAGCTGCAGCAGATCCAAATGCGCAGAATCCGGATCAGCAGCCAACCGATCCGAATGCGCAACAGCCGGCAGATCAACAGCAAACCGATCCGAATGCACAGCAGCCAGCGGATCCAAATGCACAGCAATCGACGGATACGCAGACGACACCAACAGATCAGGGAACCAACACAACCGATTCGGGAAGTGGAACAGCAGATCAGACAAGCGGAACAACAGATCCAAATGCGCAGGCTGCTACGAATCCATAAGAGTGTCTGAGAACCCAATTCGATTATGGGATAAAAGAAAATAAAAAAGTTACGAGGATACACAGGAAAGACGCTGTGGTCCGCTATGGGCTGCCCCGGAATCCCGGGACAGCCTTGCGTGCATAAATGAAGATATGCGATAATAAGTGACAGAGCGACATGGAGGAAGCTATGAAAGCAGGTAAAATTGCAGAATCGGTACTGAAACGTTCCGTACTCAGACAATTGCATACAGAATCTGAAGAGGTACTGCTGGGTGCTGCAGTAGGGGAAGACTGTGCTGCAATCGACCTGAGAGATCAGAATACCGTTGTGTTGTCTTCTGATCCTGTTTTTGGATCATTGGAACAGCCGGAAGAACTGGCGAAACGTGTCGTCTGGAGAGCGGTAAATAACCTTGCATCCGCAGGTGCAGCTCCGGTTGGAATCATGGTCACTGTACTTTTTCCGACCAGCGCCAATGAACCACAGCTTCGGACTCTGATACAGAAGCTTTCCGAAGCATGTCAGGCACAGAAGCTTGCTATCCTTGGGGGACATACTGAGGTTACAAGGGCGGTAAATCAACCGGTGATTACAGTAACCGGTGTCGGCCGCACACAGAAAGACAAACTTGTCCGGACATCAGGGGTAAAGCCGGGAATGGACATCATTGCGACAAACTGGATCGCATTAGAAGGAACTGTACGGATCGCAAACGCGAAGGAAGAGGAGCTTCGGACGCGTTATGCACAGCCGTTCATAGATAAAGCAAAGAAACTCGAAGTATACATTCCGATTCTTTCGGAGGCCGCAGTCGCCTGTATGTCTGGCGTGAGTGCAATGCACGATGTCTCGGAAGGCGGAATTTTTGCCGCACTCTGGGAAATGGCAGAAGCATCTGGCGTCGGACTTGAAATCGACTTAAAGAAGATACCGCTTCGTCAGGAAACCGTGGAGATCTGTGAGTTTTTCGGAATCAATCCATATAAACTGGTTTCCGGAGGCTGTATGCTGATGGCAGCCGCGGATGGCAATGCTATCGTAAGAGAAATTGAAAAAGCCGGCGGTACAGCTTCCATCATCGGAAAAGCCACGGACAGCAATGACCGTGTGTTATTGAATGAGGATGAGCGGAGATTTTTAGAGACACCGCAGACGGATGAAATCAATAAAATAGGAGATTTGTCATGAGAGAGAAGATTTTAACATTTATAGAGAAAAACAGCAGAATCGATTTAGAGGAGCTTGCAATTATACTTGGTGTGGATAAGGCATCGGTTATGAACGAGCTTGAAGCAATGGAAAAGGAACGTATCATTTGTGGATATCATACCCTGATCGACTGGGATAAGGCAGGAATCGAGAAAGTGACCGCTCTGATCGAAGTACGTGTTACACCACAGAGAGGCATGGGATTTGATAAGGTTGCAGAGCGTATTTACAATTATCCGGAAGTCAATTCCGTATATCTGATTTCCGGCGGATTTGATTTTATGGTTACGATCGAGGGAAAAACATTAAGAGAGGTTTCCCAGTTTGTATCTGATAAACTGTCTCCGCTTGATGCAGTGCTCAGCACAAAGACCAACTTTATTCTGAAAAAATACAAAGACCACGGAACTGTTATGGCAGAACCAGCAAAAGATGAAAGGATTATGATGTTCTAATGAGAGACCCATTATCAAAAACAATCGTTACCATCCAGCCATCAGGAATCCGTAAGTTTTTTGATATCGTAAGTGAGATGAAGGATGCAATCTCACTTGGAGTTGGTGAGCCGGATTTTGATACCCCATGGCATATCCGCGATGAGGGGATTTATTCCCTGGAAAAGGGAAGAACTTTTTATACATCCAATTCAGGTTTAAAAGAGCTGAGAATGGAGATCGCGAAATTCTTACACCGCCGTTATGGTCTGGAATATGATTTTAACAAAGAAATGATGATTACAGTCGGAGGCAGTGAGGCAATTGATATTGCAATGCGTGCAATGCTTGATCCGGGTGATGAAGTGTTGATTCCGCAGCCGAGTTATGTGTCGTATTATCCGTGTTGTATACTTGCAAACGGAACACCGGTCATTATCGAACTGAAGGCAGAGAATGAATTCCGTCTGAAACCGGAAGAATTAGAGGCTGCGATCACACCGAAAACAAAGCTTCTGGTACTTCCATATCCGAACAATCCAACCGGAGCAGTTATGGAAAAATCAGATCTTGAGGCGATTGCCGAGATCATCAAAAAACATGATCTGTATGTTCTGAGCGATGAAATCTATTCGGAACTGACTTATACGGATAACCACGTATCCATAGCTTCGCTTCCGGAAATGAAAGAGCGTACGATCGTAATCAACGGGTTTTCCAAATCCCATGCAATGACAGGCTGGAGACTTGGATATGCATGCGGACCGGAGATTATCATCAAACAGATGTTAAAGATCCATCAGTATGTAATCATGTGTGCACCGACGACCAGCCAGTATGCGGCAATCGATGCGATGAAAAACGGAGACGAAGACGTACAGAAAATGCGTGAAGAATATAACGGACGAAGACGTTATCTGCTGCATCGTTTTAAAGAAATGGGACTCGAATGTTTTGAGCCGTTTGGTGCTTTTTACATGTTCCCATGTATCAAAGAATTTGGTATGACATCGGAAGAATTTGCGACAGCACTGTTAAATGCAAAGAAAGTCGCAGTTGTACCGGGAACCGCATTCGGTGACTGTGGAGAGGGATTTTTACGTGTTTCCTACGCATATTCACTGGAAGACTTAAAAGTTGCACTCGGAAGAATTGAAGAATTTATTACAGAGCTTCGGGAAAAGAAAGATTCCACGAAAACAAAGTAAAGGAAGATAAAATGGCTAAGTTAAACATTGTACTTCATGAGCCGGAGATCCCGGCTAATACAGGAAATATCGGAAGGACCTGTGTCGCAACAGGAACAAGACTTCATCTGATCGAGCCGCTTGGATTTTCTCTGGATGAGAAACATTTAAAAAGAGCGGGAATGGATTACTGGAAGGATCTTGATGTTACGACTTATGTAAACTGGGAGGACTTCTGTGACCGTAATCCGGGAGCGAAAATCTATTATGCAACGACAAAGGGAAGACATGTATACTCGGATGTGCATTATGAATCAGACTGTTATATTATGTTTGGCAAAGAAAGTGCAGGAATTCCGGAGGAGATCTTAAAAGAGAATCCGAATACCTGTGTGCGCATTCCGATGATCGGAGAGACAAGGTCTTTAAATCTCTCCAATTCGGTTGCAATTGTACTTTATGAGGCTTTACGCCAGAATAATTTTGACCATATGAAACTGGAAGGCCAGCTGCATCGTCTGAAATGGGAGGATTAGTATGGGAATTATCAAGGCAAGCAAATTAGTACATGAATATATCCGCAGAGATGAAGAAGGCAATGTAGCCGCAATTACAACGGCGCTTGACCATGTAGATCTGGATGTCAAAGAAGGACAGTTTATTGCGATTCTTGGACATAATGGCTCTGGAAAATCCACACTTGCAAAGCATATCAATGCGCTTTTATCACCGAGTGAGGGATCACTCTGGGTAGACGGCATGGACGTGACAAAGGAAGAGAATGTTCTTCCGGTCCGCCAGACTGCAGGAATGGTTTTCCAGAACCCAGATAACCAGATCATCGCCAGTGTTGTAGAGGAAGATGTTGGATTCGGACCGGAGAATATCGGAGTTCCAACCGATGAGATCTGGGAAAGGGTCAATTACAGCTTAAATGCAGTCGGAATGACCAAATACCGCAAGCATTCGCCGAACAAACTTTCCGGAGGACAGAAGCAGCGTGTGGCAATCGCCGGAGTGGTTGCGATGGAACCAAAATGCATCGTATTTGATGAGCCGACAGCCATGTTAGATCCAAACGGACGGAAAGAAGTGCTGGAGACAGCACATGCTCTGAATAAGAAAAAGGGTGTAACGGTCATTCTTATCACACATTATATGGAAGAAGTCGTAGACGCTGATTATGTATATGTTATGGAAAAAGGAAACGTGGTTATGCAGGGAACACCACGTGAGATTTTTTCCAGAGTGGATGAGCTTAAGGAGCATCGTCTGGATGTTCCACAGATCACACTTCTGGCGGATGAACTCCGTAATGCAGGACTCGATATTCCGCTTGGCGTTCTGACAAGGGAAGAACTTGTGGAATGCATTATGAAATGCCGGAATCACATGTAATGGATGTGAGATGAGAAAGGGAACGAAAAATGCCAATTATTTTAGATAAAATCAATTATTGCTACAGTCAGGGAACTGCATATCAGATTCAGGCATTAAAAGACATCAATCTGAAGATCGATGATGGTCAGTTTATTGGAATCATCGGTCACACCGGATCAGGAAAATCAACACTGATCCAGCATCTGAACGGACTGATCCGCGCAACCTCAGGAACCATTTATTTTAATGGGGAAGATATCTATGCGGATGATTACAATATGAAAGATCTGCGCAGCCAGGTGGGACTGGTATTTCAGTATCCGGAGCATCAGTTGTTTGAGACAACGATTTTTGAGGATGTATGTTTTGGCCCGAAAAATCAGGGCCTGGATAAAAAGACCGTTGAACTTCGGGCATTTGAGGCACTTCATAACGTCGGTTTCCCGGATGAACTGTATGATCAGTCACCGTTTGATCTGTCCGGCGGTCAGAAGAGAAGAGTCGCAATCGCAGGTGTGCTTGCGATGAAGCCGCAGGTGCTGATATTAGATGAGCCGACCGCAGGACTTGATCCAGCCGGACGTGATGAGATCTTAAACCTGATCGCCAAAATGCACAAAGAACTTGGAATTACGGTTATCCTTGTTTCACACAGCATGGAGGATGTGGCAAAATATGTGGAACGCATCATTGTGATGAACAGCGGAGAAGTGATGTATGATGGAACTCCCAAAGATGTTTTCCATCATTATAAAGAACTGGAAGCAGTCGGACTTGCTGCACCGCAGGTGACATATCTGATGCATGAACTGAAAGAAAAAGGTCTGGATGTTGATCTGGATGCCACAACAGTGGAAGAGGCAAGAAACAGCATTCTTGCAGCACTCAGATAAAAACAATCGAATTTGTACAGGAGAATAAGGATAAGATATGATTCGAGATATTACGATAGGTCAGTATTATCCGGCAGAATCGCCGATTCATAAGCTGGACCCGCGTGTGAAATTATTTACCACATTAATTTATATTATTGCATTGTTCTGTTTTAAGGGAGTGCTTGGACTGGTGATCATCACCGCAGCACTTGCGGCAGTAATCAAGCTGTCAAAAGTTCCATTTTCCTTCATGGTCAAGGGGTTAAAGGCAATCGTTGTACTGCTTTTAATCACAGCGGCATTTAATCTGCTTCTGACACCTGGAGATGTGACATTGTGGAAATGGGGCGTTTTCCAGATATCTGATAGCGGTATCAAAAATGCAGTTGTGATGGTGATCCGCCTAATCTATCTGATCGTCGGAACATCCCTGATGACACTGACTACGACACCGAACCAGCTTACAGACGGTCTGGAAAAATCGCTTGCTCCACTTGCAAAGATCAATGTTCCGGTTCATGCGATCGCAATGATGATGTCAATTGCCCTTCGTTTTATCCCGATCCTTATTGAAGAGACGGATAAGATCATGAAAGCGCAGATGGCGAGAGGCGCTGATTTTGAAAACGGCAATCTGATCCAGAAAGCAAAAGCGATGATTCCGCTTCTGGTTCCGTTATTTGTATCCGCATTCCGCAGGGCAGATGACCTTGCGATGGCGATGGAAGCCCGCTGCTATAATGGCGGAGAGGGAAGAACAAAGATGAAACCGCTGAAATACAATGCACAGGACCGGAAAGCCTATCTGCTTGTTATTGTATTTCTGATACTTGTGATCGCGGCAAGAATTGTACTCCCGTTCCCGATGTAATCTGGTAAGACGTATCAGAGTGAAATACAAAAAGCAGGAGCACATGATATGAAACGTGTAAAAATGATCGTTGCTTACGATGGAACCAATTACTCTGGATGGCAGATACAGCCAAACGGAGTTACCATCGAGCAGAAATTAAACGAAGCACTCTCAGCGCTGTTAGGAGAGTCAATTAAAGTAACCGGCGCAAGCCGGACAGATGCAGGGGTTCACTCACTTGGGAATGTCTGCATTTTTGATACGGAGACAAGAATGCCGGCGGAGAAGATCTCCTATGCGGTCAACCAGAGACTTCCGGAGGACATTGTTGTACAGGACTCCTGCGAAGTGCCGATGGATTTTCATCCGAGATTCAGTAAAAGCCGGAAAACCTATGAATACCGTATCCTGAACCGGAAATTCCGCATGCCGACAAGAAGGCTGGATACGTACTTTTATCATTACGATCTGGATGTGGAGAAAATGAAAGCAGCAGCATCCTATCTGGTTGGAGAGCATGATTTTAAGAGCTTTGCCTCTGTGAAAATGCAGTCCGAGACATCTATCCGCACAATCTACAGCTGTGATGTGGATAAGTCAGGAGATATTATCACAATTCGTGTAAAAGGCAATGGATTTTTATATAACATGGTGCGCATTATTGCGGGTACGCTGATTAAGGTCGGCGCCGGAGATCTGGAGCCCGAACAGATGAAAGATATTCTTGCAGCAGAGGATCGGAGTGCAGCGGGACCGACCGCTCCGGCACACGGTCTTACCATGATCGGACTGGAATATGAAAAGAGCATATAAAGTCGAAATTATGCTTGACACACAAGGTGACGTGTACTATAATATGTAAGTCTGTGAATAGTATAGAAATGTAAGCCAAAGCCCCGGCGAGCATTTTAACTATAAAGTATAAGAGAGCAGAGATAACGTCCGGACATACGGGATCTCGGAAGCTCAATTGTAAGTTATTGTGAATGAATCAAGGAGGAAAACCGATGAAAACATTTATGGCTAGTCCTGCTACAATCGACAGAAAATGGTATGTAGTTGACGCTGAAGGAATGACATTAGGACGTTTAGCATCAGAAGTTGCTAAAGTATTAAGAGGAAAGAATAAACCAATTTTTACACCACACATTGACACAGGTGATTACGTAATCGTAGTTAACGCTGAGAAAGTCAAAGTTACTGGTAAGAAATTAGATCAGAAAGTTTACTATCATCATTCAGGATACGTAGGTGGACTGAAAGAGACTACTTTAAGAGAAATGTTAAACAAACATCCAGAGAGAGTTATTGAGTTCGCTGTAAAAGGCATGCTTCCAAAGGGACCTTTAGGACGCGAGATGTATACAAAATTATTTGTATATGCTGGACCAGATCACAAACATGCAGCTCAGAAACCTGAAGCTTTAACATTTTAATTGGTAAGGAGGTAAATTACATTGGCTAATACAAAGTATTACGGAACCGGAAGAAGAAAATCATCTGTTGCCAGAGTATATTTAGTACCAGGAACAGGTAAGATCACAATCAATAAAAGAGACATTGATGAATATTTAGGATTAGAGACATTAAAGGTTGTTGTTCGTCAGCCATTAGTTGCTACAGAGACATCTGATAAATTCGACGTTATCGTTAACGTTAGAGGTGGCGGATACACAGGACAGGCTGGAGCTATCAGACATGGTATCGCTCGTGCATTATTAACAGTTGACGCTGATTACAGACCAGTATTAAAATCTGCTGGATTCTTAACACGTGATCCACGTATGAAAGAGCGTAAGAAATACGGTCTCAAAGCAGCTCGTCGTGCTCCACAGTTCTCAAAACGTTAGTCAGAGAATTATATATGTATTTTACAAACCTCAGAAACTTCGGTTTCTGGGGTTTTTCTCATGATAGAGAATATAATATTAAGTATTTATGCAACATATATGCAGCAGGTATGCAACAATAGTTTTATCCTCAGTGGTATTATTTTGCTAAAAACTGTGGTAAAATTAATATATGAATATAAAAAATAAAAGATATTATGTAATAAAAAAGAGTAGTTATGTATCTTGAAAGGATTAAGGGACTATGAAGCATCTTGATTTTTCAAAATATAAATATGAATTAGAACTGCATGCGATTGTGGATGGGGCTCATGTTGGTCGAAAAAATTTGGTTGATGATGAAGAGTATGCTTACAATCGAAATTTTATGAGTGAATTAGGTTTTAAATCAGATTCTGTGGGATGGATCAAAGAAGATACTATTACGGAAGATGTATTTGAAAAGATATTAACAAAGGCGCAAGATGAAAATGTAAAAATACGAACAATATGTGATATAAAGATTAAGGATGAGGAATCGATAGAATGGTATATTTTAAACAATCTTCCTTTTGTTGAACTAGAAGAGAAAAAAGTACCTAGAACAAAGAAGTATATCGATGCTGTAAAAGGGTATAAGTTAAGAGAACATATATATAATACGTTCGGTCCGTGTTTAATCAGTCAAAAAGTAAATGCTATTTTAGAGGAACTCGAAGTAAAGGGCTGTCATACCAAATGGATTGTTGACAGTGGACGGTATGCATCAAAGCCTTTCTATGGACTATATTTGGATGAAGCTATAGATGGGTATTTTGGTGGCTTCGTAGACGAAAGAATTATCAAAAAATCTAAAAAAGAGCTAATAACATTTTTAGAACCATTTTCAAAAGTGGTAAGTAACATTATAGAAAATTATCCGAAAAGAACTGATATGACTATGCTATCTGTACCAATGATAGTGAATCGTTCGTTGTTGGAAGGCAAGGATATCATAATGGTTGATAATCATTATCTTGTGAGTCGTAGGGTAAAAGAAGAATTAGTAAAACAAAAGGTGATTTCTGTGCGAGCCTTTGAACCGGTGCTTTTGTGCAATGATGAGGAAACATTTGTAGTATTTAATGACAATAGTGAATTATCAAAGCTACATAAAGCAGTTCGAAAGAAAAATGAATTGTTAGAAGACGCAGATGTTGAGAAGTATCGAGAAAAGCAATATGATTTATATATAAATAGTAGTCGTCTACCATATGAGATTTCAGAAAAAATGGCTTTACATTTGCTTCGCGAAGAAAAACGTGCATGCCCTCGATTTTTCTCAAAAGGTGTCAGAAAAGAAGATGTGCTGGAAACTGCAATTGAATCGTTACAATCCGTTTATAAAATTAGTAATGGATTCTACATAGGAGAGGAATGTCAGATTTTTTCAATAGAGGAACAAATAAATGCACAAGTAGAATTTGACAGTGATTACGCTAAAGAACAATTGACAGAGGTAGCAGATGATGTAAAGGTCATCGGTAAAACAGTGGATGGCGACTGGTTGATTCTTTTAAAAGACGGTAAGGTAGCTCGATATCTTATGGGAGAAATCACGTATGAAGAGATTTGGGATTCTTTTTGGATGTTTTTGGATGATATGATAAAGAGATAATGTTATTTTTTAATAACTGTGGTAGAATATGAGTATAATAGTTGAGAATGGAGGTTGGTAATATGCCTGAAATTGATACAATCAAAGCAATGATCAGACCACTGGCAATTGAATATGGATTAAAAAGAATCTATCTTTTTGGGTCATTTGCAAAGGGAACGGCAAACGAAGATAGTGATATTGATTTGTTGATTGAGAAAGGAAAACCAATGTCACTTCTCAAATTATCTGGTTTTCGTCAGGATGTTGAAGAAAAAATGAAACGATCAGTGGATGTAGTTACAACTACAGGTATTGAAGCCGAATTTGCAACAGCGATAAGTGGAACGGAGATATTACTATATGAAGAGTAAAGATATCATACTTCTTAAGAAAATATTAGTGTATTGTAATCAAGCGGAAGAGGCAAGTAAAATGTTTGATAACGATTATGAAACATTTGTTGAAAATTCAGTGTTTACAAATTCCTGCTGTATGTGTGTACTTCAAATTGGTGAGCTCTGTAAATTAATTTCAGAAGAACTTCGTGAAGAAAATACTACAATTCCTTGGAGACAATGGTGCGGCATAAGGGATATATTTGCACATCAATATTCAAATTTGGATTATCAGTCTACCTGGGATACAATTCAAGTTGATTTACCTGAATTAAAGCAGGAGATAATGAATATATTAAGTGATGTAGAATAATCGGAGTGGCTGTTGTGATTTCAATGGGGCTTGCTGAGCCGTCCTCAGCCTCCCTCAGTATGCAACACATATGCAACAACCAAAACCACAAACCCTGTATTTTAGGGCTTTTCCATCTCTCAAAACGTTAGTTTTGGTTCTCAAAGAGATAATCAATTTCACAATCCAGAACGTCTCAGGACGTTTCAGAACAGTATATTACACTCCAGGACATTTGTCTTGGGGTGTTTTTTTGTGAGAACTGTGGTAAAATGTATTTGTATGAAATAATTGAATATTTGTATATTTGGATAGTAATCATAATATAGATAGTGCATCTACATGAAAGGAGCATAGTTATGACAACCATAAGTACAAAGAGTGGAAAAGTGATAAAAGTTGTATCTAGTGAAGAAGAGAAAACTACGCTGACAGTATCTGATAGTGAAATGGATGCTCGTGCTACAGAGGCTGTTAAAGCAGCTATAAACAAAGCAAAAAGCCAATGATTCTTGTGTTAGCAGGTCCTAATGGCTCTGGTAAAAGTACAATCACAACATTTTTTGACAAAGTTGGTAAATACACGAATGCGGATGATATTGTTGCAGCAACTGGAATGGATAACATGGAATCAGCCATATTAGTAGATAAAATGAGATACGAGTCTATTGATAAAAAAGAAGATTTTACTTTTGAAACGGTATTATCATCTCAGTACAAATTAAACATATTAAGAAAGGCAAAGGAAGAAGGCTATTTTATTAAGTGTGTATTTGTATTAACTATTGACCCTAAAATCAATATCACTAGAATAGAATCACGAGTGGCATCGGGTGGTCATAGTGTTGAAAGTTCAAAAGTGATTGAAAGATTTTACAAATCAATCAATAATATTAAAGAACTGCTCGAAATATGTGATATTATGCATGTTTATGATAATACAGAAACACCTACAAGAATTATTCGAAAGCATAAAGATGATATATCGATTTATCCAAATGAGTATTGGGCAGAAAAGGATATATTACACTCCAGGACTTTTGTTCTGGGGTGTTTTTTATGATAACTGTGGTAAAATTACTTATAGTGAAAATATTTATATGCAGGGAAGGACAATTATGATAGCACCAAGAAAGATAAAACATATGGCGGAGAAAATGGAAAGAGAAAATTTGGAGTTCCGCACGTTTTTGAAGTGTAGTGCAGATGAAAAAAATTAGATGAGCAATTTGCCAAATTACACAATAAATTGTTTGAAGAGTATGATTGTAGTAGATGTAGAAATTGTTGTAAGTGCTATTATGGGAGTATACCTTTATCTGATATAAAGAAAGATGCATCTACAAACCAGCCAGAACGTTTACATAGTTTGTATAGTATGTTGGAGGCTGTTCAGGTTTGTCTGGTTGCATTTGAAATATTTGAAAGATTAAAGACGGAATATGGCTTTGAAAAATAAGTATGATACAATATGAACTAGTATACATTATTAGACAGCACATTTTAGATAGAGGAATTGAATATTATGAGGATGGAAATGTTGTTGATTTTCAATGTCCAAAGTCTTGACATAGCTCCAGTATGGGAAGAAACCGGATATTTTAATAACGATGTATGAAAATTCTTTTGACATGTTTTGTTAATGATGTTACTATTATCTCATAAAAGGTGCTACCGATAGACGGTTAGTCCAGTTTATGAATTGATTAAAATAATCGCCTCAGTTTACCAGACCGGTGGCGATTATTTTTTTTCGTGATTTATTACCGAGTGTATATCCAAGTCCAAAGCAGGTTAAGCCAAAACTTAAAACTGCAATGAGACTTTCAAGAGTCAACATTGGCATCCCTCCTTTGAAAGATTTCATACAAGATGATTTCTATGTAATCAGAGGGTCACAGTCCCTCTGCTGAAGGACTAACCGCTTACCGAATAGTGTAGTACCAAATTAATGGTAACAGTAAAATGGTTAGTATGCAATAAAAATAATTTGAAGAAAACAATTAAAAGTGAAATTGACAAATAGGATTTGAAATATACGGAAGCTAAAGGAAGTTGTGGGCAGTTCTCAACATAAAACACATATGCAATACATAGGAACGCAAGAATGACCGAGATGAAGCGAAGCGGAATCGATGTTCTTCTTGTGTTCGCAGATAACGTGGGAAAATCATAGACGAACGAATAAAATGAGTTGTTAAATGATACAATAAACGATATCATAAAATGAGACGATAAAGGAGTGGTATCATGGAAACAAGATAAATCCAAATCCACCTTTTACAGAAGAGGAAAAAAACCATGCCGAATTTAGCAAGTCATTATAATTCAAAACAAAGTGATAGCTTGTCAAAAATTTCCGTTTTGCTGTCGATAGCAGCGGGGATTACAATGGCAGGCTTTTTGTTGTGGCTGGGAGTAACGGATAATATTGAGGTTTATCAGAGCAGAGAGGATTGTAGTTATGAGGTGCTGGAGGAGGTGGCCTGCCAGGAGATTGAGGATGCCGAAGCACCTATAGGTATCAAAAAGGAATATGTGTTTTTCCTGGACCAGAGGAGTGATCACGATGCAAGCCTTGCGTTTTATACCGTGCATCAGAATGTGGAGGTGTATCTGGAGGGAGAGTGTGTTTTCCGGATGGAACCTGTGGAGGAACGAAGTACCATCAAAACAGCCGGCAGCAACTGGGTTATGATACCACTTTACAGGGAGGATGCTGGAAAAGAAATTCGTGTGGAGATTACTCCAGTCTATGAAAGCTTCCGGGACAGGCAGGTTGAGTTCCTTTTTGGTTCATCACTTGCCATTTACCGTTATCGCCTGGCATTGGATTTGCCGCAGATTATTCTTGGTATCATGGCGATATTTGTGGGAATTGTTTTTCTCTGCGTGGCAACTTACAATGTAGTTGAAAAGGGACGGGGTAAGAGCCTGATTTCTTTAGGGTTGTTTTCTACAATGATAGGTTTGTGGAGGCTGACGGATACAAGGTTCACCCCTTTTATCCTGCCGGAGAAACCTGTCTTTCTCTTCTATGTGTCTATCTGTATGTTAATGCTGGGGATGATACCTCTGATGAAATGGTTTGGGGAATATTTTGAGAAGGAAGGGCGGCAGGTGCTGGATGTCTGCTGCATTGTGGATGCACTTGCATGTCTTGTTCAGGTTTTGTTACAAATCTGCGGCATTCTAGATTTTCGGGAAATGCTAGTGCTTACACATATCCTGATTGGAATAGATGCCGTCATAATGATTGGTATTGCAGTGCAGGAACGGAAAAAGTATCCGCGGAAGAAGGAAATACCGGCAGCCAGAAGACTTTCCTATCTGTTTGTGGCAGGGGTGCTGGCAGATGTGGCAGCTTTTTATATTAAGGGTAATTCTTCCGGACTACTATTTTCGCTGATGGCGTTTTTGTTTTATATTGTATTTTTAGGTATTGCTACTATGTATAATTACAGTGAACAGGAGATAAGGATTTCAGAGCAGGAAAGACAGCTTGCCAATCAGGAGAAGGAACTGGCTGAGACGGAGCGGAAGCTGACGGAACGGCGTATCGCCGTTATGATGAGTCAGATACGTACACACTTCATTTTCAATGTTCTGACCACAATCAGCGGTTTTTGCAAGTCTGATGCAAAAAAGGCGGATGAAGCGTTGATTCGTTTTTCCAGATATCTGCGAAAGAATATAAAAATCATTGAGGAAGAAGGTATGATTGATTTTTCAGCAGAGCTGGAGCAGTTGGAGGATTATGTTGCGTTGGAGCAGATGCGTTTCCCTGACAAGATTCTGTTTTCTAAGGACATAGAGGAAATGAATTTCAGGATTCCGCCTCTTACCGTGCAGCCACTTGTGGAGAATGCCATCAAACATGGGCTGTTGGAACAAGACCGCAGCGGAATGGTGATACTCCGGACAGAGCGGGAAGGAGAGATGGTTGTGATAACGATTGTGGATGACGGTGTAGGATTCGTTCCACAGGAGATAAAATCCAAGGAGTGCGTAGGTATCCGAAATGTCCGATACCGTCTGGAGAACATGGCAGGCGGAAGCCTTGCTATTGACAGTACTCCCGGGGAGGGGACGAAAGTAACTATAAAAATACTAATGGAGGCGGAATGAAAGTAATATATGTAGATGATGAGACCGCATTGTTGGATAATTTCCGCATGACGGTTGAAGGGTTATCCATGGTGGAGGAACTAAACCTGTTCCGTAAAAGCGAGGAAGCTTTGAAATGGGCACAGGATCATCCTGTGGAGGTGGCTTTTTTAGATATTCAGATGCCGGGAATCAATGGTATTGAACTGGCGAAGAGGTTGAAAGGCATAGACCGGAATATCCGTATTGTCTTTGTGACTGCATATGAGCAGTATGCGTTGGAGGCTTTTGGGGTAGATGCTATTGGCTATCTTCTAAAGCCTTATTTCAGGGAGGATGTAGAGAAGGAACTGGAGAAGGCCTCTTATATTGGTTCACGACCAAAGAAGAAGATAGAAATACAGACCATGCCGGATTTGCTTGTGACGGTAAATGGCAGTCCACTGCATTTGGGGCACACAAAGCAGGAGGAGTTGTTTGCACTGCTGGTTGACAGAGGAGACGTGGGAATTACCGGAGGAGAGGCGATTGCCTGTCTGTGGCCGGATAAGACCGTAGGAGACAGCATTTACTGGGTTACCATGTCGAGGCTTAAGGATAAGCTTAAGGAAGTGGGGATTGACAATATTATCGGAACAGACGGAAAAACGAAATATCTTCGTACGGATCAGGTGGAATGTGACCTGTACCGGATATTATCGGGAAAGAAAGATGCGATTGCGGATTATCATGGGGCATATTTAAAAAGATTTAGCTGGGCAGAGGAACGGAATGCCCAGCTTGCGGAGCAGAAAATCCAATGGGAAAAGGATACCGGCAGCGAAAAATAATTAAAATATGAAAAAACTATGACAATATGAGCAACACAATATAGGTAGTAGGAGCTATCTGTATTGTGTTGTTTTTACGTTTTGGACATTTGAAGATAAAGTAAAAATTGTAAAATATTAGTAAAAACCCAAAGTGTAAGGTTTTTGTAAGGGCGGGTGTGATAATATGCTACCGAGTGTAGACTGATTTGTGACAAATGTAGAAATATCCGTTATGTCTGTGAAAGCCATATACTGAGGAAAAACTAAGGTAATTCTTTTGAACAGTATTTATGCTTGATAGATGTAAATGGGAAAGGCAAAACTATGTGGTACAAAAGAAAACATAAACAAAATCATTTTTTGATTATATTATTCGCACTTATACTGGAGCTGTGTTTTGTTACCGGTATGAGTCTTCATGTAGCAAATGCAGAAGAGGCAACCGATGCAAATAATAAAATGCTGTTAAACGGTAGCTTTGAAAATATTGCTGACGGTGTTACGTTTAAGGGCTGTTACGCATCACCAACCCAAGAAAAGGTTACAGCATGGAACACAACAGCCACTGATGGAAAAATAGAATTATTTAAAGAAAATACGGGTACTTATATAAATGGTGTGAAATTAATACCTTCAGCAGGTACTATTGCGGCAGAGTTAAATGCTGAAGAAGAGAGTACATTGTATCAAAATGTTGCTACAACTCCCGCCAGTATCTATGAATGGGGATTGGATCATGGTGCCCGTAATTATGCGGATACCATGGCATTGGTAATCGGACCAAAACAGACTGTGGATCCATCAAAACAGGATACGAATAACGATGGAAAACCGGATAAAGGCGGACGGGATCAGTTGATGCAGATGGTAGACTGGCTGATTGCCGAGGGAAAGACGTCTGTAAAGGCATCTGAAGGTATAGAGAAACATCTTACAGTTTACAGTAAGAAATTTGCTGCAAATGGTACCTTTGCAAATAATTCCGGAAATAATGCTTTCAGTCTGAAACCAAGCGCCATCTATACGGAAGAATGGCAAATCTGGATTATAGCAGACAGAAATACCTCAAATGGTACGAATCCATGGGGCAAATATGGTGCCAATGATCCCGATAACAGTAGTACAGGGGGAAACCTGAGTGGAGATTATTTCTATACTGTACCTGCTGATCAGACAGAAACTATATTTGGATTTGTGTCTGTTGGAGGTGTTAAGGATGCATCAGGTACTCATAGTACACAAAAGACTTTTGGAAATTTCCTAGACAATATTAATTTTAAGATATTTCATCCATTGTCAGGAAGTTCGACACTTCACGGAAGCGGTGTGGTTAGTGACAGCACTGGAGCAACATCAGGCGAATCGGCTATAAGTTCAGGACACCAGATTACAGTGGACAATCATCTGATTACCTATGCCGTGGATGGGGAACCCTTGAAGGTCCAGGCGGTTATTAAGAAAAAGGATGCTGATGAAGGATGTGAATTTGTCGGATTATATTATACGGTACAGGATACATCGGGAAATTTGGGAACTACATTTTTGAAAAAAGATGGAAATGAGATTGATTATCAGGATAATTTGACAAATGAAGAAAAGAAGAATAAATGGATAAAATATACTAACGATGGCGGAGATATCATTTATACCTATTATCTGGATAATATCACTACGGCAACAGATTTGCATTTTGTCTTTATCAAGAGTCCTACAGTGACTTATGACCCGAATGGGGGAAGTGTCTATACTGTTGAAAGGACTTATAATACGGATGAAGCTTGTAATGTATACAGCTTCAAGCCGGTTCCTAAAACGGGTAAGGAAAATGAATTTATATATATTTCTCCCTATGTATCCCAGGCAGCAGAAGGTAAAAATGATGGCTGGAAATTTATGGGATGGTTATTGACCGGTGATACAGTGAGTGATATACCGCAGGATACGGTTAAGGTAAATGCTGATAAACTAGGTTCATTACTGCTTCCGGCAGAGCATACCATTGCTTGTGATTTTAGTGGAGAAAGTACGAAGAAGGAACAGTATTTTCAAATATGGGATAAGAAAATTGATGAGTCTGACCTGAAGAAGGAGACTAATGACTCAACATATATAAAATGGACCACAAATGATTCGAGTGCAACACTTAGTTATGCCAATATCCACAAAGGTCTTACTATGGTTGCCCAGTGGCGGTGGCGGCAGGCATTTCTTCCGCAAATAAATAGTGGTGAAGAATATACCAATTCTGATAAAGGTGGAACGGTTGAGATCACCAGTGTACCAAATACGAATGCCAATTATGTGGATGCATATAATGAAAACGGTGGAAAAGGTGGAAAAGCTTATTTTGCCGAAACGGATGAAATTGTAACTGCCAAGGCAACGGCAAAAAAGGGTTATGTATTTGAGGGCTGGTATGATGGTACCGGCAGTGATGCAAATTTGATTACGACGCATGCAACCTACAGTTTTACCGAAATGAAAGAAAATGTTGGCACTTACTATGCAAGATTTTCTGGAACAGTAACCCAGACCTATAAGCGCCAGGTAAAGGATGGGGATAACTGGAAAGGGATTCAGGGCGAAAATAATGATGACGCAGGAAACCTGGACCGTTATTCTTATGTTGATGTAGCAGGAAAGGACATTAGTGTTACTGCGACAGCAGGAGAAGGCTATAAATTCGTTGGTTGGTATGATTCCACAGAAAATAAGGTGACAACAGGATTAAGTAGTGATGGAAAAACCATCAGTTATACAACAACCGGAAATGCCACTTATATTGCAAGATTTGAAAAAACAGTAACCCAGACCTTTGACCGTCAGATATTAGAGGGAAGTACATGGATAAAAACCACAGATAATAAAGTAGGAATGCTGACCAATTATACCCATACGGATGTAGTGGGAGCAACTGCTACTTCCACAGCGACAGCAGGAACAGGCTATGAGTTTGTGGGCTGGTATGATTCCACAGGAAATAAGGTAACTGTCGGGTTAAGTAGTGATGGAAGAACCATCAGCTATACAACAACGGGAGATGCTACATATATCGCACGATTCCAGAAAGTCAAGGTAACCCAGACCTATAAGAGACAGGTTAAGAATGGGGAAACATGGAATGATACGGATGACGACACTGTCGGAACTTTAAGCCGCTACACCCATACTACAGAGTATGGAAGTGAAACTGGAGCTACAGCGACGGCAGGAACAGGCTATGAGTTTGTGGGTTGGTATAAAGTGGAAACAACCGGTGTAGCAGAAACGGCAACAACAGGAACCAGCCTGAGTTATACAGCAACGGGAGATGCTACATATATCGCACGATTCCAGAAAGTCAAGGTAACCCAGACTTATAAGAGACAGGTAAAGAATGGGGAAACATGGGAAGCTACCAGCGATACCAACGTCGGAACTGTCGCTCCTGAAAGCTTAATAGTTGAGTATGGAAGCACAGCCGGTTCCACAGCGACGGCAGGAACAGGCTATGAGTTTGTGGGCTGGTATGACGAAAGTGGAAATGCAGTGGCAGAATCCATGCTGGGGGCAACCAGTAACATCCTAAGCTACACAGCAACTGTGAGCGCAACATATTATGCCCGGTTTAAGAAAGTCGTATCTGCCGAAAACGTGACCCAGACCTACATCCGTCAAGTAAAGGATGGAGATAACTGGGGAAATACCATGGATGACACAATAGCAACCCTTGACTATTATACGCATACGGATGTAGTGGGAGCAACAGCCAGTTCCACTGCAACAGCGAAAGAAGGTTATGAATTCGTGGGCTGGTATGATGTATCAGGAAATCCGGTTGCGGGTGATATGATAAGCAACAATGGAACAACCCTGAGTTATACCACAACTGGGAATGCTACATATTATGCCCGGTTTCAGAAAATCAAAGCAGCCGAAACCGTGACCCAGACCTACATCCGTCAAGTAAAGGATGGAGATAACTGGAAGGTTACCACGGATGACAGTATAGCAACTCTTGACTGCTATACGCATACGGATGTAGTGGGAGCAACAGCCAGTTCCACCGCAACAGCAGGGAAGGGACACAAATTCGTAGGCTGGTATGATGCAGAAGGTAAAAAGGTTGATGAAGATATTTTGATCAACAATGGAAATACTATCAGCTACACCACCACAGGGGAGGCTACTTATTATGCTCGGTTTCAGAAATCCGCTTCTGCCGAAAACGAGCCCCAGACCGATAATGATCAGGGGGCAGAGGCTGAAGCAAAGAAACCTAAATCGGAAACAGAGACTGAAACAAAGAAGAATAAACCGGAAACAGGTGATGAATGCAATCCAACACTTTGGACAGCACTTTTCCTTTTGTCAATTGTAGCATTGGCAGAATTGAATGACAAAAGAAAAAAACTTAAATAATGTATGAAAATTCTTTTGACATGTTTTGTTAATGATGTTATTATTATCTCATAAAAGGTGCTACCGATAGACGGTTAGTCCAGTTTATGAATTGATTAAAATAATCGCCTCAGTTTACCAGACCGGGGGCGATTATTTTTTTCGTGATTTATTACCGAGTGTATATCCAAGTCCAAAGCAGGTTAAGCCAAAACTTAAAACTGCAATGAGACTTTCAAGAGTCAACATTGGCATCCCTCCTTTGAAAGATTTCATACAAGATGATTTCTATGTAATCAGAGGGGCACAGTCCCTCTGCTGAAGAACTAACCGCCTACCGAATAGGGTAGCACCAAATTAATGATAACAGTAAAATGGTTAGTATGCAATAAAAATAATTTGAAGGAAACAATTAAAAGTGAAATTGACAAATAGATTTGAAATATATGGAAGCTAAAGGAAGTTGTGGGCAGTCCTCAACATAAAACACATATGCAACACTGCTACCAACAAATCCCTTGTTTCAGGGCTTTTCTCGCTCTCAAAACGATAATAAAAATCAAATTGAAGAAATTTGTAAAACCCTTGAAAATCCAGTTTTTCAAGGGTTTTTTATACTACAGGGCTTGTTGAAATCGTATTGATTGTCGCGAAATTGTATCGGCAGCTAACACGTAACTAACGCATAACTTACAAGTTGTTTCATACATTTGCTATAATCCTCTGATTACTATTTGAATCCAGTGTGACATAAAGAAAAATGTCTTTTATTGTCAAAATTAATGCTGCATAATAGTAAAAAAGGAGTAAAGAGGATGTTATATGAAATTGCTTAAAACGAGTGATGAATTAATATCACATATGAAAATAAAAGGAATAAAATTTAATATAGTAAAGGAAGAAGACGCAAAAATATTTCTCCAAAATAATAATTACTATATGAAGTTGGCTTCCTATAGGGCAAATTATGACAAACGCGAAAGTAATGGTGAGTATATAAATCTTGATTTTGCCTACTTGCAGGAATTGTCAACAATCGATATGCATTTACGGTATTTAATATTGCAAATGTGCCTTGATGTTGAACATGCTTTAAAAACTAGATTGTTAAAAGATATAGAGGATAATCCGCAAGAAGATGGTTATGATATTATTAGAAGATTTATTACAAAATATGACAGAAGTTGTCAAAACATACAGAAACATAAATCTAGTGAATATTGTCGAGAATTGATTGAAAAGTATTATCCGTATTTTCCAGCATGGGTGTTTGTGGAATTAATATCTTTTGGTGATATGGTAAAACTATATGAATATTATTCCGAGAGATATTCAGGACGTTTGAAGGATAGCGAATTGTTGTATTCTATCAGAGATTTGAGAAATGCAACTGCTCATAGTAATTGTTTGATAAACAAATTGCAAAAAGGAACAAACAAGCCGTCTGTAAAAATTATTAAATTTGTTTCAAATATAGATGGAATAGGTACATCTATGAGAACAAATAAATTGAGTAACAAATTTTTGTATGATTTTATTTCGTTGCTTTATGTTTATAATGAATTTATCAACGTAAATATTGTAAAAGAGAAAAGATTTAGGCAAATACAGGAATTTATAGATGGTCGTGTAATAAAAAATAGAGAGTATTTTGAAAAAAATGAATGTATAAAAACGGCCTACACATTTGTGAAAAAAGTTATTGACTATATGAATGAATCATGTTAATATAATCACACGATAAAAAAATTAAATTTTTGTAGGGAATGGGTATTCACTCGTTCCCGATTTTTTTTGGCTCTCACGTTACGTCATAGTATATGATGAGCTATGTTCGAACATGAAAAATTATATGGAGGCTTTACATTGGTATGCCATACTGTGGCGGTTATGCCTGTGGATATGCGCTGATTAGGCATTTTCTGAAAAAAACAGGGATATCTATTTATGAGGCGACTATTACACCGACGGAAGAAATTATGAGACAATCAGAGGATTTCTGGAAATAAGCAAAAATAGATCATTTTTTCGTATGAGAATACATAAAATGAGGCAAATTGAAGGTAACAGAGGCATAAAATGCCGGATTAGGAGGAATCATATGGATTTTTATAAGAGAGCGGTGGAATTAAAAGAAGAGACCATTGAGAACCGCCGGTATATTCATAAGAATGCGGAGACAGGCTTAAAACTGCCAAAGACAAAGGCATTTGTCATGGACAGGCTGAAGAAATACGGATTAGAACCGGAAGAATGCGGGGACGGAGTAACCGCAATGCTTGGAAAAGGTGGAAAAGTACTGCTTCTTAGGGCGGATATGGATGCGCTTCCAATGCCGGAGCAAAGTGGAGAGAGCTTTGCATGTCCGACAGGAGCAGCGGATCATGCGTGTGGACATGATTTTCATGCGGCAATGCTTCTGACTGCAGCAAAGATGTTAAAAGAGAATGAGGATATGCTCGAAGGAACGGTTAAATTTATGTTTCAGCCTGCGGAGGAGACCTTTGAGGGAAGTAAGAATATGATCGAACATGGCATATTGGACAATCCAAAGGTTGATGCAGCGCTTGCATATCATGTTTCGCCGGGAAAGATGCCAGTAGGGCTTTATATGTACAATGATAAAGATACGATGATGTATTCGGTGGACGGATTTAAGATCACGATTACCGGAAAGGGATCACATGGTGCGTATCCACATGTCGGAGTAGATCCAATCAATATCGGAGTGCACATCCATCTCGCATTGCAGGAACTGATTGCAAGAGAAAGTGATCCGGCGCATGCGTGTGTTCTCACAATCGGGCAGTTTCAGGCTGGAACGGCGGCAAATATCATTCCGGACACCGCAGTACTTCAGGGAACGATACGAACAAATCATAAAGAGGCAAGAGAACTCCTTGTGCGCAGAATGAAGGAAGTCGCTGAGAAAACGGCGGAAGTATATAAAGGAACGGCGCAGATCGAGATGATCTCGGAAGTACCGCCGCTCATCTGTGATCCAAAGATGACGGACGAGATCGTCGGCTATATGAATGAAATGAATATCCCAGGACTTACCCCATATCCTGACGTTTCTGCGAGTGCATCAGAGGACTTTGCAGTGATCGCTGAGAAAGTACCAAGTACGTTTATGTATCTTTCTGCCGGTTATCAGGATGAGAGAGGAACCTATCCGGCGCATCATCCAAAGGTACAATTCAATGAGGATGTGTGCCCGATCGGGTCAGCCTGTCTGGCCAATTGTGCTGTGCGCTGGCTCGCGGCACATAAAGAATAACTAGCAATCTTTAAAATGAGAAAAAATATCATTAGCAGTTTCAATGATTGACTTATACCCCTTGGGGGTATAATGTGAGGTTGTTCGAATGTATGGATACAGGAGGAATTGCAATGATAAAGACAGTATTAAAAATTAACGGCATGATGTGTGGCATGTGTGAGTCTCATATGAATGATCTGATCCGCAAGAATTTCAAGGTGGACAAAGTGAATTCTTCCGCTTCGGATGGCGAGACGGTGATCATCAGTGAAGAACCGATCGACATTCCCTGGGCGAAGAAACAGATCAAAGAGATCGGATATGAACTGGTTTCTTATGAGAGTGAACCATACGAGAAGAAAAAAGGATTTTTCCATTTTGGAAAGAAATAGATCAGGAATCAATGAAAATCCCGGGCAGTTACAAAGCTGCCCGGGATTTTCATTATAAAAAACGGTAGATGATGATTGCTACAACGACTCCAAGGATTCCGGCAATGGTGATGTTGATCGTTAATGCAAAAGTGATCACAAGGATACCAAGATCCAGAACCACAGGCGAAGTAAGTCCGAACGTCTGTCCGTAATTCAGCCATGCCAGCGCCGGAACACCGGATGCCAGTTGTCCGATCAGTCCTCCGATCACAACACCGATCAAAATTAAAAGGGCAAGCGCCCATGTATTTTTTCCTGCAATTCCTTTACTCATTTGTCTGTCCTCTCGTATCATGATGAAATATTATTCTAAGTGTACCATAAATTGGATTTTCCAACAATCCTATTCTTGTGAACCACAGAAAAATCCCATATAATAATAGAGATATGCGTCCGGTAATGACCGGACAGGATACAGAAAGGGCAGAATATGTTAAAAGTTACTGAGTTATCGTATGGATTTCCCCAGAAGGATTTATACAATAAAATATCATTTACCGTGGAGGACGGGCAGCACTGTGTGCTGATCGGAACCAATGGAACCGGAAAGAGCACGCTGCTTCAGATGCTTCTTGAACCACAGGAATATTTATATGAAGGAAAGATTGAGATCGAGCCTGGAAGCCGCATTGGATATGTCAGTCAGTTCCCGGGGAAAAATGAAAACAGCGATCAGACGGTTTTTGATTATATCAGTGAACCGTTTGTCAGACAGCAGGAGAAAATTAACCAGATCTGTGCGGAAATGGAACACGGAGAGAATATGGATGAGCTGTTTGAACAGTATCAGACCGAATGGGATGTATTTAATGCAATGGACGGAGATCACTATGAGGTCAACATCAAAAAACAGCTGAAACTTGCAGGCCTTGAGAAGGCTGCACAGCTTAAAACATCGGAGCTAAGCGGCGGTGAATACAAGCTGATCTCCATGATACGCGAGATGCTGACCGGTCCGGCACTGTTAATTATGGATGAGCCGGATGCGTTTTTGGATTTTGAGAATGTCAATGCACTGAGAAATCTGATCAATCAGCATAAGGGAACGCTTCTTGTAGTCACACATAACCGCTATCTTTTAAACCACTGCTTTGACAAAGTCCTTCATCTGGAGAATACCGAACTTCAGGAATTTGATGGAAGTTATGTTGACTATCATTATCTGATGCTTCAGACAAAGATCGAGCAGATGGAACTTGCTGCGTCCGACCTTGCAGAAATCGAACGTAATCAGAAGATTGTAGAGAGACTCAGAAAACAGGCAACACTGATCGTAAGTGCGGCAAGAGGAAGAGCACTTCATGCGAGAGTTTCACTTCTGGAACGTTTACAGGCGAGAAAGACCAGATCGCCATTTATTGAAGTACCACATCCACAGATTAATCTTCACACGGACCTTGTGGAGGAAGAAAAGGAAGATGTGGTCTTAAAAGTAGAAGATTACAGTGTGAGTTTTGACGAACAGCTGTTAGAGCATGTTTCCTTTGAAATCGGACCCAAAGACAAGGTTGCGATCGTAGGAAGCAATGGAACCGGAAAGACAACACTTCTCAGGGAGATCATGCATGGAGGCAATGATTCAATCTGGATCGCGCCGGAAGCGGAAGTCGCATATCTGTCTCAGATGCAGGGCGAGACCATGGATGAATCCCAGACGGTACTTGAGATCATGGATGCGACCGGACTTGAGACGAAAAAGGAAGTACTGGAATACCTTTCCCCATATGGCTTTGCAGAAGATATGTTAGAACAGCGGATTGATTCTTTGTCCGGAGGAGAGAAAAATCTCTTGCAGCTTGCTGTTTTATCGAGAGGCAACGCAAGCCTGCTGCTTCTGGATGAGCCGACCAGCCATCTTGACATTTATGCACAGGAATCACTTGAGGAGGCAATTCTTGGCTACAATGGTGCAGTTCTTATGGTTTCCCATGATTTTTACACCATTGCAAACTGTGTGGATTATGTGCTGTACGTAGAGGATAAGACGGTGCGCAGAGTCAGTGCGCGTAAATTCCGTAAGATGATCTATGCAGATCACTTCGACAAGGATTATCTGGAACTGGAAAAGAAGAAAAAAGAGACGGAAGTGCGCATTTATCAGGCTCTTGGAAAGCGGGACTATGAGACAGCAAGAACCTTATCCGATCAGATGGGCGAGCTGATCGCAGCGATGCAGAAGTAGTCAGGTTTATGGAAAGAGGGATAAAATGGGATTATTTTCAAAAAAGACAAGGAAAGAAATAAATCTGCCATTTGTATTGATCGAGAATGCAGAAGAGATGGAAGCTGGATTTGTTACACTGGAGATGTATGGTGCAATCGACGGAAACATGAAATATCTGAATGCGTCTTATACATTAAAAAAACAAGCCATGTATGAAGATGGCTCCTATGAGGAGATCCTGAAACATTTAAAAGCTGCAGAGAATCGAAATGTCCGTGTGGAACTGATCTACAAAGGGGAGAAACTGGTGAATTTTGTCATGGATTTAAATAGTCTGGCTTTGACCTGCAGTGATGACAGGGTAACAGATATGGAATATGTCGGCAGTGGAATTAACGATAAGAGTGAAAGAGAAACTGTACGCTGATTGCAGGCTTTCGTTTGAATAAGAAAGATATGTACCCCTTAAGCGGATAAGGTAATGACCGAATCTGATTAAGGGGTTTTTACTTGAAATATCAATTATTCACTTATGTTCAGATAGCGGTCCCAGCTTTCGGTATTGTCGGTTCCACTGACTTCAAGTGTGTAGGTACGTTCTTCACCATCGATGGCAATGGTGTAAAGCGAGTCTTTTTTCTCGATAGAATAAATGATGCTTTCGGTCTCGCATAAATGCTGAAAGGTGTCTTTGTAGGATTCTGGTGCGACAACCGTATCTTCATACTGTGCCATCAGATTGCCGTCGGCATCATATTCTTTATAGCCTTCTTCGATGCAGCGGAGAAGTTTGCCCTCAGCGATGCGCAGTTCGAGGTTATTGCATCGCATCTCGCGGATATCGCGGTTCGTGCTGTTATCCGGAAGAATGATTACATTGTCCAGATAGAGCACAAAAGAGCCTGGGGTAAGCTGAATCTCACCGAGGTAAGCTCCCTGAAATCGAAAATGTTCAAGTTCGTTTGTTGTATGAAAACTCATAGAAAAATATCTCCTTTATTATTGAAAATCACCGGGTAAATTTTATTATATAAGGAATCTCCTGTTTCTGCAAGAGAACGAGGCGAAAGCTGTTTTCACTTTTTTGACGCAGGAAAGCGTTCTGTGGTAGAATTGAGGCACATATCAGAAAGTAAAGAGGCAATCTATATGAAAATAAAAATCTGTGGTCTGATGACACCACAAGAAGCACAATATGTGAATGAGAATCATGTTGATTTTGCGGGAATGGTATTATTTTTTCCAAAAAGCAAGCGCAATATCACTTTGGAACAGGCAGGACTTGTCCTTGACAGTCTGAGCAGCACGGTAAAATCCGTTGCGGTCGTGGTATCGCCTACGTTGGAGCAGATAAAGGATATTCAGAAAACCGGATTTGATTATATCCAGATTCATGGCAGACTTCCGGATAGAATTGCGGATGTCATCACGATTCCGGTGCTGAAAGCGTTTAACGTATCTGATCTGGGGCAGTACGAAACATATCATAATGACCCGGTCATTGCCGGATATGTATTTGATGCACAGGAGGCAGGCAGCGGAAAAACATTTGACTGGAGCCTGATAGATCAGATTCCAAGGGATGAGAAACTTCTGATTCTTGCAGGAGGACTCTGCCCGGAAAATGTGGCGGAGGCAGTGAAACGTGTACACCCGGATGGAGTAGATGTGTCCTCCGGTGTTGAAAATGACAATGGAATCGGAAAGAATCTGGATAAGATCCGCGCATTTGCAGAGGCATGCCGAAACGTTTCAGGTGCCGAACAGAAGTAAGGAATGGCAGAGGGAAAAAAGAATAGACAGAAAGAGGCAAAAGCGGTGAGCAGCAATAAAACAAAAAAGAAACCCGGCTTATATCGGATCATTACAGGAATTCTGACGGTCGTAATTCTCGTCGCGGTCATTATCTGGTATGCGGTGCCGAAAACAAAGGCGCTGGGAACATCTGGAAGCCCATTTGATGAGGTGACGGTTCTGGAGGATGCCAGACAGATTGCCAGACTGATGGGAAACCAGGATTATGATACGATTTTAAATACCTGGGGGAATGACACGTTAAGAAAAGCACTGGATGATGAGAAACTGAAAGAGGCATATCAGGGAGTCAATGAAGACTGGGGAAAACTGGTGGCATTTGGCGAGCACAATGCCAGACAGGTTACACAGATGGGGCATACATTTGCCATTATCTCAATAAGAACGTCTTATGAGAATACCGATGTCATACTAACGATGACATTTGATAAGGATATGAAGCTTGCAGGTCTGTATCTGAAATAAAATCATAGAAAATGAGGAAGAAACCGTGACAGAATTAGAAGAATATTACGGCAAATTTAACGAGGAAAAACGTTTAAACAGCAGACATGGACAGGTGGAATACATCACTTCCATGAAATACATCCACAAATATCTGGAGAAGATCCGCGAAGGCAGATCAAACGGTGAGATCAGAATCCTGGATATCGGGGCAGGAACCGGACGCTACAGTGTGCCGCTTGCAGAAGAAGGCTATGATGTGACTGCAGTAGAACTTGTAAAACATAACCTTGGACGGCTCAAGGCAAAAGGAAGTACTGTGAAAGCCTTTCAGGGAAATGCACTGAAATTATCGAGATTTGAGGAAGACAGCTTTGATCTGACACTGTTATTTGGTCCGATGTATCATCTGCATGAGGAAGATGAAAAAAGGCAGGCGCTTTTAGAAGCAAAGCGTGTGACAAAGCCGGGGGGAATCATTCTGGCAGCATATATTATGAATGAATTCAGCGTAATTACGTATGCTTTTAAGGAACGTCATATCAAAGAGGCTCTGGCAGAGGGAATGCTGGATGAGACCTATCATACGACGAAAAAAGGGAATCCACTATACAGTATGGTGCGGCTCGAAGAAATTGAGAAACTGGATCAGGAAGCAGCACTCAGGCGGGAACAGATCATTGCCGCAGATGGAGCAGCAAACTATCTGAGACAGTATCTGAATGCGCTGGATGAAGAGGAATTTCAGGCATTTGTGGCATATCATCTTGCAACCTGTGAGAGATCGGATCTGATGGGGGCGAGCAGCCATACAGTGGACATTCTGCGCAAGCCGCTGTAACCTTGAATGAAGGATAGGTTTGTGTTACACTAACCCTATATGGAAACGGACAGATTCCCAACGTGATTGGAATTGGAGGTATTCCCATGGCAAAATGGAATAAATATCAGGACATCAATGGATTTTTGGTAAGACCGGGCGTTTTTCGGGTGAATGGTGCGATTCAGCAGGAAGATGGAATTTGCTTTACAATCAATTCGCACGGCGCAACATCATGCACGCTTCTGCTTTTTCATCCACAGGAGTCAGAACCGTATGCAACCCTTCCATTTCCGGAAAGCTGCCATCTGGGGAATACATATTCCATGGTCGTATATGATCTGCGGAAAGAAGAATTTGAATATGCATTCCAGTTTGACGGACCATATGAACCGGAAAAGGGAAAGATATTCAATAAAGACAATATCATACTGGATCCTTATGCGGAGGCTGTCACCGGTCAGCGTAACTGGGGTGAGAGACCGGAGGGCGGCAAGGATTTTGTATACAAAGCCAGAGTTGTACAGAGTGAGTTCGACTGGGGAGATACGAAACAGCTTGAGCATCCATTCGAAGATCTGGTTATTTATGAGACACATGTCAGAGGCTTCACGAAGGATGCATCATCCGGTGTGAAAGCGAACGGAACTTTCGAAGGACTTCGGGAGAAGATTCCGTATCTGAAAGATCTGGGAATCAACGCAGTAGAATTAATGCCGATCTTTGAGTTCGATGAGATGGAGAGCGCAAGGATTGTGGACGGACAGAAGCTCTATAATTACTGGGGCTATAATACGGTTGCATTTTTTGCACCAAACACGAGTTACGCATTTAATGAGGAACACAACAGGGAAGGGAATGAGTTAAAGAGACTCATCTATGAGTTAAAAGAGAACGGAATCGAGGTTATTCTCGATGTGGTATTTAACCATACGGCAGAGGGCAATGAATTCGGACCGTGTTTTTCATTTAAGGGCATTGACAACAATATTTATTACATGCTGACGCCGGATGCACATTATTACAATTTCAGTGGATGCGGGAATGTCATGAACTGCAATCATCCGATCGTAAGAAGGTTTATCATCGACTGTCTGAGACACTGGGTGGTTGACTATCGTGTGGATGGATTCCGGTTTGATCTTGCTTCGATTCTGGGACGTGATCAGAATGGTGCGCCAATGGCGGACCCTCCGATTCTTGAGGCACTGGCGTTTGACCCCGTACTTGGAAAAGTAAAACTGATCGCGGAAGCCTGGGATGCCGGCGGACTCTATCAGGTAGGAAGTTTCCCGTCCTGGAGCAGATGGGCAGAATGGAACGGAAGATATCGGGATGACATGCGCCGGTTTTTAAAAGGTGACGATGGAACCGCGGGAGCAGCAATTACACGTATTACGGGCTCGAAGGATCTCTATGATCCAACTTACCGTGGAAACAGCGCGTCGGTCAATTTCCTGACCTGTCATGATGGTTTTACACTGTATGATCTTTATTCTTATAATGAGAAGCATAATGAGAAAAACGGCTGGAATAATACCGATGGAGACAACAATGGAAACAGCTGGAACTGCGGATGGGAAGGAGAGACACAAGATCCAGAGATTTTAGGACTTCGGAAACGTCTGATCAAAAATGCGTTTGCGGCGCTGATGTGCAGCAGAGGCCCTGCAATGTTTTTTGCGGGAGATGAATTCTGCAATACCCAGTATGGCAATAACAATGCATATTGTCAGGACAATATCGTGTCATGGCTGGACTGGAACCGTCTGGATGAGTATCGGGAGATCCATGATTTCGCACGATTTATGATCCATTTTCGAAAAGATCATCCGATCCTCCGGAAAACAACAGAGTCTGCAGCCTGTCAGTTCCCGGAGATCAGCATTCATAACGGATATCCGAACCAGGAAGCAACGGATTATACAACACATCTGATCGGAATTATGTATGCAGGACGCAATGAGGAAAACACGGGTGATGATATTATTTTTTATGCGATGAATTCTTATTGGGAACCGCTTACGGCGCAACTGCCGGTTCTGCAGAACGGAATGGAATGGAAGGTAGTTGTCAATACCAACTGTCAGTATGAAGACGGGCTGGATTATCACGCTATGACAGAATGGTTTGGACCGTATACAATCCGGATACCTGCGCGTACGACAATTATTCTTGTCGCAAAATAAAGATTATGATTCGGAAGCTGGATTGGATGCCTGAAGCTGGCGGAGAATGACCAGAGCGGAAGAACGGGTTGTTTCATCAATGGTATGAAACAGGGAAAGAAACTGTTCATCCTGACGTGGAAGTTTGCCGTGAACCATGTCAGGATAGTCGGTCAGACCAAGCAGATAATCGGTGGAAAAGTGTAAGATATTCGCAATCGCAGATAAAGTCTGGATATTTGGAAGACGTCTTCCGGTTCGGTAGGCGCTGACTGTGGACGTAGAAACATAGAGTGCATCTGCAAGCTCGCGTACACTCATCTGACGGATTTCCATACTATAACATAAACGGGAAGCAAACAGATTGTTGCTTTCCGTTTTTGTGTTTGATTGTTCTTTTTTGCCGACCGGCTTATCTTTCGTATTTTTTCCCATAAGCTGATTGTATACAAATCATTTGGAAAAAACTGTAAAATGAGCAATACGTCAACTGGATTCTTGAATTCTAAGAAACAAAAAATCAGATCCATCCGCCGTCGAGTGTGATGATCTGACCGGTCAGGTATTCATTTCCGGTAGCGAGCTGGAGCGCAAGATGAGCAACTTCCTCCGCAGACCCGAATCTTCCGGCTGGAATCTCTTCTGCGAGAGCAGCACGCTCGGATTCGTCGAAGCATGCATTCATCTGAGTGTCGATCACACCGCAGGCAATGGCATTCACCTGCACATTACTTGGCGCAAGTTCTTTTCCGAGAGCCTTGGTAAAGGAATTGATGCCTCCCTTGCAGGCTGAGTATGCAACTTCACAGGATGCTCCGACATTGCCCCAGACGGAGGAGATATTGATGATTTTACCATTTTGTCGGGAGACCATCTGTGGAATTACATATTTACAATAGGAGAAGACCGAGGTCAGATTATTGGCGATGATATGATTCCATTCCTCAATCGTCATATCACTGAGCAGACCGATATGGGCAATTCCGGCGTTGTTGATCAACATGTCAACATGTCCAAAGTGTGAGATCGTTGCATTTACCATTTCATGCACAAAATCATGATCTCCCACGTCTCCGGTAAAAGTCAGGACTTCTGTATGGAATTCGGCCTGCAGCTTTGCAGCAAGCTGCTTGAGATCAGAAGAAGAGTGGCTGCAGCAGAGGGAAAGATGATAGCCGGCCTGTGCAAATGCATAAGCTGAAGCAGCACCGATTCCTCTGGAAGCTCCGGTAATAATTGCAGTTTTATTCATAAAAAATATATCCTTCTTTCTTATTATAAATTCGTTTCTGGATTTACATAAAATATAGCAAAAAAATAAAAGAAATTCTAGACAAAAACAAAACATTGTGATAACATAATCGGGTACGGTAGAGAACGCCGGATGAATTTCATATAGCGGAATGTGGCTCAGCTTGGTAGAGCGCTTCGTTCGGGACGAAGAGGTCGCGTGTTCGAATCACGTCATTCCGATTCCTTGGCAGGGGCACAAAGATGTCAGATCCTCAGAACTTTCAAAGTTCTGAGGATTTTTTTTAAATCATAGGAAATTCCTTCCTATGATTTAAAAACGCTCCGCGGGGATGCGCAGCTCGCGGAGATGAAGTTTATGTTGAACATACCGCTCGCGCGCGAAAGTGTGCAGTAAGCGCACACTTTATTTTTGAACAATGGAACAGAATAGTCACTGCTTGGTGCAATTTTTAATTTCAAAATAGTAACTGCGATTGGTTTTACCGTTTTTTGACATGGATTTTACCGTGGAATGGTATTGGATTTTACTTATGTCCGATATGATAACTCCTGTAAAACGAACAGAGAGTTCAGGAGGAAAATAAAATGAAAAAGAAAATCGTAAAAACATTAGCAGTTACAACAGCACTTACCATTGCAGCAGCAAGTATGGTAGGATGTGGAAACAGTGGAACAGCTGATTCAAATGCAGATAACAAAGCATCAGGAGATACACAGGCAGCAGCTTCAGACAGCAAAGATGCAAAAGATATAACAGGAACCGTAACAATGGCAGGAAGTACTTCCATGGAGAAGCTTGCGAACTCCCTGAAAGAAGCTTTCGGAGCAAAATATCCGGGAATTTCCGTAACAGCAGAATTTACAGGATCTTCTGCCGGAATTGAATCCTTAGAGGCAGGAAGCGTTGATATCGGTAACTCATCCAGAGAACTCAGCGATGATGAAAAATCCCAGGGTATCGTTGAAAATGTTGTAGCAATCGATGGAATCGCAGTTATCACAGATACTGCAAACGACGTAACAAAGATCTCATCCGATGACCTTGCAAAAGTATATACAGGAGAGATTACAAACTGGAAAGAACTTGGCGGACAGGATGAGGCAATCGTAGTAGTCGGACGTGAAGCAGCATCCGGAACAAGAGGAGCATTTGAGGAACTCCTTGATATTAAAGATAAATGCAAATATGCAAACGAACTGGATTCTACCGGTGCAGTACTTGCAAAAGTAGCATCTACTCCTGGATCAATCGGATATATTTCACTGGATGTTTTAGATGATTCAGTATCAGCTCTTGCAATTGATGATGTAGAAGCAACAGAAGATAACATTGTTGCAGGAAAATACAAATTATCCCGTCCATTCGTAATGGCTACCAAAGGTGAGATTTCAGAGCAGAGCGAAGCTGTTCAGACATTCTTTGATTATATCCAGTCAGATGAAGGACAGGAAGTAATCAAAAAAGCTGGTCTGATTTTACCACAGTAAGAATAGGAAGGATTGTATGGAAACTAACACAGTATCAATTATTGGGAAAAAGAGAGCGGGTTCCATTGTAGAAAGTACCGCGAGAGTGATCTTTCTGGCAACCGCAGTAGTCGCAATAGTTGCAGTTCTTTCCATCACAGTTTACATGATCTTAAAAGGAACCCCGGCACTTGCGAGTGTCGGGGTGACCGACATATTATTTGGAACTGTTTGGGAACCGACTGCGACAGAACCACATTTTGGAATTTTATATATTATTCTTACATCGATTGTAGGAACTGCGCTGGCAATTCTGATCGGAGTTCCAGTCAGCATTCTTACTGCAGTTTTTCTTGCAGAAGTTGCACCGAAAAAACTTGCAGCAATCGTTCAGCCGGCAGTAGAGCTTCTGGCAGCGATTCCATCCGTTATCTATGGACTTCTCGGACTTATGATTCTGACACCATGGATGTATGGACTTGAAAAGAAAATATTTGCCGGATCACAGACCCATCAGTTTACAGGCGGAGCCAATCTGATTTCGGCAGTGATCGTGCTTGCAATTATGATTCTTCCGACCGTAATCAACATCAGCGTATCTTCCATCAAAGCTGTGCCACAGCAGATGAAATCGGCATCTCTGGCACTTGGCGCAACGAAAATACAGACGATATTCGGAGTTGTTCTTCCGGCAGCAAAATCCGGAATTATGACCGCAATTGTACTGGGAATCGGACGTGCGCTTGGTGAGGCAATGGCAATCAGCCTTGTATCCGGAAGTGCGGTCAACATTCCGCTTCCGTTTAATTCCGTTCGTTTCCTGACAACAGCAATCGTAAGTGACATGAGTTATTCCCAGGGAACACACAGACAGGTTCTGTTTACGATTGGACTGGTACTTTTCGTATTTATTATGGTAATCAATCTGATTCTGACCAGACTGATTAAGAAAGGAGAACAGGAAGTATGACAACAGAGGCTGTTGTGAAATCAAGACCGGTGGTATCCGCAGGAAGCATCACAAAAGGACGCAGGAGACCGACAGATGTACTCGCATACATTGGTATATATGCAAGTGCAGCATTTTCTGTATTACTTCTTGTTGGAATTATCGGTTATGTACTTGTGAAGGGATACTCTATGATCAGTTGGAGTTTCCTGACCGGTGTGACGAGTGTATTAAATGATACCGTTGGAATTGCCGGAAATATTTTGAATACATTATATATTATCGTTTTAACAATGCTCATTGCTACGCCGATCGGAATCGGAGCAGCCGTATATCTGAACGAATATGCAAAACCTGGAAAACTGGTTACAGCCATTGAATTTGCAACCCAGATCCTTTCCGGAATCCCATCGATCATATTCGGACTTTTCGGAATGATCTTTTTCGGTCAGACACTTCATCTGAGTTACTGTATTCTGACCGGTGCACTTACGCTTGTGCTTATGGTACTTCCACTTGTAATCCGTAACACGCAGGAAGCATTAAAGACAGTTCCGGACAGCTACAGACAGGGTGCAATCGGACTTGGAACAGGAAAATGGTATATGATCCGGACAATTCTTCTTCCGTCTGCAATGCCTGGAATCATCACAGGTGTTATCCTTGCAATCGGACGAATTGTTGGCGAATCAGCAGCGCTTTTATTTACGGCAGGAAGTGACGGAATGCTTCCAATTACAGTAAAACAGTTTTTGGATAAAATCTTTGCTTCCGGAGGAACACTGACCATTCAGCTTTATCTGAGCATGTCAAAGGGACAGTATGATGTGGCATTCGGAATCGCAGTTATACTGCTTGTGATCGTCCTTTTGATCAATATGTTAACAAAACTTCTGGCGCGCAGGTTCGATGTGCACACCAGAGAGTAACCAGGAGGAAATATGGAGAAAAAAACAAAGATCAAAGTACGCGATCTCCATTTATATTATGGAGAAAACCATGCTTTGAAGGGTGTAAATATGGACATCAAGGACAACAGTGTCACTGCTTTTATCGGTCCATCCGGATGTGGTAAATCTACATTTTTAAAAACATTAAACCGCATGAATGATCTTGTGGATAATGTCCGGATCGAGGGAAATGTGTACCTTGATGGAGAGGATATCTACGATGAGAACGTGGATACAACGGTTCTGCGTAAAAAAATCGGTATGGTATTCCAGCAGCCAAATCCATTTCCGATGAGCATTTATGACAATATCGCATATGGACCGAGAGTCCATGGAATCAAGGACAAAGAAAAACTGGATCAGATCGTGGAGGAAAGCCTCCGCGGAGCTGCAATTTTTGATGAAGTGAAGGATCGACTGAAAAAATCAGCGCTTGGATTATCCGGTGGACAGCAGCAGCGTATCTGCATTGCAAGAGCACTTGCCGTTCAGCCGGAAGTACTTCTGATGGATGAGCCGACTTCGGCACTGGATCCGATCTCTACCGCAAAAGTAGAAGAACTGATGGAAGATCTGAAGAAAAAATATACCGTAGTTGTGGTAACACACAATATGCAGCAGGCAGTACGAGTATCGGATGATACAGCATTTTTCCTGGTAGGAGAAATGGTAGAATTTGGTGATACCAAGACCGTCTTTTCCTATCCGAAGGACAAGAGAACAGAGGATTACATTACAGGGAGGTTTGGTTGATGCGTACAAAATTCGACGAGCAGCTTAATCAGCTGAATCAGGAGCTCATGCATATGGGCACAATGATCGAGGAACAGATTCAGAAGGCAGTGGTAGCCTTTATGAAACAGGATACAGAGCTTGCCAGAATCATTATGGACAATGATACGGATGTTGACCGTGAAGAGAAAAAAATCGAGAATATCTGTTTTAATCTTCTGATGCAGCAACAGCCGGTTGCAAGAGATTTAAGAACTATTTCGGCAGCAATGAAAATGGTTACCGATATGGAACGTATTGGAGATCATGCGGCAGATATTTCGGAAATGACGATCCTGATCGCGGACAATACTTATGTAAAACAGCTGGATCATATTCAGAAAATGGCTTCTGAGACCGTGCAGATGCTGATGAAGAGCATACAGGCATACGTAGACAAGGATATGGAAGCAGCCAAAGCGATTATCAAAAATGACGATGTGATCGATGAACTTTTCCTTGAGGTAAAGAAGGATCTGATCGCAATGATCCATGCCAACGCAGATTGTGGAGAACAGGCGACGGATCTTCTGATGGTTGCAAAATATTTTGAACGTATTGGAGACCATGCAACAAATATTGCAGAGTGGGTAATCTTTGCTCTGGATGATAAAAACCGGGAGGGTTGATTATGATGCGATGGCTTTGGGAAAATATAAAAAATAACATATGCAGGGAAGAGTGGCAGCAAAGGATATTTCTCTTTCTGAATACCGTTATGTGGATGGGAATTGGATTCCTGATCAGTTTTCTCATTGGAGTCATCTGCATGCCGGTTGGATGGACACTTCTTGGCTACGCATTGATCGCTGCCGGTTATGCTGCGGTTTTTATCGGTTTTCTCGGAGGATGCATTTTTCTGATGAGAAATACGCCAGAATAAAATTTTACATAGATTTTACATAGATAACCCTCCGGTTTTACATATACTTGTTATAGTGTTCTTTGTAAGAATGATGTAAAAAGTATGTAACTTAAGAGGGAGCTTTCTATGGACATTTTTGGTATTCTGACAATGATTGGCGGTCTGGCCCTGTTTCTTTATGGAATGAACGCAATGGGCGATGGACTTGCCAGGTTATCCGGAGGTAAGATGGAGCAGGTGCTGGAGAAACTGACTTCCAGAAGAATTATGGCAGTTCTTCTGGGCGCAGGAGTGACAGCAGTGATCCAGTCTTCTTCCGCTACGACAGTTATGGTCGTAGGATTTGTAAATTCGGGAATTATGAAATTAAATCAGGCCGTGGGGATTATCATGGGTGCCAACATTGGTACGACGGTAACTTCATGGCTGCTTTCGCTTACCGGGATTGAAGGAAATAATATCTGGATTCAACTTTTGAAACCATCCTCATTTTCACCGGTTCTTGCAGCTGTCGGTATTATTCTTACTATGACAGCCAAAGACAATAAGAAAAAGGATATCGGAAATATCCTTGTTGGGTTTGCCATTCTGATGTTTGGAATGGAGACCATGAGCGGCGCAGTAGAGCCGCTTGCATCAAATGAAAAATTTACGCATCTGTTGTTGATGTTCCAGAATCCGATTCTCGGAATGATCGCTGGAACGATTCTCACAGCAGTCATCCAGAGTTCTTCGGCATCTGTTGGTATTCTGCAGGCACTGTGTGCGACCGGAGCAGTGAGCTTTGGTACTGCGATCCCGATTATTATGGGACAGAATATCGGAACCTGTGTGACTGCGATTATGTCATCGGTTGGAGCAAGTAAAAATGCAAAAAGAGCATCGATGATCCATCTCTTTTTCAATATGATCGGAACTATTTTATTCATGATCGTATTCTATACACTGAATGCATTTTTACATTTTACATTCCTTGGACATGCGGCAAATGCAGCAGGAATCGCAATCATCCACAGTTTATTCAATATCGGAGCGGTAGTCGTACTGTTTCCGTTTGGCGACTGGCTGGTAAAACTCGCAACACTTGCAATTCCGGATCATGCAGGGCATGAGGAAAAGAAACCGGATGAATTTGCAATTCTGGATGAACGTTTTCTGGAGCAGCCGGCGTTTGCAATGGAGCTTTGCAGAAATGCAGCAGTACGCATGGCAGAGGAAGCAAGAGATTCGCTTTATCTTGCAATTGGGCTCTTAACGGATTATCATAAAAGTACAGCAGAGCGTGTTTCTGAGATGGAGAATAATGTAGACCGTTATGAGGATGCACTTGGAACCTATCTTGTAAAGCTCAGCGGAAAAGAACTTTCGACGAGTGACAGCAGGAGTATGTCGGTTTTGTTACACTGCATCGGAGATTTTGAACGTATTTCGGATCATGCAGTCAACATTATGAATTCTGCGAATGAGATCCACAGGGAAAAACTGGAATTTTCACCAAAGGCGATCGAAGAAATCGAAGTGTTTGCTTCTGCGGTGAGAGATATCGTAGGAGAGGCCGTTGATGCCTTTATGAAAAATGACCTGGAAAAAGCAAGAGATATTGAACCTCTGGAGCAGGTGATTGATGGACTCAACATGGAAGTAAAACAGCGTCATATCAAGCGCTTGCGTAAAGGAAAATGTACAATGGAGCTTGGCTTCGTACTTCAGGATATCTGTGCGAACTTTGAACGTATCTCGGATCATTGTTCGAATATCGGGGTCTGCCTGATACAGATCAATGAAGATGGTTTTGAGACACATGAGTATCTGGATATTGTAAAGGATGAAAGCAACGAATGGTTCCGCAATGAGTATATTGCATTGCAGGGCAAATACAGGCTCCCGGGTAAGAAAAGCAATTAGCGATAGAAAGGAAAAGCATGGCTTTAATTTATATTGTTGAAGATGACAGTAATATCAGGGAAATAGAAACAATTGCACTGAAAAACAGTGGACATACGGTCAGTGCATTTGAAAAAGCAAGAGATTTTTATAAGAAAACAGAGGACATGGTGCCGGATCTGGTGCTTTTAGATGTTATGCTCCCGGATGAAAGCGGGTATGATATCGTAAAGAAACTCCGGAAGAATCCGGTGACAAAACAGATCCCGATCATTATGGTTACGGCGAAAACGACCGAGATGGACATGATCAAAGGACTGGATGACGGAGCCGATGATTATATTAAGAAACCATTTTCCATTATGGAGCTTATCACAAGAGTAAAGGCACTTCTCAGGAGAACAACTCCGGAGGAGAGCAAATATGCAAGAATTGACAATGTATTTCTGGATAATGAACGGCATATGGTGTATGTAGATGATGCTCCGGTGGAACTGACCTTTAAAGAATATGAGCTTCTCCGGCTTTTGATGTCGAACCCGAGTGTCGTGCTTACAAGGGAAGTGATCATGCGGCATGTGTGGGGAACCGAGTTCGAGGGTGAATCGAGAACGGTGGATATGCACATCAAGACATTAAGACAGAAACTTGGAGCTGCAGGAAGTAAGATCAAGACCGTACGAAATGTCGGTTATGTAATGGAATAAGAGAAAAACAGCCAGGCTGAAGGATTCGGTCTGGCTGTTACTGTACAAGAAGGAGTTACAATGAAACGCAGAATCAATATTCAGCTGATCGGAATTGCACTGATCGCGATTTTATCAACCATGGTACTGATGACAAGTATCTTTTATGAGGTATTTCAGAAACAGGTAAAGGAAGACCTTCGTCTGGAAACGCAGGTATTATGCAGTACAGGGATTTTTGACGAAGATCATATGGATAAATTAAATCTTGCAGTATCTGAACTTCGAATCACATGGATCAGTCAGGATGGAACGGTATTATATGACAATGATGCAGATATTGGTTCCATGGATAACCATGCGACAAGACCTGAGGTTGAGGAGGCCTTTTCCGATGGGGAGGGTGAGACGGTCAGACGTTCCGATACGATGAACGCAAATACGTTTTATTATGCAGTCAGACTGGAAGATGGAAGTGTGCTCAGAGTCGCAAGGGAAGCTGGAAGCTTCTGGAGCATTTTTGAATCTTCTTTCCCTCTGATTGCGGTAATTATCCTGGTTATGACGGTTATCAGTATCATTCTGGCGCATTTTCTCACGAAGAAGCTGATCGCGCCGATCGAGCAGATGGCTGGGAACATGGACGATTTCAGTGGAACACCGGTCTACAAAGAGCTTGTCCCGTTCCTTACAACGATCCGCATGCAGCATGAGAATATTTTAGAGGCTGCAAAGGTAAGACAGGATTTTACGGCTAATGTTTCACATGAATTAAAGACACCGCTTACTGCCATTTCCGGATATGCAGAGCTGATCGAAAATAAGATGGTCGAAGGAGAACAGCTCGAACATTTTGCAAAGGAGATCCGTCATAATGCGGAGCGGCTGCTTTCGTTGATCAACGACATCATTAATCTGTCGGAGCTTGATCGAACGGAGGATCAGATTCAGTTTGAGAATCTGGATCTTTGTGAAGTTGTGGAAAACTGTTCAGATACACTGCGGATGAATGCGCAGCAGAAAAATCTTGAATTCAGCTTTGAGGGAGAACCTTGTATGATCCGGGCAAACCGGGATCTGATCAATGAGCTTGTAACCAACCTTGGTGAAAATGCGATCCGCTATAATCGCGAAAACGGTTCTGTGGATATCCGTGTTTTTTCAGAAAATGGAAGACCTGTGCTTCTGGTTTCGGATACTGGAATCGGAATTCCAAAAGAACATCAGGACAGAATTTTTGAACGTTTTTACCGTGTGGATAAAAGCCGTTCGAAACAGACCGGAGGAACCGGCCTTGGACTTGCCATCGTAAAACATATTGTTGCGATCCATGATGCATCCCTGACACTTGAGAGTGAGGAGGGAAAAGGAACCACAATCCGCGTTGAATTTTAAAAAACCTTAAGAAATAGGTACTTGTGCATATTGTCCCATTGCCTTAGAATAAGAAAAGAGCCTTTTGAGAATGTTATAAAGGGGAGTGGGAAAAATGGCAGCAAGGCGTAAAAGTGCAAAGGAAAAAGCATTGGACAGTGCTATCCGAATGGCATCGTGCGGGATCATGCTTGCATTTGTGCTGATTGGAATACAGATGTTTTCCGGTTTTGTGGAGACAAAACTTATGGCACAGAATGAAGTGGTGAAGCCGGAAAATACGCCGTTACTGGAAACACCGGCAATTACAGATACAGAGGAAGAACAGACAGGATTCACCGTCTGCATTGATGCAGGACATGGTGGAAAAGACAACGGGTGTGATTATAAGGGACGTTACGAAAAGGACGATAATCTGACACTCGCACTTGCTCTTCAGGAGTATTTACAGTCACAGAACGTGAAGGTCGTCATGACGAGGGACGATGACAGCTTTTTGAAGTTGTCTGCCAGATGCCGGGTATCCAATGATGCAAAAGCCGATTATTACATTTCCCTGCATCGCAATAAAGGCGAAGGATATGGAATTGAAAGCTGGATCTACAGCAATGCCAACGATGAAAGTATTTCCCTGGCTGAAAATATCATGAAGGGACTTGAGACGGTAGGCATATCAAGAAACCGTGGAGTGTCTTACGGAACTTCAGAGGGGAACGGTTCCGATTATTATGTCAATTCCCATTCCAATGCACCATCGCTGATTCTTGAGATGGGATTTATCAATTCTTCAGAGGATAATAAGCTTTTAGATGACCAGAAGGAAGCGTATGCAAAGGCGATCGGAGATGCGATTATTGAGACCTATCAGGCATATCAGCAGGACAAGAAAACAGGAGATTCAAGTGGGTTATGAGAGAAAATAATAACAGACCAATGGACCGTGCAATGGCGGCGGTATTTTGCGCAATACTGTTAGTGGCGGTCGTGATCATTTTGCTGGTCGCAGGGCATTTGATGTCGAAAAATGCAAAGCACAAAGATTCCGGAAAGGCTGCGGAGAATACGCAGATTGAGGAAAGCTCCGAGACGATCGGGATGGAGACGCAGGAGACCGAAGTGACGGAGACACTCGCGCAGGAAGAGACCGAGACGGAAGAACCGTTTATAGCGACACCGATTCCGAATGTGGAATCATTAGATACTACAAGTTATGGATGGGGACAGGGCGTTCAGTTCGATGAGTATAATCGTCCGATCAGTGCTGTACAATATCAGGAGACTTACGGAAAATACAATGCCAATTTTATTGGTGAGAACAGGCCGGTTATCTATCTTACATTTGATGAGGGATATGAGTACGGATGTACCGAAAGAATACTGGATACGTTAAAAGAAAAGGGCGTACATGCGGTATTTTTTGTGACACAGCCTTATGCCGAAGACAATCCACAGCTGGTTCAGCGTATGATCGATGAGGGACATACCGTAGGAAACCACAGTGTGACACATCCGTCCAAGGGACTGCCTTCCCAGACGATGGAGCAACAGCAGCAGGAAGTTATGGGATGTCATCAGTATGTACTGGATCATTTTGGATATACGATGCATCTGTTCCGTTATCCGACCGGGGCTTTTTCCGAACAGTCTCTTGCAATCGTCAATAACTGCAATTACAAGAGCGTGTTCTGGAGTTTTGCTTATCTGGACTATGATGTCAATAATCAGCCGGATCAGACACAGTCTTTGCAGAAGCTTGTAGACCGTATGCATCCGGGAGCAATTTATCTGCTCCATGCAGAATCCGAGACAAATACTGCAATTCTTGGAAGCTTTATCGATCAGGCAAAAGCAGCAGGCTACAGCCTGGAAGCCTTTGACTGATCTGGAAACGCATATTTATACGAGTGTTCCGTCCGGTGAGATCGTCACGATCTGAAGCGGGATATTTTTTCCGCTGGCAGCAATCGCTTTCTCGACAGCCATGGCAAGTCCGCCACAGCAAGGAACAGTCATTCGTGTCAGAGTGATCGAACGGATATTGTTTTCGGAAAAGATCACAGAAAGCTTTTCACTGTAGTCAATATCGTCTAACTTAGGACAGCCGATCAGCGTTACGCGGTTTTTAATGAAGTCATTATGGAAATTACCATAAGCGTAGGCGGTACAATCGGCAGCGATCAAAAGATCACAATCATTAAAATACGGCGCATTTGGAGCTACAAGCTTGATCTGGACTGGCCACTGTGATAACTGGCTTGGAACAGAGTCGCAGGAAGCGGACGGAGCAGCTGGTTTCATAGAACGTGCCATGGAGCCTGGACAACCGTGAAATACCGGTGTCCGGGCTTCTTTTTGCTTTGCGTTTCTTTTTGCGAGATGCTCTTTTACAGCTGCTTCATCATAGGCGGCAGCTTCCCGTTCGATAAAAGAGATCGCATTGACCGGACAGTTTGGAAGGCAGTCGCCAAGTCCATCACAGTAATCGTCACGCATCAGCTTTGCTTTCCCATTGACCAGGGCGATTGCACCCTCATGGCAGGCTTTGACACAAAGCCCGCATCCGTTACATTTTTCTTCATTGATTTCAATCACTCTTCTTACCATTTGTTAAATCCTCCATATATCAATACTGTTTCTTTAATTTTTCGTTGATAAATATTTTCAATACGAATATAATACAGATATCATTGAAAGTATGTTGTTTTTCCAACAAAAAGGAAAACAGGGGGAAGAAATATGAAAATTACGAGTGCAATGCGGGACGCGTCCATTTTTCGGAATTTGAGTGATGATGAAATCGTTGGAATGCTGCCCTGTCTGAATGCAAAAGAGCAGCATTTTAAGAAAAATGAAGTGATCTACCGGCCGGGAGATCAGGTGAGAAAGATCGGACTTGTGATTTCCGGTGCTGTCAGAATTGAAAAGATTGATTACTGGGGCAACCGCAAGATTATATCTGTGATTGAGCCGGGACAGATATTCGGGGAAGCTTACGCGGGAATGAAGACGATTCCAATGGAGATGGAGGTGCTTGCGGCAGTGCCGTCGGTCATTCTTTTTATGGAAGTCGGGAAAATCCTTACGACATGTGGAAATTCCTGCGAATTTCATTCCAAAATGATACGGAATATGGTCTATGTGCTTGCAGAACGCAATTATAAACTGACACAGAAAATGGATCATCTGACACAGAAAACAACGCGGGAGAAGCTGCTTTCCTATTTTTCCGAGCAGGCGCTGGAATGTGGAAGATCGGATTTTGATATTCCGCTGGACAGACAGCAGCTGGCAGATTATCTGAGTGTTGACCGGAGTGCAATGTCCACCGAGCTTGGCAAAATGAAAAAGGATGGCTTGATCGAATATCGGAAGAACCATTTTACACTGAAACAGGGAATGCTCGGGTAGGCTGCATTTACAAAATGTGGCAGCTGTGGCATAATAAAGGATAAAGCATCGCAAAAGTTAAAGCAAACAATACAGGAGGTATTGGTATATGTATAAACAGTTATCACAGTTACTTATGTATGGAGATCTGGATCAGGATGGAATCCTGTATCAGCTTGGAGAGATTTTTCACCGCTACGACAAGGGTGATTATGATAGAATGGAGCTTGTGCGTGACATTAATACACAGATCAAGCATTTACTGAAGGTGGCAACCGATTATGGATTTGATGATAATCTCTGGCACAATTATCTGACGTTTTTCCTTATGATGAGCGAGAACCCGTTCAGCATGACCTGTGAAAAAGTCGGCGCCAGCGAAGGAACCGTAAATCTTCTTGTGGAGAACGATTTTCGCATTTTCAAATCCCTGTTTGACTATGATTTTTCAAAGATTGAGAAGGATCTTGGGATCGACTGCTTCAGCCGTATCTCCAATTATCATGCGATCAGCAAAAAGGATCTGATGTACAACAAAAACGTCAGTGAGAAGGTGCGCGCACTCAGTAAAAAACTGGAAAACACCACAACAGAACAGGAATTTTTCGATGTTGTAACCGGATTCTATAAGGATTACGGCGTTGGAATGTTCGGACTTAACAAGGCATTTCGTATCGAGGAGAACCCGGCTGGCGGCGTAATCTTCCGCCCGATCAACAATATGGATCAGGTAATGCTGGATGATCTGGTTGGATACGAGATCCAGAAGAAGAAGCTGGTGGACAATACAGAAGCATTTGTACAGGGCAGAAAAGCCAACAACTGTCTGCTGTTTGGTGACAGTGGTACTGGAAAATCTACAAGTATCAAGGCAATCGTCAACCAGTATTATGATCAGGGTCTGCGTATGATCGAGATTTACAAACATCAGTTTAAAGATCTTTCCAGAGTCATCGCAGACATCAAAAACCGGAATTACCGGTTCATTATCTATATGGATGATCTTTCTTTTGAAGAATTTGAGATCGAATACAAATTCTTAAAGGCAGTCATCGAAGGTGGTGTAGAGACGAAACCGGAAAATATTCTGATCTATGCAACTTCAAACCGTCGTCACCTGATCAAGGAATCATGGAATGACAGAAACGATATGGAACACGAGAATGACAGACACCATTCCGATACGGTAGAAGAGAAGCTTTCTCTGGTAAACCGTTTTGGTGTTACAATCAATTACTCAAAACCGACGCAGAAGGAGTATTTTGACATTGTATTAAATCTTGCAAGAAAACAGGGAATCACAATGTCGGATGATGAACTTCGCGCAGAAGCAAATAAATGGGAACTCAGCCATGGTGGAATTTCCGGACGTACTGCCCAGCAGTTTGTCAATTATCTGGCGAGCCAGGAAATGTAGGAAGTTTCCCTGCTTTCCCAACGGGATAAGGATGAAATTATGTTATATCAGATAAGTAATGGCGCAGTCGCATTTGCGGATGATGTCATTTTACATCATATTAATTTTGAAATTCGAAATACAGAAAAGATCGCAGTTGTCGGCAGAAACGGATGTGGCAAGACCACACTTCTTAAACTGATCTCCGGAGAAGTGGATCTGGAAAAAAGAGACAGTGATGAGGATGTCTTTATTGCAAAATCCGGAAACCCTCAGATCGGATATCTCAAACAGATCGCGTTTGAAGATACAGGGATCACTCTGGAGCAGGAGATCCGTAAGGTTTTTGCACCGATGGAACTGCGTAAAAAACAGCTGGAAGCAGCTGCAAAAGAGCTTGAGACCGATCATTCGGAAGAAAAAGTAAAAGCATACACGAATATGGAAGAAAAATTCCGTGAGGATGGAGGCTATTACTTTGAAAAAGAATATGAGGTCCTGATCCGCAAATTTGGGTTTTCCGAAGAAGAACGAAAGAAACCGCTTCGGGATTTCTCCGGAGGACAGCAGACAAAGATCGCGTTTATCAAGCTGCTATTGAGTAAACCGGATATTCTTCTTCTGGACGAGCCGACCAACCATCTGGACATCACAACGATCGAATGGCTGGAGGGTTATCTGAAAAACTATCCGAAAGCAGTTGTCGTTGTATCGCATGACCGAATGTTTTTGGATCACGTGGTGGATGTGGTTTATGAGATCGAATACGGAACTGCCAAACGTTATCCGGGTGATTACACACACTTTGTGGAGCAGAAGAAGTTAGATTATGAGAAGCAGTTAAAGGATTACAACGCACAGCAGAAAGAGATCGCACGTCTGCAGCATATGGTAGACCGTTTTAAGAACAAGCCTACGAAAGTTTCGATGGCAAGATCAAAACAGAAAGCAATTGAGCATATGGATAAGATCGAGGCGCCGGATCGTTTTGATACCAGGACATTTCATGCCAATTTCCAGCCGGCAAAAGAGACCGGAAATGATGTGCTTATGGTAAATAATCTGGAGATCGGATACGATCATCCGCTTTCTACGGTATCGCTGGATCTGAAAAAAGGCGAAAAGCTTGGAATCTTGGGTGGAAACGGACTTGGAAAATCCACGTTCCTTAAGACGATCGTTGAGAAGATTCCACCGCTTTCCGGAGAATTCCGTTATGGAACCAATGTGCAGATCGGTTACTTTGATCAGCAGATGGCGATGTATCAGAGCGACAAGACCGTTCTGGATGATTTCTGGGATGAATTTCCGAATCTGACAGAGACAGAGGCGAGAAATGCACTTGGTGCTTTCCTTTTTACCGGGGAGGATGTGTTCAAAAACATCAATATGCTTTCCGGAGGCGAAAAGGTGCGTCTTGCGCTTTGCAAGATCTTAAAGAGAAAGCCGAATGTACTGGTACTCGATGAGCCGACCAACCATATGGACATTGTCGGAAAGGAAACGCTCGAGAGCATGCTTTCCGAGTTTGCAGGAACACTGATCTTTGTATCGCATGACCGTTATTTTGTGAAAAAGGTTGCAACAAGACTTCTGGTATTTGAAGATGGTACAACTCATCAGTATCAGTTTGGTTATGAAGAATATCAGGAAAAACTGGACAGAGAAGCTGCGAAAGAAGATTCTTCCTATAAAGGGAATCCGGTGCTTGGTGGTGCGATCAGTGTAAATGGTGGTCAGCATGCAGCACAGAATACACAGACTGCTTCCACCGGCGGGAAAAAGGCGTACTATAATCCAGGCAAGGAACGTTCGAAGATGGAGAAGAAAGTCAAAAAGGCAGAAGAAGAACTGGCGGTAAAAGAGGCGAAGCTGGACGAACTGAAAGCGGAGCTTTTAAAACCGGAATACCAGTCCAGCTATTCAAAGCTGACAGAGATCCAGAATGAAATCGATGCGATGGAAGAAGCAATCATGGAAGATATGGAGAACTGGGAACAGTTGTCTTCGCAGCTGGAAGAACTTATGCAGGCGGAAGGATGATCTTATATAGCTATAGACGTTTGACCAACTCTTCCATATAAATAAGAAGAAAAAGAACAAAAAGGGAATCCCGCTTCTGGGATTCCCTTTTGACGTTGCAAGGAAACCTGCCTTTTTAAGGGCAGGCTATGTCGATCTTGTTTGCATATGCTGGATAAACAAAAAACAGGATATCCATCGGATATCCTGTTCCTAGCAGCTTGTAGGGGAATCGAACCCCTGATTCCGCCGTGAGAGGGCGGCGTCTTAACCGCTTGACCAACAAGCCATGAACTTATTATAACAAGCTTTTTCAAAAATGCAAGCTTTTTTTGAAAAAAATATTTTTTTTATTGAATTCGCAAAATTCGATACAATTAGAAACAAAAATATAAAGAAAAATTAAAAAAAGGTAAAAAATGGGGGCAAAACTTTATTGAAAAAGAAAAAAGATTATACTATAATGCACGTGATATAAAAATAAGAGCTTTTTTAGACATATGAGGTGGTATAAATGAGTAACAATAAGGCAGCAAAAGAATTGACAAACTGTGAAAAACTGATCATGAAGGTTGTGTGGGAAGCAAAGGATGACATCTCAACACCGGATACGATTGAGCAGTTGAAAGTACGTTTTGGTAAGGAGTATGCCAGAACAACGGTGGTTACTTTTGTACAGAGACTGGTTGAGAAAGGTTATGTGACAACCTACAGAAGGGGACGGGTTTCTTACATCCGGCCGACACAGAGTGAAGAGGAATACCGTAACCGGATGTTACAGGATACGGTGAACTTCTGGTTTGATGGTGATTGGACAGAAATGATATCTGCGCTTTGCAGTGACAGTAACCTGAATGCAGAAGAAGCAGAGAAAATCCGCGAGATCATAGATAATACAGACAGATAATTGTTTATAAAATTAAAATTTATATAAAAATTGCACAAAAAAGTTTGCTATTTCAATGGATTATGGTATAATAAAACCATGATATATCTGTATCAAATAAACGGCAAAGGGGTTGGACATCATGAGAATTACGATCACAGGAAAGAACATTGAATTAACAGATGGAATCAAGAAAGCAGTAGAGGACAAGCTGAGCAAGCTTGAGAAATACTTTACCCCGGACACCGATGTAAATGTTACATTGAGTGTTGAGAAGGAACGTCAGAAGATTGAAGTAACAATTCCGATGAAGGGTAACATGATTCGTTCTGAACAGGTCAGCAATGACATGTATGTGTCCATCGATCTTGTAGAAGAGGTAATCGAGAGACAGCTTAGAAAGTACAGAACCAAGCTCGTTACAAAGAAACAGAATGCGGAAGCATATTTCACACCGGATTTTATGGACGCTGACACAGAGGAAGAAGAAGTTAAGATCGTTCGTAGTAAGAAGTTCGGAATCAAACCAATGTATCCGGAAGATGCATGTGTACAGATGGAATTATTAGGACATGATTTCTTTGTATTCCGTAATGCGGAGACAGATGAGGTCAATGTCGTATATAAGAGAAAAGGAAGTACATATGGATTAATCGAGCCAGAGTGCTAGAGATACACGAAAGAAGAAACCGGCAGGAGGTTGCTCCTGCCGGTTTTATTGTGTAGTGCAGGGAATATTGCTGCATTACAAATTGGGGGTTGCATTTTATTGGAAAATGCGTATAATAAAATGTAACAAGTTTGTAACAAATTTAAATTTTGCGAAACAATTAAGGAGAAGAAATGAACAAGAAGGTAATTGCAAGACTGGCGGCAGTATTATCAGGAACTATGCTTTTGACAGTGTTTGCATATGTAAATCAGAATCCAGATACGAATTATGACAAGAATGTTACAGCAATTGTTGCAGAGGAAGAACCGGGAACAGTTTCCGTTCAGGAGAATGAGACGAATCCGGTAACAGCAGCAGAGGAAAATGGGGACTCCGAAGCTACTGAACAGGCACAGACAACAGAGAACTCAGAGAGTACTGAGAGTACCGAACAGTCGGAAGCAGTGGACGGACAGGCTGTAGCAGAAGCACAGGCACAGTCGGATGACGTCGCAGCAGATGCACCGACAGAGAGTGTTGATACAGAACAGAATGAATTTGCAAATACAGCGATTGCACAGGTCGATGATTATGTAAACATCCGATCTGAGGCATCTGAGGATGGAGAGATCCTTGGAAAGCTTTATAATAACTCTATCGGAACCGTAAACGGAGAAGAAAACGGATGGTATCAGATTACTTCCGGATCCGTAACCGGTTATGTAAAGAGCGAGTATGTTGTAGTTGGAGATGCTGCGTTGATCCAGAGCGCAGGAACCAGATACGCTACTGTGAATACAACAACATTATTTGTAAGAAGTGAGCCTACGACGGAGTCAAAGGTTATTTATATGCTTCCGGAAGGCGATGATCTTGTAGCACTTGACGAGTCCAATGACGGATGGGTTAAAGTTTCTACAGAGGCAGGAGAAGGATATGTTTCTTCTGAATTTGTAAATATGTCTACCGTATATGTAGAAGCAGAATCCAAGGCAGAAGAGGAAGCACGTCTTGCAGCAGAAGAAGCCAAAAGAAAGGCGGCAGATGCAGCTGCTGCAGCAGTGACAGGTTCTTCTTCTAAGAGTTCCGGTTCATCCAGCAGTTCTTCATCATCTGCAAGCTCAAACGGTCAGGCAGTAGTAAGTTACGCAAGCCAGTTCCTTGGCAATCCATATGTATATGGTGGAACCAGTCTGACAAACGGAACTGACTGTTCAGGATTTGTTATGGGAGTGTATGCACACTTTGGCGTGGGACTTTCCCATTCATCATCATCTATGAGAAGCGCAGGTTATGGTGTCAGCGTTTCCGATATGCAGCCGGGTGATATTGTATGCTACAGCGGACATGTTGGAATTTATGCAGGCGGTGGTTCCATCATCAATGCAGCAACAGAATCTACTGGAATTACCTATACGAATGTAAATTATGCACCAATTCTTGCAGTACGCAGAATCTTCTAGTGCTTAACAATCGATAACTGTAATTTAAGAAAGAGTGTGAAAGCGGATGCTTCACACTCTTTCTTTATGTAAGAATTTCTGACAGGTTGCATCCATTCCGAACGCACCTAATGGGGCTGTAATGACGATTGCCATAACCGCAACCGATAATACGATTTTTCCACAGGCTAATCCGGCTGCTAATGGAACGGAACCGATTGCGGCCTGAACCGTAGCCTTTGGTGAATAAGAGATAACACAAAACAGTTTCTCTTTCCAGGATAATCCTGTTTTAATCACGCAGAGCAATACACCGGCGGCGCGGAATAAAAGTGCAAGGAATATCATGACAACGGCAGCAATTCCGGCATTTAACGTATAGCGGATATCAACAGCTGCACCAACAAGTACAAATAACATGACTTCGGCAGCAAGCCAGAGTTTTCCAAATTTGTCAGATAATCTTTTGGATACAAATGCAATGCTTTTCATTTTTAACACACATGCCATACTGACGACCGCAAGTAAACCGGAAACAGCGACTTTTCCTTCTAACAGCGTTTCAAGTGCAACCAGAAGAAAAGCAAATCCTAACACGATAATTACCTTTTTACTGTTTCGGACATAGTGTTTATGCGCATATGCCGTTTCAAAAAAGAGATACAGTCCGTATCCTGCGAGCGCACCTGCCAGAATTCCAAGTATAATGGAGACTGGAATATTGACAAATGCCATAACATTTGCAGTGCCGCCCTGGGCCATACTTAGGAAAGTCGTGAATAATACAATAACAAAGATATCGTCGCAGGAAGCGCCTGCCATGATCATTTGTGGAATTCCCTTTTTGGTACCGTAGTTATTTTCCATATAAGAAACCATTCGCGGGACAACAACTGCAGGAGATACTGCACCTAAAACAGCACCCATTACAGCAGCCTCAATTCTGGTAATTCCAAGCAGCATTGGTGCAAAGAGAATATATCCAAGAATTTCACAGGATGCCGGAACAAACGATAAAAGAATTGCAGGTCTTCCGACTTTTTTCAGGTCATTCAGATCGAGTGAGAATCCGGCTTTTAACAGGATAATAATAAGAGCCATTTTTCGAAGATCGGCAGAGATTGACAGAATTGACGGATCGAGAAGATCGAGTACATACGGTCCTAAAACGATGCCCGTGATCAACATGCCGATAATTTCCGGAAGTTTCAGACGCTGGCAGATCGCACCCATGGACAGACCCACCAGAAAAATAAGTGATAAAGATGTTAACATAGTTTTCCCTCCTTTGGACGCAAAAAAAGCTGACACTTTCTGCGACCATAATAATCGTAGAAGTCATCAGCTCAATAAGCAGTTTAGGTTTCCCAGGGGAGAACTTCATTCCCACTTTTTAGAATATACGATTTCATATTCCATGTCAATAAGGGATTTTTCACTGTTTGTTTTTCTTAGAAAATAAGAATACGGTGTACATATACAACCTTGTTATTTCAGAAAAAATAAAGTACTATGAATTTAGGCACTTTGGGAGGGAGAAGAATGTAATGGGACGATAAAAGGGGGGGAAGTTTGAAACAAACAAGCAGAGGACAGCCTAAAAATAAAGAGCATAGCAAATAAACCGCCTAAGCAGTCGGTTTTAAAAATTGAATATATACACAACACCTAATCAGGTAACAGGAACAACATCAT
>NZ_VUNI01000021.1 GCF_009695765.1 Roseburia porci
AAAGAAAATAATAGCCAAGCTGGGATATACATCCATGCTTGACTATTATCTAATAGTTAGTGAAAACTAAAGAACCGCCCTGGTACGGAACCGTATGCCGGGTGGTGTGGGAGGACGGTAAATAAAATAATTATTTACCTCCTACCCGATTGGAAATTACTTTGACCTGAGAAAAAGGAGGATATCATGGTCTACGAAATGAACGGGAACGTACGATACAGCGAGGTGGATGCAAAAGGACAGATGACATGGCTGGCTCTTTTGTCGTATTTTCAGGATTGCTCCGTGTTTCAGTCAGAACATCTGAACATGGGCGTCAGATATCTGGCTGAACATCATATGGCATGGGTATTATCCTCCTGGCAGGTCCGTGTGGATGAGATGCCGTATCTTGCGGATGAAATTCACGTGCAGACATGGGCATATGACTTTAAGGGATTTTATGGATACCGCAATTTTGCATTGAATAATGCAGAGGGAAAACGTCTTGCATGCGCCAATTCCATATGGGTGCTGGTAGACACGGAAAGCGGACGTCCACTGCGTGTGCCACAGGATATGGGAGATACCTATGGTATGGATGAACCCCTTGAACTTTCCTGTACAGAACGTAAGATCCGTGTTCCGGAAAACTATGAAGAAAAAGAACCGGTTCGTGTACAAAAGTATTTTATCGACACGAATCATCATATGAATAATGAAAAATATGTCATGATCGCACAGGAATTTGTACCGGAGCATTTTCAAATAGAAGAAATCCGTGTAGAATATAAAAAAGCAGCGGTTCTGGATGATGTTCTGTATCCGCGTGTGACGATCGAAGATCATGAAGTGGTGACTGTTCTTGCAGAGGAGAACGGAAAGCCATATGCAATTGTAAAATTTCTTGGAAGAAAAGAGGGATGAGATGAGATTAGGTGAATATCAGGAATTATATTATGTAAAAAAAGTAGACTTTGGTGTATATCTGGCAGAAGATCCGGACAGCGAGACGCATGTACTGCTCCCGGCGAAACAGGTTCCAGAGGATGCAAAACAGGGAGACAGGATCAGAATCTTCTTATATAAAGATTCAAAAGACCGGCTGATCGCAACAACGAATGAACCAAAACTGACACTTGGAAAGTTTGCTGTACTTCGCGTAAAAGAGGTTGGGAAGATCGGAGCATTTTTGGACTGGGGACTGGAAAAGGATCTGTTTCTTCCGTACAAAGAGATGACACAGAAAGTCGAAGCAGAAGATGAGATCCTGGTTACACTTTATATTGATAAGAGTAACCGTCTGTGCGCAAGTATGAAGGGAATCTATGATCTGCTCCGCAAAGACTCTCCGTATCACAAGGATGATAAAGTGACGGGAAGAGTATATGAATTCAGTGATAATTTTGGAACCTTTGTAGCGGTGGATGATCAGTTTTCAGCAAGAATTCCAAATCATGAAGATCACAGTTTCTTAAGAATCGGAGATGTGATCGAGGCGAAAGTTGTTGGCGTAAAACCCGATGGAAAGCTTGATCTGACGCTCCGTGAAAAGGCATATATTCAGATGGACGCAGATGCGGAAAAGATATTAGAGATCTTAGATTCCTACGCAGGAGTACTTCCGTTTTCCGAGAAAGCAAGTCCTGAGGTTATCAAAAGAGAGACCGGACTGAGCAAAAATGCATTCAAACGTGCAGTCGGACATCTGTATAAAGAACATCTGGTTGACCTTACAGATGGAAAAATCCGAAAGATCTGAAACCAGAATAGAGGGTAGACAGACAAAATGACTTGTAATATAGTGTAGATATATACATGAATCAGGTCTATGATCGGTATGTTAATAACAGGAAAGAAGGAATTATCAAATGAAAAAAGTAATCAGCACTCCAAAAGCTCCGGCAGCAATCGGACCATATTCACAGGCAATCGAAGTAAACGGAATGGTATATACATCAGGAATCATTCCTGTAGTTCCGGAAACAGGTGAGATCCCGGAAGGTTCACAGGCACAGGCAAAACAGGCACTGACCAATCTTTCCAATCTGCTTGAAGCGGCAGGAACCAATATGGACAACGTTGTAAAGACAACTGTTTTCATTAAGGAAATGAATGATTTCGGAACCATCAATGAAGTGTATAAGACATTCTTCTCATCAGACTTCCCATCAAGAAGCTGTGTAGAAGTTGCAAGACTTCCAAAAGATGTTATGTTAGAGATCGAGGCAATTGCCATTAAATAAGAAGTGATATAAAACAGGGCAGTTTCAAAAGTCAGACTTTTGAAACTGCCCTGTTTTATTTTATAGCAAAGGGACTCTTTGCTATACGTATGTATCAATATTGCTGCCAAGATATGGAGTTACTGAATTCTCCATCATTTTGACCATACTGTTTCCCATCTGCTCTGAGGTGTCGAGAGAGTCCGCAAGTAACTGCATGCTGACTGCTCCGCTTAAGGTGTTTGTGGATGGGTTTGCCTGTACCGCACTGAGCGCAGTATCGATTCCATAGAAATCCATAAAATCCCACCTTTCTGGTATCTTTTTCCTATTACAGTTTAGCATGGTGGATATAGAAAGTAAAGAGATACATTCACAGAACCTTCACATAGATGCCATTTGCCATGCAGATTGATTCTTATAATAGAAAATGTAGAAGGAACAGCAAAGTTCTATAGATTCCGTAAACAATGAATGGAGATAGATAAAGGAGGATATTGTATGAAATATCGGAAAACAAAACTAATATGTGGATTGGTGATCAGTGCAATGGTTATGACATCATTTACCGCATGTGGAACATCACAAAAGGAAGAAAGCAGTACAGAAGCAGAAAAGACAGCAAATACATTTGTGTATACAGATGGAACAGAGGAAGATACAGTGTCAACAACGGTTACGGGAACAGTGCAGAGTGTCGACGACAATGAGATTACGCTGAGCATTGGCGGTGGAATGATGCAGGGCGATGCACCGGAGAAACCAGACGGGGACAGCACCGGAAGTGACAGTGGTAATGGAGACAGTGACAGTGGAGACAGTGGAAATCCACCAGCGAAGCCGGAAGGTGACAGCAGCAACAGCGGAAATGACAGTGGAAGTGACACCAGCGAAGGTGCTCCACAGCAGCCGGAAACAGCAACAGCACTTTTGACGATTCAGGATGAATCCGTGATTTCAGTTATGGATTCGGATGGCAATGCAGAAGATGGAAGCCTAAGTGATATTACCGAAGGAAAGACCTTACAGATTGTTTTTGATGAGAATGGAGACATCACTTCGATTACGGTATCTGATGGAATGGGACAGAATATGGCAATGGGCGACGCTGACTGCAAACGGATCAGAAGCAATCTGTATGGAGGGACTCAATACGATTCATCTGTTTGACTGTGATATTACAGGAAATATGCAGGATTTAAGCCAGAATGATACGACATGGACGATTATTGTATACCAGAGTATGTCCGGAGATGCCGAGGTTGGAAACAGTGATATGCAGATCGTGGGAGGCACGCTTACATCAGAAAATGGAGGGCTGATTTATACAACGAATACAGAATGTAATATTCTAATGTCAGATGTGGATATCACATATTCGGATGACAGTGAATTTTTCCTGCAGTGTACCGGAAATACGAATGAGAGAGGCTGGGGAAAAGAAGGCGCAAATGGTTCACAGTGTACATTTACTGCTGATGAGCAGGAGATGGAAGGCGATGTGATCTGGGACAGCATCAGTGATCTTGATTTTTATATGACAAACGGAAGCAGTTTAAAGGGAGCTTTTGTGGACGATGAGACATATGCCGGCGATGGCGGTGACGGATATTGTAATGTTTATATCAGCAAAGATTCAACCTGGACAGTAACCGGAGACAGTACAATCACCAATTTATATAATGCCGGTACGATTGCAGATGAACAGGGAAAAACGGTGACAATCAAAGGTACAGATGGTACCGTATATGTCCAGGGAGACAGTTCCTATACCGTAACGGTTGACAGCTATGGAACTTCTGTAGACCTGTCAGGGGCAGCGGAGACAGACAGCTGGTCGGCGCATGAAGTTGCAAAACCGGAGGAATTGTAACATTTAAAATTTGTGCAAATAAACGGATATTCCAAAAATTTACATAAAACTGCCGAACTTATGTAAAAACTGCCAAAAAAAGTACGAAAACTGACGAAAAAATACTGGAATCGGGTTGACACAAAGTTGTGCCTTTGTTATAATAGCACCGTAACATTTGTAATAAATTCGTAATAAATGTTATATGGGGAAATTTGGAGGCATCATTTTTATGAGAAAAAACGTAACAAGAGTAACAGCATGTGTACTGACCGGTATTATTACCATCGGTACAGGAACTATGGCAGTGCAGGCAGCACCGACAGCAGGTGTTACAAGTTATACGTCTAATATTATGACATCATCCGCACTTCCAACAGCAGGTGTTTCACTTGCACTTTCACAGTGCATGAAGCAGAGTGAAGAAAGCGCAGTGCTTGCTACAGCACAGCCGGCAGTTGAGGAGAACGAAGCTCCGGTCGTTGCAAGTGAGTATGCAGATATCGCAGTTGCCCAGGTTGACAATTATGTCAACGTCCGTTCCGGAGCATCTGAGGACAGCGATGTTGTTGGTAAGCTTTATGACAATTCCGCAGCTACTGTTGAAGGAGAAGAGAATGGATGGTATAAGATCTCTTCTGGTAACGTAGAAGGCTATGTTAAGACAGAATTTGTAGTTGTTGGAGATGAAGCTCTTGCCAAGAGTGTTGGAAAGAGAGTTGCAACTGTAAATACAGAGACATTGAAAGTTCGTACTGAGGCTTCGACAGACAGTCAGGTACTTGGACTGGTTCCTGATCAGGAAGAACTCTCTGTTATTGATGAGTCAAATGACGGATGGGTAGCAGTATCCATTGAAGAAGGAACCGGATATGTATCCAGTGATTATGTAAATTTATCAACAGAGTATACATATGCTGAATCCAAAGAAGAAGAGGAAGCTCGTCTTGCTAAAGAAGAAGCTGAGAGACAGGCGGCAGCAGAAGCAGCTGCAGCAGCACAGGCAGCTCAGGAGGCGGCAGCTAAGAAGAACAGTACCAAATCTTCTACATCCACAGCAACAAGTTCATCATCAAGTGCAGCAACTGAAAGCAGCAGTGCATCAAGCTCACAGAGCTACAGCGCGCCAAGCGGAAGCAATGGCCAGGCAGTTGCCAATTATGCAGGTCAGTTTGTTGGTAATCCATATGTATATGGTGGAACAAGCTTAACAAACGGAGCTGACTGCTCAGGATTTGTAATGGCTGTATATGCACAGTTCGGAATCAGCTTACCACATAGCTCAAGTGCAATGAGAAGCTGTGGATATGAAGTAAGTGTATCAGACATGCAGCCAGGTGATATCGTATGCTACAGTGGACATGTTGCAATTTACGTAGGTAATAACACAATTGTACATGCTGCAACAAGTTCAACAGGTATCAAATATACTTCACCTGCAAACTACAATCCGATTATTACAGTTCGTCGTATTTTCTAGTAAGAATCTGAGAACAGGTTAATATTGTATAGAATCAGCAAAGATGCCGCAGACCATATGGTCTGCGGTTTATTTTGTGTTTACAGAAAAGAAATACAATATTGTCGGAATTGTGTGTCTAATGCAACTCAAAATTCATTTCCTGCAAAATAACAACAAAATCGACAGCAGTCATTCTATACAGTTTGCACAAAATATCAGGAATCGACAAAAGGAAATGACAAGTTACCTACATTACAGTGGACAAGAGTGTGGAAAAGTTATCCACATTACATGCCCTAAAAATGGCACAAAAATGAGTTATACACTAAGTTATGAACTTTATCCACAAAAAAGTGGGTAATTTTCAAGTTGATAGAGTGAAATAAAAAGAACAATTGTTTTGTTCAGATATCATAAAGTTGATAAGGTTGACAGAAAAATCAAATTTGTAATTGACATTTCAAATGTACAAAAACAAAAAATAGTAAACCGAATTGTGATAAAATGTTGTAAATTGTTTTAAATTGACACACAAAACAAGAAGTTGAAAAATAGCTGTGTTTTTGCTATAATGTTGCATGTTTGGTTAATACAGAAATTAGAATATATTTTGAAATAATTCAAAGACTAAGTGTGAATAATATGATTAAAAAGATAGATATTGCTGGAATTCAAGTGGATAATTACACCGTGCGCGAATCGATCATGCTTGTAGAGAAAAATATGAGCAGGCAGATTTTTACAACACTTGAAGAAGTGAATATGCAGATGCTTCTTCTTGCAGAAACAGATGAGCGCATGAGGGAATCCTTAGAGAAACTGGATTACTCTGTAATCGCGGAGACCGGAATATTAAATGCGGTTGGTGAGAATTCTATTCAGCGAAAAAGAGAAATTGAAGATCATGACTTTTACTTTGAGCTGCTGAAGCGGCTTGAACGGAACCATAAATCAATCTTTCTTCTTGGAAAGTCAAGGGAAGAATTAGAACAGGCACTTCAGACGATCGAAGAAGATTTTCCGAAATGCAGATTTGTGGGAGCAGAAGCAATGGATGAGTGCGTTGGTGCAACAGATGCAATCGTCAATGAGATCAACGCCGCTACGCCGGATGTCGTGATCTCAATCCTGCCTACACCGGAACAGGAATATTTCCTTCTGGACAATCGCAATAAATTAAGTACGACACTCTGGTATGGAATGGGAAGCGAGAAGATCGCAAGAAAGAAACATGGATTTATCCACTTTATCCGGAATATGATTTCTCTTCGTAAGCTGGAACATACGATAACCAGCTATGAGGAAAAGGAAACAGAAAATGAGTAACAAAAAGAAACAAACAGCAGCCGAATATATATCGGTTGTAATCGGAACTGCATTGATGGCGTTCGCGTGTCAGTGCATTTACGATCCGATTGGTCTGGTAATCGGAGGATTTACCGGATTATCCATTATTATTAAAAGTGTATCCTCTGTGTTCATAGAAGGTGGAATTCCGCTTTGGATTACAAACCTTATGTTGAACGCTCCGGTTTTTATCATCGGATATCTTCGGCTTGGAAAGAAGTTTATCGGTCGTACCCTGTTTGGTACGGTGATGCTTTCGGTATGGCTGTATATCATTCCTTCGGTCGATCTGACACAGGGGGATTATACACTTGCAGCTATTTTCGGTGGTGTACTTGAGGGCGCGGGTATGGGACTGGTGCTCAGAGCCAAGGCAACGACCGGTGGAACAGATATGGTTGCCACACTGATCCAGTCTTATGTCAGACATTGTTCGATCGTCCGTATCATGCAGATTCTGGATGGTTCAATCGTTCTGATCGGAATGTATGTGTTCGGTTTAAGACCGGCACTGTATGCGATTGTCGCAGTATTCTGCATGGCAAAAGTATCCGATGCGATCATGGAAGGATTTAAGTATTCCAAAGCAGCATATATTATCACAGACCGGCATGATGAAGTGGCTAAGGCAATCCTTGAGGATCTGGACAGAGGTGTTACCGGGCTTAAGGCAAGGGGCATGTACACACAGAAAGAAAAGTGTGTACTCTATTGTGTGGTATCACAGAAGGAGATTGTCGCATTAAAAGAGCTTGTTGTGGAAATTGACCCAAAAGCATTTGTTATAGTTTCCGATGTTCGTGAGGTTTTAGGCGAAGGATTTCTGGAATACGCAGAAGAATAAAGGATAGAATTGTGACTTTGGTAAGTTTTACTAGTGAAAATTTACCAAGTATTTTTAAGAAAAAAAGAGGAATTGCATAAAAAATGCACATTACCTCTTTCTTTTTTTGTATTTATGCTATAAAATAGGAATTGGTATTTATGCAAATCGCAAATAAATTTGAGAAGGAGCGTAAACTATGATTTCCAATCAGATACTTCAGAATACAATCGATGGGCTCAAAGGGATTACCCGTACCGATCTTTGCGTGATTGACGTGGAGGGCAAGATCCTTGCGGCAACTTTTCCGGATGCAGAACAGTTTGTAGCGCCTGCACAGGCATTTGTCGGTTCACCCGCAGATTCACAGGTAGTGGGAGGCTGTCAGTTTTTCAAGGTTTTTGATGATCATCAGTTGGAGTACATCCTTCTCGCTTATGGGGACAGCGATGATGTGTACATGATTGGGAAGATCGCAAGCTTCCAGATCCAGAACCTTCTGGTCGCATATAAAGAGCGCTTTGACAAAGATAACTTTATCAAGAATCTTCTTTTGGACAATCTTCTTCTTGTGGATATCTACAACCGTGCCAAGAAGCTTCATATTGAGACCGAAGTGCGCAGAGTAGTATTTATCGTAGAGACGAACCGTGAGAAGGACGGAAATGAACTCGAGAAGATTCGGGGACTGTTTGGCGGCAAATCCAAAGATTTTGTCACAGCAGTGGATGAGAAGAATATCATCGTGGTCAAAGAACTTGCAGATAATGAAACATATGACGATCTGAATAAGACTGCAGACGTTATTATCAATTTATTTAAGTCAGACTCAGACTGCAATATTCATATTGCATACGGAACCATCGTACATGAGATCAAAGAAGTTTCACGTTCCTACAAAGAAGCGCGTATGGCACTGGACGTAGGCAAGATTTTCTTTGAAGAGAAAGACGTGATCGCATATTCACAGCTCGGAATTGGACGACTGATCTATCAGCTTCCGATCCCGCTTTGCAAGATGTTTATCAAAGAGATCTTTGATGGCAAATCACCGGACGATTTTGATGAGGAACTTCTTACTACGATCAATAAATTCTTTGAGAACAGTCTGAATGTTTCCGAGACATCCAGACAGCTGTACATCCACAGAAATACACTTGTATATCGTCTGGACAAGCTTCAGAAGAGTACAGGACTGGATCTTCGCGTGTTTGAAGACGCGATCACATTTAAGATCGCACTTATGGTAGTAAAATATATGAAATATATGGAGTCATTGGATTATTAATAAGTAAGGAGATTGCAATGATTAAACTTGAACATGTCAGCAAGGCATACCAGGCTGGAGTGCCTGCGCTGAATGATGTGAACCTTGAGATAGAAGAAGGTGAATTCGTGTTCGTTGTCGGAGACAGCGGATCAGGTAAATCAACACTGATCAAGCTTCTTTTGAAGGAACTGGAGCCGACAGAAGGAACCATAACCATTAATAATAAAGATCTTAAGAAGATCAGACGTAAGCAAATCCCGAAATTCCGCCGTAACATTGGTGTTGTATTTCAGGATTTCCGCTTGTTAAAAGACAGAAATGTCTATGACAATGTTGCATTTGCACAGAAGGTTGTCGGAGAGACAAATGCGCATATCAAAAAGCGTGTTCCGCAAATGCTTTCCATGGTAGGCCTTGCCGCAAAATACCGTTCTTTCCCGAAACAGTTATCCGGTGGTGAGCAGCAGCGTGTGGCAATCGCCCGTGCGCTTGTCAACGAGCCGAAGATTCTGATGGCAGATGAGCCAACCGGTAACCTGGATAACAATAATGCCTGGGAGATTATGAAACTTCTTGAGGAGATCAACGAGAAGGGCACGACAGTTGTTGTCGTAACACATAACCTTGAGATCGTAAAAGTTATGAAAAAACGTGTGATCACAATTAAAAAAGGTGTCGTAGTAAGTGACAGTAAGGATGGTGATTACAGTGAGAATTAATACCTTATTTTATTCCTTCAAACAGGGAATTAAGAACATCTGGAGAAATAAAATGTTTTCTCTTGCATCAATCGCAACGATGGCAGCCTGCATTTTCATGTTCGGTCTTTTTTATGTCATCGTTTCAAACTTTACTTCGATGGTAAAAGATGCCGAGGAAGGCGTAGCAGTAACAGTATTTTTTGATGAGGGAATTTCCGATGAGCAGATCCAGCAGATCGGAGATCAGATCCGAAGCCGTGCGGAAGTTGCAAAATGTGATTATCTGTCAGCGGATGAAGCATGGGAGAATTTCAAGAAAGTATATTTTGAAGGACATGAGGATCTTGCAGAGGGATTTGCACAGGATAATCCACTGGCCAATTCCGCAAGTTATCAGATCTATCTGAACGATGTTTCCATGCAGGAATCACTTGTTACATATCTGCAGTCGCTGGATGGGGTGCGTGAAGTGAACCAGTCTGAAGCGGTGGCCAATACATTGACAGATTTTAACAAACTGATCGGGTATGTATCAGCAGGAATCATTCTGATTCTGTTAGGTGTTGCGGTATTTTTGATCAGCAATACGGTTACCGTAGGTATTTCTGTAAGACGTGAGGAGATTGCGATTATGAAACTGATCGGAGCGACCGATTTTCTGGTGCGTGCTCCGTTTATTGTAGAAGGAATCGTGATTGGTCTTGTGGGGGCGGCTATTCCGCTTGTACTTTTGTATTTTATGTATGACCGTATTATCATATATATCAGTCAGAAGTTCAGCTTTATCGGATCTATGATGAACTTTATTTCGACAAAAACAGTATTCCATACGCTGATTCCGGTTGCGCTTCTTCTTGGAGTCGGAATTGGTTTCTTTGGAAGTATGATAACGATTCGTAAACATTTAAAGGTTTAATGTATGAATAAAATGAAATATATCCGCAGGATCCTGTCGGTAATGCTTGCATCTGTACTTACAGGAACAATGGTTTTTTCCGCTTATGGAGAGTCATTGTCTGAAGCAAAAGATAAGAAAGCAAAGCTGGAACAGTCTTTGGCGCAGGCGGAAGCGCTGATCGACGAACTGAGTTCGTCACAGGATGCTGCAGAAGACAAGATCACGGAGCTGAATAAACAGCTTTCCGATATTTCGGACCAGATTACAACGCTGCAGAATCAGCTGGCAGACAAAAACCAGCAGATTCTGGTCTCTCAGGATGCAGTAAATGCAGCAAGAGAGACGGTGAATGCCCAGTATGCAGAGATGAAAAAGCGGATTCAGTTCATGTATGAGAACGGTCAGACTACGGTGCTGGAGATGATGCTGACATCGGGAAGCCTGGCCGATTTTGTTAATATAGCCGAATATTTTTCCAAGGTCACAGCATATGACAGGGATAAGCTGACAGAGTATGAGAATTCCGTTGCAGAGCTTTCCAATGCGGAGGAAACACTGGAGAAAGAATACGAAGAACTTCAGGCCATGAAAGAAGAGGTTGAGCAGGATCAGGAGGCGGTTGCATCCATGCTTTCACGAAAAGAAAGCGAACTTGCGTCAATCTCAGGTAATCTGGACGAGGCAGAACAGCTGGCACAGTCTTATGAAGCTGAGGTACAGGCCCAGAATGAAGTGCTTGCGGCAATTCAGGCGGCAGAAGCAGAGCGTCTGGCTCAGGAAGCTGCCGAAGTGGCAGCACGTAAAGAAGAGGAAGAAAAGCAGGCACAGCAGGCCGCAGATGCCGGGAATGCTTCTGATGGAGGTACAACAGAGAATGAAAGCGGTACGGAAAATACAGCCAATAATTCCGGCAGCGGCAATAACAGTTCTTCTTCGGCTGAAAATAATAATGCGTCTTCCAACAATAATTCCGGTAATACTTCCGGCGGAAGCAGTTCCAGCTCGACTTCGGGAAGCGGAAGCTCTTCTACGGCGCCAACCGGGGCATTTGTATGGCCGGTTCCGGCATCCAGAGTGATCAGCAGCGATTATGGATATCGTGAAGTGCCAATTGCTGGTGCAGGAGCGAACCATAATGGAATCGATATAGCCGCACCATATGGAAGCAGTGTTCTTGCGGCAGCAGATGGGAAGGTGATTACATCAAGACTTTCTACAACCGCAGGAAATATGATCATCATCGATCATGGAGGCGGAGTGTATTCCGTATATATGCACAATTCGGCAAGACTGGTATCGGTCGGAGACCGTGTGACCGCAGGACAGACCATTGCTCAGGTTGGAAGCACCGGACTTTCTACCGGAAATCATCTGCATTTTGGCGTCAGCGTGAATGGCGTCTATGTGAATCCGTGGAATTATCTAAGATAAATCATAAGAAAACTGTTCTTTCTCTGGAAAGAGCAGTTTTTTGCATTGTGCAATTTGATTACTATAATTTAGAAGGAAAGCCGCCTTTTGTTATCCTAAATTTATAGAAAAACCACACACTTTTGTGGTAAAATGCAATTAACATTGTAACAATCTGGAAGACAGGAAGGAAATAGCAGAATGAATTACATGGAACAGGACAATCAGACAACAGAACAGAGCCTGCAGCCAGAACCATATGGTGATGCAGGGAAAAAGAAAAGAAAGAAACCGGGATTTGCCGCAGGCGTGGTTGTGGGAATTGCAGCCGCAGCGGTTATTCTGGTCGGCGGAACATTTGGAATCTGTAAAATTGGAAATTACCAGATGGTCATCGGAAGCAGAGGTGCTTCCCAGGTAAAAAACACGAAGGTGCTGGATAAGGACACCGTTGATAAGGTTGATGAACTGACCAATTATATGGATCTTTATTATTATGAAGACTATGATGTACAGGATGTGCAGGATGGATTGCTGGAAGGTGTGGTATCCGGACTTGGAGACAAATATTCTGCATATTATACGGCAGAGGAATATAAGGAGCAGCAGCTGAGCACATCAGGAACCTATTATGGAATCGGAGCAGCACTTGCCCAGGACAAAGACACGATGCAGGTCACCATTACCAAGATCTATGAAGGAACCCCTTCCGAAGAGGCAGGACTGAAAAAGGATGATGTCATTGTATCTGCGGACGGAACGGATGCAACCAGCATGGAACTTACCGATTTTGTAAAACTGATCCGTGGCGAAGAAGGAACAACGGTACACCTTGAAGTATATCGCCCGTCAACCGAAGAAACACTGGAATTTGATGTAGAACGTAAAAACGTAGAGCTTCCGAGCGTTTCCAGCCAGATGCTTGCAAACAATATCGGATATATCCAGATCTCAGAATTCCAGAGTAAAACAGCGGAACAGTTTGAGAGTGCACTGTCATCCCTGCAGGATCAGGGTGCTCAGTCACTGATCGTTGATGTTCGTGGCAATGGAGGTGGACTGGTAGATTCCGTTGTGGCAATCCTTGATGATATTCTGCCGGAAGGAACCGTTGTATACACTGAAGATAAATATGGTAATCGTCAGGATTATACTTCAAGCGGAGATACATATCTTGACATGCCGATCGCAGTACTCGTAGATCAGAACAGTGCAAGTGCATCGGAGATCTTTGCAGGAGCCATCAAAGACTATAACTATGGTACACTGATCGGAACAAAGACCTTTGGAAAAGGAATCGTCCAGACGGTATTTTCACTGCCGGAAGGCGATGCAATCAAGATTACAACAGCCAAATATTTTACACCGAACGGCAATTATATCCATGGAGTTGGTATTGAACCGGATATTGAACTGGAATATCAGTTTATGGGCGGCGAGAATGATGAATACTCCGTAGATCTTGATAACCAGATCCAGAAAGCCATTGAAGTTCTTTCTAATCAGTAAGAAAGTTTTACTTAACGAGAATACAGGGAGGAACAAGAGTATGAAATGGCTGTTTCGAATTGTTTCCACAGCAGCTGTGATCGTCTGGATGTGTCTGATCTTTGGATTTTCCGGGCAGAAAGCGGAGCAGTCCACCGGGCTTAGCACACGTGTCAGCATAGATATTGTTGAGACGGTGAATGAGATCGGACATCAGAACTGGTCAGAGGAGACCGTGACGGATTATGCAAAGAAAATTGAATATCCGGTCCGGAAATGCGCACATATGACAGAATATGCGATCCTGGCATTACTTGTATTTGTAATGCTGGGAAGCTATGGAATGCGTGTGTGCAGGCTGCGTTACTGCATCGCGGTATTATATGTGTTTGTGTATGCATCTACGGATGAATTCCACCAGCTGTTTGTCGCAGGACGCAGTGGACGGTTCAGTGATGTGTGCATCGACACAATCGGAGCTGTGATTGCAATGCTGTTGTTATCCGGACTGATACATCTGGTGCAGAAGCGTAGAACAAAAGCTTAATCAGAAATGAGCAAAACCTTAAAATTATGTGTAAGCCTATAACGTGCTTTGCCACATAATAAAAATATGATATGATAATACCGATGACAAAAATCAGACGTTTGTGATAAGAAAGAGGTGATTCTGTGGTTGAATTAGATAATTTCAAGAGCGTGCTTGGCACTTACAAAGCTCCGCTGCAGGAAGTGAGGGATTCACTTTGACCTGGCTGGCAAAGAGCAGAAGATCCAGGAGCTAGAACGAGAGATGGAGGCAGCGGATTTCTGGAATGATCCGGTTGTCTCACAAAATAAAATGAAAGAACTGAAAAGCCTGAAAGACGATGTTTCGACTTATGCAGCCCTTGCACAGCAATATGAAGATATTGAGACCATGATCGAGATGGGATATGAGGAGAATGATGAATCCTTAATTTCTGAGATTCAGGGGATGCTGGATGAATTTATTCAGACGTATGATGCAATCCGCATGAAAACGCTTTTATCTGGAGAATATGACGGAGATAATGCAATCGTATCGCTCCATGCAGGCGCAGGCGGCACAGAGTCCTGTGACTGGGCACAGATGCTGTTTCGTATGTATTCCAAATGGGCTGACAAGAAAGGATTTTCCCTTGAGGTGCTGGATTCACTTGACGGAGAAGAGGCCGGAATTAAGTCCATTACTTTCCAGGTCAACGGAGAGAATGCATATGGTTACATGAAATCCGAAAAGGGCGTGCATCGTCTGGTCCGTATTTCACCGTTTAATGCGGCTGGAAAACGTCAGACATCATTCGTATCCTGTGATGTTATGCCGGATATTAAAGAGGATCTTGATGTTGAGATCAACGACGACGATATCCGTGTGGATACTTATCGTTCAAGCGGCGCCGGTGGACAGCATATCAATAAAACATCATCGGCAATCCGTATTACCCATCTTCCGACAGGAATCGTGGTACAGTGTCAGAATGAACGTTCCCAGCATATGAACAAGGAAAAAGCAATGCAGATGTTAAAAGCAAAGCTGTATCTTTTAAAACAGCAGGAGAATGCTGAAAAAGCAGCAGGAATCCGTGGTGAAGTAACAGAGATCGGCTGGGGCAACCAGATCCGTTCCTACGTTATGCAGCCATATACGATGGTCAAAGATCACAGAACCGGAGTTGAGTCCGGTAATGTGGATGCTGTCATGGATGGAGCAATCGATCCGTTTATTAACGGTTATCTGAAGTGGTTATCACTTGGATGTCCGAAGAATATGGGAGGGGACGATGAGTAAAAGTCAGATCATCTGGCTCATCATTCTGTTTTTGATCCTTGCAACTGCATGTGCAGCATATGTTGCCTACCGTAAGATTCAGAGAAAAATCAAGAATTTTTCAAGAGAGATCTTTGGTACCGACGATCTGATCGAGGGTTGGAACCAGCAGGCAGATGAGCTTGCGGAAACACCCAAATCAGTATCCGGTATGACAAGGCTTATGGAACCGCAGATCGCGCGTGATTTTCCGGATTTTTCATGGACACAGTTCAAAGGAAAAGCGGAAAACATGCTGATATCTGCGCTGCAGGCAATTGCTGCAGGGGACATTTCACTTCTTACGGGTGCCTCCAGTGAATTGCAGGATCAGGTATCCGGGATGATAGCGGATAACAAAACAGCCGGAGTGAAGGAGTTTTACAATAATATTCATATCCATCAGACCGAGATCGCAAATTATGTAAAAAAAGAAGGCAAATGTGTGATCACGATCCAGAGTGCGGTTGAATTTTATCATTATATAGAACAAAATGGTGTCGTTACAGAAGGCAGCAAAGAGAGAAAAACACAGAGTAAATATAACATAGAGCTGGTGTATATTCAGGATGCAGCCATTGCCGACAAGGGAAATGCCATAGGCACGACCTGTCCGAATTGTGGTGCACCAATCACCAATCTTGGAAGCATGGTATGTGAATACTGTGGTTCCGCAGTGACACCGGTCAATATCCGGGTATGGTCGCTGGAGAGATTCTATGAAGTTGATTACCGTCATGCGTAACGGCAGATTATGAGCATATAGTCAGCAGAAGGCGGATATCATAAGATATACATAAAAACACAATGGTTTATACAGGAGGTAAGTTAAGTTATGGGAATTATCAGAGCAGTTGGCCAGGCAATCAGCGGTGGACTTGCAGATCAGTGGTTAGAGGTTATTGAGCCGGATGACATGGGAGACCACACCGTCTTTACAAGTGGTGCACTGATCCGGAGAGGCCAGAATACAAAGGGAACCGTAAATACCGTATCAGACGGTTCTGTAATCCATGTATATGACAATCAGTTCATGATGCTGGTAGATGGAGGAAAAGTCGTAGATTATACCGCAGAGCCGGGATATTACAAAGTAGATAACTCTTCCCTTCCGTCTATGCTGAATGGACAGCTGAAAGAGTCGATCAAGGAAACATTTTCACGTCTGAAGTTCGGTGGGGAAACACCGACTGCCCAGAAGGTATTCTTCATTAACCTTCAGGAGATCAAAGGAATCAAATTCGGAACAAGAAATCCGATCAACTATTTTGACAGTTTTTATAATGCAGAGCTGTTTTTACGCGCACATGGAACTTATTCCATCAAGATTACCAATCCGCTGCAGTTCTATGCAGAGGCAATTCCAAGAAATGCAGATAAAGTAGAAATTGAAGAGATCAATGAGCAGTATATGGCTGAGTTCCTGGAGGCATTGCAGTCTTCCATCAACCAGATGTCTGCAGACGGAACAAGAATTTCCTATGTCAGCGGAAAAGCAAGAGAACTTGGCAAATACATGGCAGATACACTCGATGCTGACTGGACACAGATGCGTGGTATGGAGATCCAGGCAGTAGGTATCGCAAGTGTATCTTACGATGAGGAATCACAGAAACTCATTAATATGCGTAACGAAGGTGCAATGCTTGGAAGTGACCCAAGTGTGCTTCGCGGTATGGCTGTTAAAAACATCACAGAAGGTGTACGCGATGCAGGGTCCAATGCCGGCGGTGCAATGGCTGGCTTTATGGGAGTCGGAATGGGTATGCAGCAGTTTAATACAACAATGGAAGGCATTAATCAGATGACAAGCGGAATGCAGGCACCAAACGGAGCAGCACAGCAGAATGTCAATCCGGCTGCACCAAATGGCGCAGCAGCACCGGCCGCAGGTCAGCAGCCAGCAGCTCAGGCAGCACCGGCAGGCACAGAATGGGTATGTGAATGTGGAAAACATAATACCGGCAAATTCTGCAGCGATTGTGGTAAACCGGCTCCTGCACCAAAGCAGAGTGAGGAATGGACCTGTGAATGTGGCAATGTCAACACCGGAAAATTCTGCAGCAACTGTGGCAAACCAGCTCCTGCCAAAGAGTGGACCTGTGAATGTGGACACGTAAATACCGGTAAGTTCTGTAGCGAATGCGGAAAGGCAAGACCATAATGGCAGTTATCAGTTATAAATGTCCGAATTGTGATGGAGAGCTGATCTTTGATCCGGCGACCCAGAAGTATAAATGTGAATATTGTAATTCATTATTCAGCCAGGAAGAATTGGATGCCATGAAACCGGCGGAAAGCACTGAGAAAAAGGTGGGAGCAGAAGCTGCGGAAGCCTCTTCTCAAACGGACGATCAGGCAGAAGAACAGGCAGATGAAAAACAGGAAGAAGCAGTATATTATACCTGCCCGAGCTGTGGCGCGGAAATTGTAACCGATGCAACGACAGCTGCTACGTTCTGTTATTACTGCCACAATCCGGTTGTGCTTGGAGGAAGACTGGACGGAAAATTCCTTCCGGATAAAGTCATTCCGTTTCAGATCGACCGTAAGAAAGCAGAAGAGACATTTCTTGGCTATGTGTCAAAGAAGAAATTTGTCCCAAGAGGATTTTTCAGTAAAAAGAATATCGAGAAACTCAGCAGTGTGTATTTTCCATACTGGCTGTATTCCGTTAAATTAAAAGGAAAAATGAATGCAGAGGCAAAACGCGTTCGTACGTGGGTTGCCGGCGATGAAGAAATCACAGAGACAAAAGTCTATGAATTGTGCAGAGAAGGAGATATTGCTCTTGCAAATCTTCCGGAAAATGCCCTGAAAAAGGCCAATGCGATACTGGCGAAGAATGTCCAGCCGTATCATTTTGATGATATGAAGGACTTCCATATGGGATATCTGTCCGGTTTCCTTGCAGAAAAAAGAGATATTGAGTCTGAGGAGGTTCAGCAGAAGCTCAGACAGGAGATGCGGCATGACGCAGAACAGGTATTCCGGGATACTATGACGGATTATGGAATAGTTAACGTGCACAACTCGGATTTCCATGCCGAGGAAGAAAAGTGGCAGTATGTGCTGCTTCCTGTCTGGACGGTTACATATAAAGGAAATAATGGCAAGATCTATTACTATTCCATGAATGGTCAGACCGGACAGATCTGCGGAGAACTGCCGATTGACTGGAAAAAGGTTATCCTGACCGGACTTGTCACATTTGTGGCAGTACTGATTCTTGGATTGTTAGGAGGTCGCTTTATATGGTAGCAGAATGGTTAAAGGATAAAAAAGCGAAGCTTCTTGCAGGGATTTTTTGTGCAATGGTACTTTCGGTATCAGCATTCTCTCTGCAGCCGGTGTATGCGGCTGCAGAGGATTCTAAAGTAGTGGATGACGCAGATCTTTTGTCATATGACGAAGAGAAAGAGATCCAGTCTATGCTGGATGATTTCGCGGATGAATCGGGATGGACACTGTTTGCAGTCACCACAGATGATGCGAATGGAATGACATCGGAAGAATATGCAGATGACTTTGTAGATCGGAATGCGTTTGAGGAGAATGGTGTATGTTTTCTGATTGACATGGATAACCGTGAGATTTACATGAGCACAACGGGAAGTGCAATCCGTATTCTTACAGATCACAGAATCGACAGCATTATGGATGATTCCTATGAATATGCCGGAGACGGTGAATATGAGAAATGCTTTGAAAACATGATTCAGGAGACGGAGGATTACTTCCACAAAGGAATCGAGAGTGGACAGTACAATTACGACAGAGACACCGGAGAAATCTCAAAGGCGCCGAACAGGCTGACAGTATGGGATATGCTCATTGCCCTGATCGCTGCAGCTGCCGCAGGCGGAGCTGTGATCGCAGTGATCGCCGGAAAATACCGCCTGAAATTTGGAGGCTGGAAATACGATTTCAAAAGTAATTCCAAACTGGATCTGACAAATAAAACAGATCGTCTGGTAAATGAATTCCGAACCGCTCACCACATTCAAAGAGACAGCGGCGGAAGCTCTCACAGCAGTGGTTCACGCAGTACAACACACCATAGCAGTGGTGGTGGAACGCATGGCGGTGGTGGTCACAAGTTTTAAAGTGGCTATCGAACGACAGCGGTTATAATACATATTCGATAAATGCATAGAAAAGAGGTTGCGAAAGCAGCCTCTTTGTGTTATTATCTTCCTCATGAGGACAATTGTCAGTGTGACACAAACATGAAAAGTAAGCTGACAGGCCGCCAGCAGAACCTTTGCCGGTGGCATTTTGTTATTGTATGGGGAGGAAACGAATGCCGGAAAAGACATCTTACTTCGTTTTACGGGAGAAAGCAGTCCCAGAAGTGTTATTAAAGGTGGTTGAAGCCAAACGGTTGATTGACTCTGGCAAAGCTGCATCAGTACAGGATGCAACAGAGATTGTTGGGATCAGCCGAAGTTCATTTTATAAGTATAAAGATGACATTTTCCCATATCATGAAAATGAAAAGGGTAAAACAATAACCATGGTGATCCAGATGGATGATGAACCTGGAATCCTGTCCATGGTGTTAAAGACGATTGCAGACTTTCAGGCGAATGTTCTGACAATCCACCAGAGTATTCCGGTCAACGGAATCGCAGTATTGACACTCAGTCTGGATGTTTTCCCAGAGACAGGTGACATTGAAAAAATGATCCGGGCAGTTGAAACGGGTCATGGAATACATTACACAAAAATACTAGCTAAGGAGTAAAAAGCGGAATGAAAGTAGCAGTTATGGGTTATGGAACCATTGGTTCCGGAGTTGTAGAAGTTTTAAGAATCAATAAGGATCGCATCGCAGAGCGTGCAGGAGAACCGGTTGAGGTTAAGTATGTACTGGACTTAAGAGAGTTCCCGGGAGATCCAATGGAAGATAAGATCGTACATGACTATCAGGTCATTGCCAATGACCCGGAAGTTGGAATCGTTGTAGAGACAATGGGAGGCGTAGAGCCGGCATTTACATTTGTAAAAGCAATGCTTGAAGCTGGTAAACAGGTAACAACGTCTAACAAGGCTCTGGTAGCTGCAAAAGGCGCAGAACTGATCCGTATTGCCCGTGAGAAGAATGTAAACTTCCAGTTTGAAGCCAGTGTTGGTGGCGGAATCCCGATCATCCGTCCTCTGAACTGCTGTCTGACTGCTGATGAAATCGAAGAGATCACAGGTATTTTAAACGGAACAACCAACTACATGCTTACAAAGATGTCTGAGGAAGGTGCTGAATTTGAAGATGTATTAAAGGATGCACAGGCAAAAGGCTATGCGGAGAAAGATCCGACTGCTGACATTGAAGGACATGATCCATGCCGTAAGATCGCAATCCTGACTTCTCTGGTATGTGGCAGACAGGTTGATTTTGAAGACATTCACTGTGAAGGTATTACAAAGATCAGTGCTACCGACATCAAATATGCCAAGGCAATGAATCGTTCCATCAAACTTCTGGCTTCCAGCCGCAAGGTAGGAGAGAGTTATGTTGCAATGGTTGCACCATTCTTACTTCCACAGACACATCCGTTATGCAATGTCAACGATGTATTTAACGGTGTATTTGTACATGGTAATGTACTCGGCGATGCAATGTTCTATGGAAGCGGAGCTGGTAAGCTTCCGACAGCAAGCGCGGTTGTAGCAGACATTGTGGATATGGCAAAACATCAGAATGTAAATATCGTGATCGACTGGAAAGAAGAGAAAATGGAACTTCTGGATTACAAGGACTGTACAAATGTATTCTTCGTAAGAACTGCAGCAAGCAAAGCAGATGCAGAGAAAGTATTTGGCAAAGTTACCTATGTAGAAGCTGGAATTTCCGGAGAGATCGGATTTACAACAGAAGCAATGACAGAAGGCGAGTTTGAGACGAAGGCAGAAGAGCTTGGTATCTTAAACCGTATCCGTCTTGCGTAGGAGGGTATCCGAAATCTGGCATTCCGATTATGGATTTCTCCGTAAACAATGAAAAATGATCGATTGCGGAGAAAAATTTGCAGATTTTAACATATAAAACGGGCGATTCTCCGTAGGAAAAAGAAAATTATTGATTACACCGACGGATATTGAAAATATGATGGTGTAATCATAAAAAGATGTTCATTTACGGAGAAAATGCCAATTATCCTATGGAGTATAGCAATAAAATTAGGTGTAAATGAAGGAAAAATCGCTATTGCGGAGAATTTCACAGGATGATCTGTTTGTTACATGAATAATTATAAGGGGACGTCAATTACGGCAAACGCCGGGATTGACGTCCCCTTTTGTTTTGTACTATTTGCACAAAAACAGATGATATCAATTGACTATTATGTCAAAAATGTTTCAAAGGGTTCCAAACACATTATAGAAATGGTATAATCATTACATCGAAAGGCGATAGAATTTCATAAGGTGGAATCGGAGAGTGGAGATGATTTGACGTGCTTGAAGCAGATTGCTTTAGGTATTCATCTGATGTCCACTTTTCTATTGCAGATGAAAGGGAAGCGCCACGCAGCCAATCAACCACTCCTGGCAGTAACGCGAGGCATATAATTATGGAGGAATCAGGTATGGCAAAGTATATTATGGCATTAGATGCGGGAACAACAAGTAACCGTTGTATTTTATTTGATGAGAAGGGACAGATCTGTTCCATGGCACAGAAAGAATTCCGCCAGTTTTTCCCAAATCCGGGATGGGTGGAGCATGATGCCAATGAGATCTGGTCTACGCAGCTTGGAGTTGCTGTTGAGGCAATGAACATGATCAATGCAAAGGCTGCAGATATTGAGGCAATCGGAATCACCAACCAGCGTGAGACTGCGATTGTCTGGAACAAAGAAACAGGAGAACCTGTATATAACGCAATCGTATGGCAGTGCCGCAGGACATCTGCGATCGCAGATGCATTGAAGGCAAAGGGACTTCAGGAGACATATCGCCAGAAGACCGGTCTGATCATCGATGCGTATTTTTCTGCGACGAAGATTAAGTGGATACTGGACAATGTAGACGGTGCACGTAAGCTCGCAGAAGAAGGGAAACTTTTATTTGGAACCGTGGAGACATGGCTGATCTGGAAGTTTACCAAGGGAAAGGTTCATGTAACTGATTATTCCAATGCATCCAGAACGATGCTTTTTAATATCAATACATTAGAATGGGATAAAGATATTCTAAAGGAACTGGATATACCGGAGAGCATGCTCCCGACACCGGTTCCGTCAAGTCAGATCTACGGATATACCGATCCGTCTTTCCTTGGAGATGAGATTCCACTGGCAGGTGCTGCCGGGGATCAGCAGGCTGCTCTTTTTGGACAGACCTGTTTTCATGAGGGAGAAGCCAAGAATACATATGGAACTGGTTGCTTCTTGTTGATGAACACTGGTGAGAAGCCGGTATTTTCCAAGAATGGACTGGTAACAACCATCGCCTGGGGACTGGATGGCAAAGTCAATTATGCCCTGGAGGGCTCGATATTCGTTGCAGGAGCCGCAATCCAGTGGCTGCGTGATGGAATGCGCCTGATTGATTCCTCTTCCGATTCAGAGTATATGGCAACCAAAGTAAAAGGCACACATGGATGTTATGTGGTACCTGCATTTACCGGACTGGGAGCTCCACACTGGGATCAGTATGCAAGAGGAACCATCGTTGGAATTACCCGTGGAACGAATAAGAATCATATTATCCGTGCAACACTGGAGTCAATTGCACTTCAGGTATGTGATGTTATTGACGCGATGAAAGCAGATGCCGGTATTGAAGTGAAGTCACTGAAGGTAGACGGTGGAGCAAGCGCGAATAACTTCCTGATGCAGTTTCAGTCAGACATGTTAGATGTGCCGGTAAGACGGCCATCCTGCATTGAGACCACAGCAATGGGTGCTGCATATCTTGCAGGACTCGCAGTTGGTTACTGGAAGAATAAGGAGGATGTGATCTCCAACCAGTCGCTTGACCGCGAATTTACGCCTCAGATCGCTCCTGAGGAGCGTGAAACCAAACGAAAAGGCTGGAACAAAGCAGTCAAATATGCATATGGCTGGGCAAAAGAGAATCCGGACGATGAGACGGAGGAAAAGTTATAATTTAGGTATCACAGCGATGGGGGTCGCTTTGATATAGAAATCTTTCGATTATCTTTTGGGAGAAGTAATAGAAGGAATAAAATGGGGAACACGGTGTCAGATATGACACCGTGTTTTTGTGTTTAAAAGTATGGAGTTATTTTCGCGTTTTATTTCAGACGGAAGAAGAAAGCACTGTAAGCGGGCAGTTCATATCCGTCATGGAATTCTACGTCATTTCCGGTGATCAGATCAACTGCATGGCTGCTTCCGAGATTGAATCCAGCCCAGAATGGCGAATCAGCCGCATTGATTGCTACAAGAACACGTTCGCCTTCCCATTCGCGCTTGAAGATGCACTGTCCGTTTGTGAGAACGACAGAGCTGAAATCACCATATTGTAAAGCTTTGGAAACCTTCTTTGCAGCTGCAAGTTTCGAGATCCAGTCAGACAGTTCGTTTTCAACCGGTGCATCAAATGAAACGCGAAGAGCAGGATCTCCATCTTCCTTTCGTCCGGTTGCACCCCATTCGCTGCCGTAGTATACACATGGAATACCAGGCATGCCAAATGCAATCGCATAGATTAACGGCAGGTGCGCCGGATTGTTTAAAATGCTTGCAACACGGGTGACATCATGGTTATCCACGAAGGAAAGCAGATGTTTTCCTTTATATAAAGTCCACTGTTCCGGACCAAACTGACGAAGGAGGGAATGATTGATCTCAAACATGTTCATGGAATTAAAGCTTGAATGAAGTCCCTTATAACATTCGTAGTTTGTGACAGAATGTAACATCTCATCATTCATGATCTGGTTATAATCGCCATGAAGTGTTTCGCCGACAAGGAAGAAATCCGGTTTTAATTCGTTACAGAAGCTGCGGAGCCTTCTCATGAAATCGTGATCCAGACAATAGGCAACGTCGAGGCGGAGTCCGTCAATATCGAATTCTTCGACCCATCCACGGATTGCAGAGAAGATATGCTGGATGACATCTTCGTTGCGGAGATTCAGTTTGACAAGGTCGTAGTTGCCTTCCCAGCCTTCATACCACAGACCGTCGTTGTAATTGGAGTTCCCGTCAAAGGCAATGCGGGAAAACCAGCTTACATATGGGGAAGCTTCCCGGTTTTTTAGAACGTCCTGAAATGCCCAGAAACCTCTTCCGACATGATTGAATACACCGTCTAAGACGACACGGATACCTTCTTTATGAAGATTGCTGCAGACTTCGGCAAAATCCTCGTTGGTTCCAAGCCGGGTATCGATCCGGGTGTAATCTCTTGTGTTGTAACCGTGTGTATCGGATTCAAAGACCGGTGAGAAGTAGATGGCATCCGCACCGAGCTTTTTGATGTGAGGAATCCAGTCATTGACTTTTAAAATGCGGTGTTCTAATACACCATCGTTTTCAAATGGTGCGCCGCAGAATCCTAACGGATAGATCTGGTAAAATACACTTTCGTAAGCCCACATAATATTACCTCCTGATATTCTATGTTGTTTTTTAACCAAGTAATGCTTTATCGGATGCGAATTCTTCTCCGGAAACCTCTTCGAATTTGAGGAGAAGATCTTCTACGGTAAGGCGTTTTTTCTCTTCGCCTGAGATATTTAAGATGACTTTTCCGTTATTCATCATGATCAGGCGGTTGCCGTGTGCGATGGCGTCACGCATATTGTGTGTGACCATCATGGCGGTCAGATGGTTCTCAGTGATGATCTTGTCGGTAAGAGCAAGAACTTTCGATGCCGTCTTAGGATCTAAGGCAGCCGTATGTTCATCGAGAAGGAGCACCTTTGGCTTCTGGAGAGAGGCCATAAGCAGTGTGACAGCCTGACGCTGGCCGCCGGAGAGAAGCCCGACTTTTGAAGTCATGCGGTCTTCCAGACCAAGGTCAAGTTCCTTTAAAAGTTCATGGAAGTGTTCTTTTTCGGCTTTGGTGATACCCCAGCGGAGTCCGCGTTTCTGTCCGCGTCGTGCGGCAAGAGCAAGATTCTCATCGATCTGCATAGTGGCAGTAGTACCGGTCATCGGATCCTGGAATACGCGGCCGAGGAAAGAAGCACGTTTGAACTCCGGAAGTCCGGTTACATCAACTCCATCGATTAAAATCGCCCCATCATCTACCGGCCAGGTGCCTGCGACCGCATTTAACATGGTTGATTTTCCGGCGCCGTTTCCACCGATCACAGTAACAAAGTCACCTTCATCCAGTTTTAAGTTTACCCCGTTTAAGGCATGCTTTTCATTGATCGTTCCAAGATTGAACGTTTTATGTACATTGCGGATCTCTAACATTTACTTCTCCTCCTTATTCTTGGCATCTACATCACCGTATGCAGTGGCAGAACGGCCAGCTAACATGGCAGCAGCGCGTTTTCCTGCTTTTGCAAAGGAACTTTTGCTCTTTCCCTTTAAGTATGGAACTGCAAGGAAAATGGCAACGATGATCGCTGTAAAAAGTTTTAAGTCATCACTTGGCATTTTCAGCCAGAGTACGATACCGATGACGATGTAGTAGATGATGCCACCGATGACAACAAAGATCAGACGACCTTTGAAATCCATGCGTTTTCCAAGGATCGCATCGCCAAGGACTTCTCCGATGATAACTGCAGCCAGACCAATGACGATACCGCCACGTCCCATATTGACATCAGCGAATCCGGAATACTGTGCGAGCAGTCCGCCGGATAATGCAACGATTGCATTTGAGATGGAAAGTCCGATCAGTTTCATATTATCAATGTTGATTCCCTGTGCACGGCTCATGGCAGGATTACAGCCGGTTGCACGGATGGCAGAACCCTGCTCGGTTCCGAAATACCAGTATAAAACGATAATCAGAACGGCTGCAAAAAGAAGTCCGATCACGATTGCAGAAGTCAGGTTACGGGAAGAAAGGATCAGGCTGTATTTGTCAACGCTGAGTGCCTGGTTTGCATGACGGTCCATAATATTTAAGTTGATCGAATAAAGTGCGATCTGTGTCAGAATACCGGCAAGGATCGGTGGAATTCCGAGTTTGGTATGTAAAAGACCCGTGCAGAGGCCTGCGAGAAGTCCGGCAATGCAGGCACAGAGCAGAGCAACCCAGATGTTATAGCCTTTTACGGTCATCATAACGGTAACCGCACCGCCGGTTGCAAAAGAACCGTCTACGGTCAGGTCTGCAAAATCGAGCAGACGGAATGTGATATACACACCAAGTGCCATGATTCCCCAGATCAGGCCCTGGGCGATGTTACCCGGCAGCGCATTGGTGAATGCAAGCGGGTTTAAAGATGAAAAATAGTTGATCAGAAACATGTGTTTACCTCCATAGTAAAATATTACATTTTCCAATAAAACAGAAAAAAGGCCCATTGGACCTTTACTCTGTATATGGATGTGAATTAATCTGCTTTCAGTTCTTCGTAGCCGTCCGGAATGGTGATTCCAAGTGCATCGGCACGGTCAGCGATGTATTCTTTTGTGAATTTTGGCGCAGACTGGACTTCCATGGTAGAGATATCTTTTCCGTTTACAAGAATATCATATGCCATTTCTCCGGTTGTATATCCGAGATCATAGTAGCTGATGGAAAGTGTTGCAACACCACAGCCTTTGGCAATTCCTTCTTCGCCAGCGAAGATCGGAACTTTTGCAGGAGAAGCTACATTGTTGATGGCTTCTGTGCAGGATGCAGCAGTATTATCAGTCGGGATATAAATGACATCGGAATTATCACAGGCACTCTGTGTTACCGAAGCAACATCGTTGGAATCGGAGAATGTGTATTCTTTTACAGTGTATCCCTCGTCCTTCAGATATTTGGTAATGGTAGTAGACTGGTAGATACTGTTTGGCTCAGAAGAACAGTATAAGATACCTACATTTTTGGCATCCGGGAATAATTCGGCGATACATTTGGCCTGCTGGTCAAGTGGTGCAAGATCTGTTGTTCCGGAAATGTTTTTTCCGGTTGTTCCGGTCCAGTCGGATACGTCGAGTGCTGTTGCATAATCAGTAATGGATGTTCCAAGTACCGGGATTGTATCGGTTGCTGCTGTAGCAGCCTGAAGGGCAGCAGTTGCATTTCCGAGGATCAGATCATAATTGTTGGTTGCAAATGTGGTACAGATGGTAGAACAGGTAGATGCATCTCCGGCAGCATTCTGCTCATCAAATTTGACATTGTCACCGAGTTTATCCGTAAGTGCATCTTTAAATCCCTGGGTTGCGGCATCAAGCGCTTCATGCTGAACCAGCTGGCAGATACCGATGGTGTAAGTCTTGCCGGATGTATTTCCGGAACTTTGCGTACTGTTTGTGCCTGCGTCAGAACTTCCACAGCCTGCAAGAGATAATGTCAGGGCAGCGGCAAGAACAACGGAAGCAAATTTGGTTGCCTTTTTCATACTTATAACCTCCTTGTGACACTAATGCTTTAACGCATCAATGCATCGATTGAATAAATTATATGCGCTTAAAGCGGAGAAGTCAATCATTTTATATGGATGGAAAAAGCGTGGAATCTAAGGAAAAGTCAATGACTTTTTTGCCGGGATATGCTATGGTAACAGCAGGGAGAGTGGAAAGGAATAAAATATGGGGGTAAAAGAATGGATTTTTGCAGTGACAGAAGCAATGCTGGCGCTTGTCTATCCGCCAAGATGTCCGGTGTGCGACGAGATCGTTGCGTTTGAAGACAGAGGGAATGTGCATCCGGAATGCAGGAAGAAGCTTTTTCAGATCACTGGCCCAGTCTGCATGAAATGCGGACAGCCGGTCGACAATGCCAGAATTGAATTTTGCTTTGACTGCGGGAAAAAGCAGCATCATTACCGGCAGGGAAAGGGTGTTTTCCTATATAAAGGGGACATCAAACAGACCATGTACCGGTTCAAATATTCCAATAAGAGAGAGTATGCAGCATTTTTTGCAGGGGTGGCAGCAGAACAGTACACAGAATGGATGCTGCGCATCGGGGCAGAAGTTATCGTACCGGTTCCGATGTACAGAAGAAAGCAAAAGCTCCGCGGATATAATCAGGCGGAGGTGTTTGCAAGGGAACTTTCCAGGCGGACGGGCATTCCATACAGGACAGATCTGGTTTCCCGGACACGCGATACGAAGCCGCAAAAGAATTTAAATGACACAGAACGCAAAAATAATCTGAAAAATGCTTTTCATGTGTCGCAAGATATTGTAAAATATAGATATATTCTATTAGTTGACGATATTTACACAACAGGCAGTACGGTTGACACCATTGCACAGGCGGTACTGCAGACGGGTGTAATCGATATTTATTCCCTGAGCATCTGCATCGGGAAAGGCATATGAGGAGGTTTGCGTTATGGAGGTTACGAATTGCAGAGACTGCGGTCGTTTGTTTAATTATATTTCGGGTCCGAGAAGATGTCCGGAATGTCAGAAGAAGCTGGAGGAGAAGTTTCAGCAGGTGAAGGAATTTTTGCGTCAGAATCCGGATTCCAGCATCAGTCAGACGGCGACTGAGAATGAGGTATCTGTGAAACAGATCAAACAGTGGATTCGTGAAGAGAGACTTGTAATCTCCAATGGAATGGCAGAGGGAATCGTCTGTGAGAGCTGTGGAAAACCAATCCGCACAGGCCGTTTCTGCGAATCCTGCAAGAAGACGATGGTACAGGATCTGTCCAGTGCGTTCGAGAAACCGAAGCCTGTGGAACGAAGTCTGCATACAGAGAAAGAGAATGACCGCATGAGATATCTGAAATAAAGAGAACAACCAAAGCTGCAGAGTAATCTGCAGCTTTTTCATATAAAGATTAGGGGGCGGTGATTTTTAGTGGCAGGCAAATTGCACAAAACAGAGACTGATTTTGTGACCTGGGAGAAAATTAGAAAATCTTAGTTTACCTACGGGCAACTAGTGTTTTGCTGCCATGGACGGCAGCAAAAGTCTTAACGACCCATGGACGGGGCGTTTAAGACGTACACGTCACTTTGAAAAAACAAATCAGGTAAACTTAGATTTTCTTATTTTCGGACAATGGAACATAATAGGCACTGTTTTGTGCAATTTGCCTGCCACTAATATTAAGGTCACCTCCCCAACCTTTATATGAAAAACGCGCCACACAAGAAACATTTGGAAAATATAGAGTGGTATGGTATAATGATTTTTAACAATGCGCAATTGCGTCCAGAAGCAAGGGAGTTTATTACATGATTAACGAGGAACGTGTAAAAGAATTATACGAGATCGCAATATATGATAACGGGAAAAAGAAGAAGTCCGGACAGATGGGGATGTATTATCGCAGTGATTATATCAGCAAGGAAATGATCAAGAGCATTTTTACAGGAACACTGGCATTTCTTTTGTGTGCGACACTTTGGATCTTCTATGATATGGAGAATATCTTAGCGTCTATTAATTCACTGGATGTGATTGCAATTGCAATCAGCACAGTATGCAAATACGCCGTTTTTATGGTGATTTATGAGATCATTACATACATCATCTATTATCGCCGGTATACACGGGGGCGGAAGGAACTGAAAGAATACTGCAGTCACCTGAAGAGAGTCAATAAGCTCTATGAACGGGAAGACAAGATTAAAAACAGCAAATAGCACTTGGGGAGGACTCAATGACAAAATTATTGGAATATAAAGATAAAATTATTCGTTTTTATGAGAATTATGAGACGTACATGTATCCGGCATTTAAATTTGTGATTGCATTGATTACGTTTTTACTGATCAATACCAATATTGGATTTATGACCGCGATCAGCACATTTCCGGTAGCACTGATCCTTGCGCTGGTGTGCTGCCTGCTTCCACAGAATGGAACAATCTGGATTGCAGCATTCGTGATCATCGCAGATATGTATGCATTATCACCGGAGGTGGCGCTGACAGCCGCAGTACTTCTTGCAGTGGTTTACTTTGTATATTTCCGTTTTGCACCGAAGGATGGTATGGGAGCACTGTTTACTCCGATTGCTTTCAAATTGAACATTCCTTATATTATGCCGGTCGGCACCGGACTTTTCGGGGAACTGTATTCGGTGATTTCCGTTGTATGCGGAACCGTTGTATATTATTTCCTGGACGGAATTCACAGAAACAGTACAACACTTGCAGCAGTTGTTACGGAAGATAAGACTGGAAGCACATCAAAGTTCAGCGTTTCCGTAGGACAGCTTCTTGGGAACAAAGAGATGTTTCTTGTGATCGGTATTTTTGTTGTGACATCAATCGTTGTATATTTTATCCGCAGAACCACGATGGACCATGCATGGCTGATCGCTATCGTGTCCGGAGTACTGATCCAGGCACTGGGACTTTTTGCGGGATACCTGATCCTTGGCATTACAGGTAAGACAGTTACATTGATCATCGGCGCAATCCTGTCTCTTGTGATCGGTTTTATCCTGCAGTTCTTTTTCATGAATCTGGATTATGCAAGAACGGAACGTGTGCAGTTTGAGGACGATGAATATTATTACTATGTAAAAGCAGTTCCAAAGAAGACCGTTGCGGTTCAGGAGAAAACAGTCAAGCATTTTGGTAATACTGCAAGTATGGGGAAACGCATTGACCACAGTAAGCAGGAACTTTCGGAAGAAGAAGAGGAACTTGCCCGCAAGGTATTTGCGAAGGAACTGGACATTGATGAAAAATACCTGAAATAATTTCGGAAAAAAACATATAATTTTAAAGAAAACGCAAGTAATTGTTCACATTTTGGACATGTACCTGCGGTAGAATTGGAAAATTGTGAGAAAGGAGAGAAAAATGAACGGTATATTTGAAACACTTCAGATGTTTAACGAAAGTATACACAACAACTATAATCTGCCGGATATCCATATCGGACCGACAGACTGTGTCGAGATCCTGATTATTTCTTTCCTGTTTTATCATGTATTATTGTGGATCAAAAACACACGGGCATGGAATCTGTTTAAAGGAATTATCGTGCTCCTGATTTTTGTACTGGTAGCGGCAATTTTCCAGATGAATACGATACTCTGGCTGGCACAGAATACCTTTAATGTCGGTGTGATCGCACTGGTTATCATTTTCCAGCCGGAACTCAGACGCGCACTTGAGAACCTTGGTACCAGGAATATTCTTGGCAATCTGTTTAGTTTAAATAAGACAGATGAAGCCAAGTTCAGCGATCGTACCATTGATGAACTGGTAAAAGCAAGTTATGCAATGGGAAAAGTCAAGACAGGAGCACTGATCGTAATTGAAGATGACATCAAATTAGACGAGTATATCCGTACCGGAATTGATGTAGATGCGCTCGTATCCAGTCAGCTTTTGATCAATATATTTGAGAAGAATACACCGCTTCATGATGGTGCGGTGATTATGCGCGGGGACAGAGTGGTATCTGCGACCTGTTATCTGCCGCTTTCGGACAGTCTGACATTATCCAAGGATCTTGGAACCAGACACCGTGCAGCAGTAGGAGTCAGCGAAGTAAGCGATTCACTGACGATCGTAGTATCCGAGGAGACAGGAAAGGTCTCTGTGGCAATGCGCGGTCAGATCTATCATAATGTAGATGCTGACTTCCTGCGCGACAAACTGAAATATATGCAGAACCGGAATCATGAAGCAACACGCCTTGAACTGCTGAAAAGGAGGTTATTAAATGCTAAAAAAGATACTAAAAAAGCTGACGAATAACCTTGGTTTTAAGCTTCTGGCTGTATTGTTTGCATTTGCTATGTGGCTTGTAGTCTATAACATTGATGATCCAAGCTCCAGCAAGAATTTTACTGCAACGGTAACCATCCAGAATGCACAGTCGATCTCGGATATGAACAAGTGTTATGAGGTGATCGACGGAACTGGAACAGTAAGTTTTCGCGTTACGGCGAAGAGAAGCATTTTAGAGAAACTGGACTATTCGGATTTTACTGCGATTGCAGATATGAGTCTGATGAATGTAAGCGATGATGGAACGGAAGGAAGCGTTCCGATTGCCATTTCAGTCAATAATTATACGTCCTCTGTCAAAGTCAGCGGACTTACCAAATATCTGAAGGTTTCCCTGGAAGATCTTCAGGAGAAACAGTTCGTGATCACCGCAGACACCAAGGGAAAGGTGGCAGATGGATTTACGCTGGGAGATGTAAGCGTTTCCAATCCGAATGTGATTAAAGTTTCCGGCCCTGCATCTGTGGTCGGACAGATTTCGAAAGTGGTAGCAACGATCGATGTAAGCGGAATGTCAGTGGATATTTCGGACAATGTTGTGCCGGTATTTTATGATGAAGAGGGTAAAACAGTGGATACGACCAAGCTGACACTGAGCAGCAATACAGTGACCGTATCCGCCAAGATCCTGAGTACAAAGGAAGTGCCGATTCATTTCAATACAAGTGGAACACCGGCGGATACGTATTCCGTTGTAGAGATTACCAGTGATCCGGAGACGGTTCAGATTAAAGGAAGTTCTTCTGTGCTGAATCCGATCAGTTCTCTTGAGATCCCGGCTGAGGTGCTGAATGTGGATGGAGCGAATAAAGATATCACGACAAGCATTGATATTTCAGAATACCTTCCGGACGGCGTGTCACTGACCAAGAATTCACAGGCAACCGTTTCCGTTACGATCCGGATTGAACCATATACGACACAGAGTTATAATATTCCGGTTTCCAATATTTCTGTGAACGGGCTGGATGACAATTACAATCTGGCATTTGGACAGTCAACCGTTAATGCATCGGTCAGTGGTATGTCCAGCGATCTGTCTTCGCTGAATGCAAACAGCATTAAAGGAAGCATTGATGTGTCATCTCTTGGAGAGGGAACACATACCGTCAATGTTACGCTGACATTAGATGCGGATAAGTTTGTGCAGCAGACGACAACAACCGATGTTACGATCACCAGAAAGTCGGATGGAACAACAACTACAACGCCATCCAATGATGATAATAACAAAACTTCTAACAGTGAGAGTACTGGAAATAATACCGGAAACGGCACGACAGACACGACTGGAGAAGGCGATGACACCAAAACGACCGGAGACAATGGAACAAACAATAACAATAGTACAGGCAGCGATTCCACAACAAATGGTCATTAAATAATACACAGATAAGGGAGAAAAAGAGTGGTTAGTCAGAAAATAAAGATTATGAATCCAACAGGTCTGCATTTAAGACCGGCAGGTAATTTATGTAAAGAAGCAATGAAGTTTAAAAGTCTTATCACATTTGAATATCGCAATAATGTGGCAAATGCAAAAAGTGTGTTGAGTGTACTTGGAGCCTGCATTAAAAGCGGAGATGAAATCAATCTGATCTGCGACGGAGAAGACGAAGAGGAAGCGCTTGCATCACTGGTAAAGGCAATTGAGGAAGGATTAGGCGAATAAGATGTTAAATTACACAAGATACCGGAGAGTTCCGGTTTTACATTATCCGGAAAGACAGTGGCCGGACAAAGAAATCGAAAAAGCACCAATCTGGTGTTCCGTAGACTTAAGAGACGGTAATCAGGCTCTGATCGAACCAATGAACGTAGAAGAGAAAATGGAGATGTTCGATCTTCTTGTAAAACTTGGATTTAAGGAGATTGAGATCGGATTTCCGGCGGCTTCACAGATTGAGTATGATTTTTTACGTAAACTTGTCAAAGAAAACCGTATTCCGGATGATGTCAAAGTACAGGTTCTGACACAGTGCAGAGAGAACCTGATCGACCGTACATTTGAAGCAATTCAGGGAATCAAGAATGTGGTACTTCACATTTATAATTCCACTTCTACACTTCAGAGAGATGTGGTATTCCATATGGATCGTCCGGAGATCATTCAGATTGCCGTAGACGGAACCAGAATGGTCAAAGAACGCATGAAGAATTTTGACGGCAATCTGCAGTTAGAATACTCTCCGGAGAGTTTTACCGGAACGGAGATGGATTTCGCACTCGAGATCTGTACTGCTGTTCAGAAAGAATGGGATCATGCCAATGACAACCCGATCATTTTCAATCTTCCGGCAACTGTGGAGATGAACACACCGAATGTGTATGCAGATCAGATTGAATGGATGAGCACACATTTTGAAGATCGTGATCACATTATTTTAAGCGTACATCCACATAATGACAGAGGAACCGGTGTAGCGGCAACTGAACTGGCACTTCTTGCCGGAGCAGACCGTGTAGAGGGAACACTGTTTGGAAATGGAGAACGTACCGGTAACGTGGATATCCTTACCGTTGCTTATAATATGTTTTCCCAGGGGATCAATCCAGAGCTGAATCTGGAGAACGTCAACGAGATCATTGATGTTTATGAGAGATGCTGCAAGATGTCCGTCGGAATGCGTCATCCATATGCAGGAAAACTTGTATTTACTGCTTTTTCCGGAAGCCATCAGGATGCCATTAACAAAGGTGAGATGGCAATGAAAGAACGTAAGCAGGAATGGTGGGAGGTTCCTTATCTTCCGATCGATCCGGCAGACGTAGGACGCGAATACGAGCCGGTTGTAAGAATAAACAGCCAGTCTGGTAAAGGCGGTGTCGCATTCGTAATGAATACCGTATATGGTTATAAGCTTCCGAAAGAGATGCAGAGGGAATTCGCAGATGTCATCCAGAAGATTTCCGAAAAAGAAGGCGGAGAAGTATCACCTTCCCGTATCATGGAGGCATTTGAGAAGCATTACCTCAAATTAAAAGAGCCGTTTGAGTTCACATCACTCCGTGTGGAGGATGATCAGGACGACGATGACACCAGAGTGGCTCTGGACTTTAAATATAAAGGGGAAGACATTCATTCCGAGGCAGGTGGCAACGGACCAATCGATGCTGCCAAGATCGCAGTACGCCAGTGCGTACCAAGTGTGGATGTCACAATCTTAAATTATGATGAACATGCACTGAGTGAGGGAAGCCATGCAAAGGCAGCCTGCTACATTCAGATGAGAGATAACAGAAGCGGTAATGTAACATTTGGTGTTGGCGTAAGTTCGAACATCACAAGAGCATCAATCCGTGCCATGTTTTCCGCATTGAACCGTCTTTCGGAAATGGAGAATTACTAGGAGCTATTTCAAAATGAGAATAAGAGAACAGTATAAGCATTTGTTGAACTTTACAGCGAATATTGTAACCTTGATCGTAGACGCAGTCCTGTTCGGACTTGTGTGGTATAACTATTATGCAAGCTGGGAGATGGATAACGGACTTGTTTCCCAGTATTTCCGAAGAGGTAACTGGGCTGTGATCGGAATGTATATCCTGATCATTTTCTTCTTTACCAAAGTGTTCGGAGGTTACCGCATCGGATATATGCGTGTAACGGATATCATTTTATCGAATATGCTGGCACTTGTGCTTGGACATATTGTTGCTTTTTTAGAGCTTTGTCTGATCTGCCGTGACTATGTTAATCCGATTCCATTGATTAACGTAGCAGTCATAGAAGCAGCATTTATCGTGCTGTGGAATATTATGGTGCGTAAAGCATATCAGATGCTGTATCCGCCGAGACAGATGATCCTTGTATACGGACAGTATGCACCGGATGATCTGATCGCCAAGATCAATACGAGAAAAGATAAATATAATATCTGTGGAACAGTAAGCTGCACCGTAGGACTGAACCGGCTTTATCAGATTATTGATGATTATAAGGCAGTCGTGCTTTGTGATCTTCCGGCTGAAGTGCGTAACGACATTATGAAGCACTGTTATGAAGAGGGAATTCGTACCTACGTAACTCCGAAGATTACAGATATCATGTTAAGAGGGGCAGACGATATCCATCTGTTTGATACACCGTTATACCTTTCCAGAAATAACGGTCTGTCCATTGACCAGAGATTTTTCAAAAGAGCCATGGATATCATAATCTCACTGATTGGAATTGTGCTGGCTTCACCATTTATGCTGATCATTGCGATCGCAATCAAACTTTATGACGGAGGCCCTGTGTTCTATAAACAGGAACGTCTGACACGTGGACAGAAGCCATTTATGATCATCAAATTCCGGAGTATGACAACGAAATCCGAGGACAAAGGTGCACGCCTTTGTGCCAAGGACGATGCCAGAGTAACACCGGTTGGTAATATCATCCGGAATATCCATTTCGATGAACTGCCACAGTTATTCAACATCTTAAAAGGTGACATGTCAGTGGTAGGACCGAGACCGGAGCGTCAGGTGATCGCTGACCAGTATATGGATCAGATACCGGAGTTTGCATTCCGTACCAAAGTCAAAGCCGGACTTACCGGTTATGCCCAGGTATGGGGAAAGTACAATACAACGCCATATGATAAGCTTAAGATGGATATCACATACATCGAGAATTATTCCATCTGGCTGGATATCAAGCTGATCCTTCTGACGATCAAGATCCTCTTTATCAAAGAGAATACAGAAGGCGTTGATGAGACTCAGATTACCGCACTAAAAAAACACGATTTATAAATGAGGCGTCATGGGAATATCCGTTTTAATGTCAATTTATCAGAAAGAGAAAACTGAATATTTTCAGGCTGCGATGGAAAGTATCTTAGCACAGACCTGTCCTGCAGATGAGATTGTACTCATCCAGGACGGTCCGCTCACGCCGGAACTTCTTGATATGATCGGGAAATACCAGATACTTTTAGATGACAGACGGAGAGAACAGGGGCTTAACCGCCCTCGTTTTGTTACTTACCGTTTTGACGAGAATGTACAGCTGGGGCGTGCACTTGCAAAAGGTGTGGAACTATGCTCAAATGAGTATATTGCGCGTATGGACACGGATGACATCGCAAGAACCGGGCGTCTGGAAGCGCAGCTTCACTATATGGAAACACATCCACAGACGGCGGTGGTCGGAGGCGCGATCGAAGAATTTAACGATGAAGAGACCGAGCGGCACATCAAGCATATGCCAACCGGAACCGAAAATGTGAGAACTTACGGAAGATACCGGAATCCTGTGAACCATATGACCGTTATGATGCGAAAGAGTGCCATACTGGATGCTGGAAATTATGTACATTTCCCGAATCTTGAAGATTATCATCTCTGGATCAGGGTGCTTGCAAAAGGCTATCAGCTGGATAACCTGGAAGAAGTGTTAGTGGAAGCACGTACGAATGAAGATTTTTATGGAAAACGCGGAGGAAAAGGATATTGGAAGCGTTACATGGAACTGCGGAAAATGCAGCATGAGCTTGGAATCACAACATTTCCACAGTATCTGGCAGCCTGTATGGTCACAACAGCCATGGTAGCGTCACCGAATCAGTTACGGAAGCGTTTCTATCGGATATTACGGAGATAGATTCATTAATAAGAGAGGAGATGGACATGGAAAAAGTATTAAGCGTAGTAATCCCGTCTTATAATGTTGAAAAATATCTGGACCGATGCCTGTCATCATTTGTGAATGCAGAAGTATTAAGAGATATTGAAATCCTGATCATCAATGACGGATCAACGGATAAAACATCTGAGATTGCAGAGAAATACTGCCGGAAATACCCGAGCAGTTTTACCTTATACAATAAAGAGAATGGCGGACATGGCTCCGGCATCAATTATGGAATCGAGCACGCCACGGGCAAGTATTTCAAAGTCGTGGATGGGGATGACTGGGTAGAAACAGGAAATCTGCCTGTGTTTATCCATACATTAAAGAAAACAAATGCAGATATCGTAGCTTCCAACTATCGCCTGGTACAGGATGGAACGGATCAGATATTGGAAGAGCGCTATGCATGCAAAAATAAATATCATTACGGCAAAGAATGGGGATTTGCGGAAGCAGTCAGCGAACCGATCATTAAGATCCATTCCCTGACGATCCGGACCGATATTCTCAAAGAAAACAATATCCGTGTGGATGAAAAAGTATTTTATGAGGATGCAGAATACATTCTGTATCCAATCCCGTTCTGTAAAAATGTATATTATGATCCAACCTTTGTATACATGTACCGTCTTGGCAGAAACGGACAGAGTGTGGATATTGAATCGATGAAGCGGCACCGGAAAGATCATATGCAGGTGCTCAATTCATTATTTGAATATTATATTGACCACCAGTTTATCCAGCAGTACAAGAAGAAATATCTGGAGCGCGGAATCGCATTATCCGTGCAGAACCAGTATCAGATCTATCTTGCAATGGGAGACGAAGCTGGTGTGTATGACAAAATGAAAAGATTTGATACACAGCTTCGGGAAAACTACCCGGGAATTTATCAGGCTGTGACCAAGAAGAGCATTTGGGCAATACGGCACAGCAGCTATCTGCTGTTCCCGTTTGCTGTGAAATTATATAAGCTTATGAAACGTTCGTGAGGAAATTATGGAAAAGATATTATCAATTGTGATACCGACATACAATGCGGAAAAGTTTTTGGATAAGGGACTGCCAACATATATTCTGGATGACAAAGAGAAGATGAAAAAACTTGAAGTTCTTGTTGTCAATGATGGTACACCGGATAACAGTGTTGCAGTTGCACAGAAGTATGTAGATCAGTATCCGGAGACTTTTAAGATCATTAATAAAGAGAATGGCGGGCATGGCTCTGCAATTAATGTGGGCGTGGAACATGTCACCGGAAAGTATTTCAAATGTGTGGATGCGGATGACTGGGTCGTAACAGATGCGCTTTCCCATATGATGGACATTTTAGAGCAGTCCGAGGCAGAGGTGGTCGTATCCAGCTTTAAGAATTATGATCTGATCACACAGTCTTATATTCCAAGGGATATACATAATCCTTCGGAAGATAAGAACAAATTATATACGATTCCTGAGATCATGGAGATCTTTGGAGAGGTTTATTATGGAATGTCTTTCCATGGAGTTACTTACCAGACAAAGTTCTACCGGGAGCAGAATTATAAGCTGACGGAGCATGTATTTTATGAAGATCAGGAATTCGCAACGATTCCGATGTGCCGTGCAACAAAGATTCAGCTGGTTGAGGAAGAACTTTATGTATACCGGATCGGAGATGTGAACCAGAGCATCGCAGCGGAGAGCCAGTTAAAGAAACTTCCGGATTTCCATAAGATCATATTCAGCATGATCGCATTCGAAAAGAAGCTTCCGGAGTGCCCGGAAGGTGCAAGAGACTTATGGGCAAAAAAGGTATCCATGTTTATTGCAAGCTATTATCAGATTGCACTGATCAAAAGCAAAGATAAGAAGAAATACCGTCCGGTCGTAGAAGACATCAACCGGAAGATCGAGAAAGAAAGTCCATATATCTATGGATGCATCAAAAATAAATACAAAGTATTCAGGCTTTTTAACAGATTGCATATGAGCAATGACTTTTATGACAATCAGTTTTCAAAAATGTTAAAATTCGTAAAAAAAGGATTTCATGTAGACAGAAAAATCTATTATTGATAAGGAGCCGGAAGTGGGAGAGAACAGTTTAGACTACAGCAACAACAGACGATGGGAGAATTTATATCTGATCATATATGGGGTGATCGTGGCGCATGATGTTCTGGATGCAACGATGTTTAATATCCAGTGGCCGCCAAAAACAGGGCTTGTTTTGTATTTTGCAATCATGGTATACACCCTTGCAATGCTTTGTTTCAACAACAAATACAGCAAAAAAGAACTGATCTGTGCAGGTGTGGTTCTTGCCGCATTTGTGATTGCAGCAGTGGTTGGAGATAATTCCTTCCTGTTTGAGGTAGGATTTCTGATCGTAGGAGTAAAGAATATACATTTTGACCGGATATTAAAAGTATTTTTCGGAGTCAGCTTTGTAATTCTTGCAGCAGCTATGATCTGCTCCCAGACCGGTATGATTGAAAACCTCGTATATCCTTCGGTAAGAGGCGGGGTACGTCAGTGCTTTGGAACAATCTATCCGACAGATTTCGCAGCACATGTATTCTATATGGCAATGGCAGCACTGTGCGTAAATAATCGAAGAATCCATATTGCAGATATCGTGATCGTAGGAGCGCTTGGAGTATTTGTCTATAAAGCATGCAGTGCATTTACCGGAACGATGACACTCGGACTTGCAGCAATCGGTATGATCGTTGTCATGATCGTGCAAAGGAGACTGGAACAGGCGAAAAATCCGGTCATTGTCGTAGATTTTAAGGAAGATGCACCGGCGGAGCCGCAGCAGAAAGCATGGAGAGATGCATTTACCGGAAACCGGTTTGCAGATGAGTCCCCATATGAGACATCAGAGGAAGTTCTGGAATGTACAGATGCCCCTTCAGGATGGTGGAATGGACTTCTTCGGTTCCTGACACTGGCACCTGTATTCTTTGCAGCACTTTTTATCGGCATGGTGCATCTGTATCGGCCGGAAAGCGCATTCTGGGCGAAACTGGACCAGATCTTAAGTATCCGTCTTTCTGTCAGTGCAGAAGGAATCGCCAATTATGCATACCGTTTCTTCGGACAGCATGTCGAAGAGTTTGGAAACGGCCGCTCGATCGAGACAAGAGAACATTATTTCTTTATAGATGACTCTTATCTCAGGATGGCACTGATCTATGGAATCGCAATCCTGATCGTGGTGCTTATTATGATGATCATCATTGCAAACCGTGCGGTCCGCTATCAGAGATGCATGCTGTATCTGGCAATGCTTCTGATCGCATTACATTGCTTTATGGAACAGCATATGCTTGAAATGGCATTTAATCCGTTCATTCTGGGCATGTTTGCAGACATGAACTGGGAAAGAAAAATACATCAAAAGTAATCACATAATGGAGAATAATCAATGGATTCAAAGAAATGGATTGTACGATATATAGAGCTTGCATTGGACGTTATCGTCATGTTTGTCGCATATGCAGTTGCCAATAAGATCAAGTTCGGTGGATTCCGTACCGGTATTCTCTATCCGGAGGGAAGATACCTGACACTGTTTTTGATTGAGATGGCAGCCTATGGTATCGTCTCTCTTTTGTTTTTTGTCAATGACAATCTGTTAGCAAGAAATGCAGCACAGGAGATTCTTGCGCTGATCAAGATGTTTGCATATACAGTTGCACTTACAGCTCTGTTTATCTATTTTACCAAATCAGCAGAATATTATTCCAGAGAGCAGATGATCTGGTTCTTTGCAATCAGTTTCTGGCTTGTTTTCTTTGTACGTCAGTGGCTCAAACGTATCATCATGAAGAGTTATCACAGATCCGGGGCAAACGAGAAGATCATGCTTGTCACAACATCGGATCAGGCAGAGCGCGTCATAAAACGCATCAAAGAAACAAGAAACTGGTATTTTCGAATCTCCAGCATCGCAATTTTAGATAAGAATATGATCGGAGAAGAAATCAATAAGATTGAGGTTGTTGCGGATGCAGGCAATCTGATGGAGTTGATCTCGACCTCTGAGATTGATTCGGTATTTTTGCATGTTCCGGAATACTATTGTTTCCAGTATAAGAAATTTATCAATGATGTCCGGAGTATGGGCAAGACCATACATCTGAACATCGATGAGTATGAATTGCATTCCGGCTCCAGACAGCTGCAATATCTTGGAAAATTTGCAGTTGTCAGCTGGATCGGTAAATATTACCGTTTGAGAGAACTCGTGTTCAAACGTCTGATGGACGTGATCGGCGGACTGATCGGAACCGTCCTTTTTGTGATATTATGGCCGTTTTTCGCACTTGCGCACTGGATCGAAGGCGATAAAGGACATACGATCATGCCAATCGTCCGTGTCGGAAAGAATGGACGCCGTTTCTATATGTATAAATTCCGCACCATGTATCTCGATGCACAGGAACGCTATATGGTATGGAAAATGGATGGCTCCATCGGAAAAGATCCGCGATACTCCAAAGTGGGAAGAGTGATCAAGGCACTTGGAATCGAACTTTTGCCAAACGCATGGAATGTGCTCTGGGGAGACATGAGTATCGTCGGAGCAAAAGCGCCTTCACTTCCGGATTTTATCGGTTATTCCAAGGAACAGCGAAAAGGTCTCCGGTTAAAACCTGGTGTGACCGGATTCTGGAGAGCTTATTATAAAGAAAGAGGAATCGAAGCACTGCAGCAGGAGTGTGACGATTATTATATTGAGGAATACAGCACACGGCTGGATCTTCAGATCATTGGACGAGCACTCTTAAATAAATTCACAAGCAAAAGAATCTACAGAGATCATTCGGTGGATTTTGAAGACGAAATGGCTTTTCTGGCTGATATACAGGCAGATGAAGCACCACTTGTGTACGAGAAAGATTATGACGAACCGGAACTTCAGACAAGAAAAAGCAATCCGGTGTATGCAGTGTTAAAAAGAGCCTTTGACATTGTGTCATCACTGCTTGGAATGATCATACTTTCACCGGTATTTCTGATTCTGGCGATCATGGTACGCTGGGAAGACGGTGGATCGGTATTTTACGGACACACGAGAGTCGGTTATCACGGGAAAAAGATTACCGTATACAAATTCCGCAGCATGAAAATGCGTGTCGGAGATCTGGAGAAGATCCTTACACCGGAGCAGCTCGAACAGTATAAAAAAGAGTTCAAGATCGATAACGATCCGCGAATTACAAGAATCGGAAATATCTTAAGAAAGACAAGCCTGGATGAACTCCCGCAGTTATTTAACATCTTTAAGGGAGATCTTTCCGTGATCGGACCAAGACCGATCGTTGCAAAAGAAACAGCAATCTATGGCAGACAGGTTGCCAAACTGCTCTCGGTAAAACCTGGACTGACCGGTTACTGGCAGGCATATGCCAGAAATAATGCAACCTACGAAAGTGGGGAACGTCAGAAAATGGAGATGTACTATGTAGATAATCGTTCACTCTGGCTTGACATTAAGATCTTATTCCGCACGGTAATATCTGTTATCAAACGGGACGGGGCAGAATAAAAGCAGGAGAGAATACGGTTTCGGAGGAAGTATCGTGGAGAAAACAAAAACAGTAAGTATTATCATACCAACCTTAAATGCAGAGGGATATCTGCCGCCACTGATCCATGCACTGAAAACACAGACACATGTTCCGGAGGAGATACTGATCGTAGACTCAGAATCAACGGATCAGACCTGTGCGATCGCCAAGCAGGAACAGATTCGCGTGCACAAAGTGAAGCGAAGCACATTCGATCATGGCGGAACAAGGAACCTTGCAGCAGGACTTACAACCGGAGATTATATCTTCTTCCTTTCACAGGATGCACTTCCAGTCAATGAACATTATATTGAGGAAATGGTAAAAAGCCTCGAACAGGATCAGGTGGTCATGACATCGGCGAGACAGATTGCAAGAGTCACGGCACCGCCGATCGAAAAGCTGACGAGACGGTTTAATTATCCGGCAGACAGCTTTGTGCGGACGAAAGCAGACATTGCAAGACTTGGGATCAAGGCTTACTTTTTCTCGGATGTCTGTTCAGCATATCGAAGAGAGTTTTTCGAAGAAATGGGCGGATTTGAGAGCCCGATCCTTACGAATGAGGACATGTTAATGGCATCGAGAGCATTCGGGCACGGCTATGCGATTGGATATTGCGCAGAGGCGAAGGTATATCATTCGCACAAATATACGCTTACACAGCAATACAAACGGAACTTTGATGTATCGGTATTTTTGCAGACCCATAAGGATGAGATCGAATCCGGAAGTTCGACCGGAGAAGGAATCCGAATGGTGCTATATATAGAGAAAGAACTGCTAAAAAAAGGCAGGATCGGTTCCATGATCTGGTGCGTGTTTGACAGCGGAGCCAAATTCCTGGGCAACAGGGCCGGGAAAAAGTTTGCCTCCATGTCACAGGAGACCATTCTTAAGAAAACATCGAATCCGGGATATTGGAAAAAGAAGTTTTCAGACCAGAAATAGTGGAGAATCACATTCCAAATGTGGAAAAGAGGAACTCATATGGAGAATAACGTGGAAAACGTCAGATATCACACAGACAAGATTGCAATTCTGCTTGCAACTTATAACGGAGAGCAGTACCTGCGAGACCAGCTGGATTCCCTGCTGTCGCAGACCTGTCAGGACTGGGTCACTTACATTCATGATGATGGATCGACGGATCAGACCATGAAGGTGATCGAAGAATACACAACAAAATATCCACAGAAATTTGTAAAAGTAGATGGAATATCCACAGGAGGCGCCAAGAAGAACTTCTTTTACCTGCTGTCTTGTGTGGATGCACCGTATCTGATGTGCTGTGATCAGGATGATGTGTGGCTTCCGGAGAAAGTAGAGGTAACCTTTCAGGCGATGAAGCAGCTGGAACAGGAGTACGAAGACAGCGGAAATCAGGAGAAAGAGATACCGCTACTTGTATTTACGGAACTTCGTGTTGTGGATGGAAAGCTGAATACGATTGCGGAGACGATGAGCTCGTATCAGCAGCTGGCATGTAAAGATGCAAAATTAAGCAGGATGATCATTCAGAATGTAGTGACCGGCTGCACAATGATGATAAATCGCAGATTAAAAGATATGATGCTTCAGTATCAGAATATTGAGCATATCATCATGCATGACTGGTGGGGGGCAATCATAGCAGCGCGGTTTGGACAGATCCGTTTTATACCTCAGCCAACGATATGTTACAGGCAGCATGAGGATAACAGTGTGGGAGCCAAGAAAGCAGGAAGCGCTGGCTATATTCGAAAACGTCTTCAGAACATTGCGGATATTAAGCGTTCGTTGGAACTGACAAGGATTCAGACCAGAGAACTGGAACAAAGCTTTCATCTGGAACAGGATCCATTGATTCATGAGTATGGTAATCTGGAAAAGAAAAACAAAATTGCAAGACTTTGTTTTTATCAGAAAAAAGATGTGAAAAAGACCGGATTCTCAAGAAAAGTAGGACTGGTACTTTGGGGCTGATTTGACAAGTTTTTTAATTAATGTTAGAGTAGATTGGTTATTTGTGTTAAAAAAAGAGAGGCAAATATATGCAGATTAAGAAAGTTTTGGTATTAAATCCCTATATTCCGACACTTGGTGGCGGAGAAAAACACATGGGATATATGTGTCAGTTTATTGAGCAGTATTACAATTACGATGTATCAATTGACATCCTTGTTCACAATTACAATGAAGTAGATATACATGCAGAGGATTATGTGACAATCGAAGATATTAATCGACAGTTCGGCCTGAATCTGCAGAAAACAAAAATTCGTAAACTTGATATTGAAAAACCAATGACAAAGCTCGAATTTTTGCATAATAAACAGACAATCGAGGCAATCACAAAAGAATATGATCTGTTTATTAACTTCATGTTTTTAAGCAAACATATGGGAAAAGCAAAAGTGAATATCTATCAGTGCATGTTCCCGCCACATCGTTTTGCAACAGAGATGCAGGACAGCTTCTGGCAGAAGATGGTCGGAAGATATTTTGATTTCCGGTTTTTCCACAGTTATCAGTCAATGATTGCAAACTCTAAATTTACGCAGCACTGGCTTGCAACCTACTGGAAGCCAGATCGTAAAGAAACCTGCATCTATCCTCCAGTCTTTAATGAGGATGAGATCGAGGGAAGATATGTGGAAAGCAAGAAAGAGAACATCATTGTAAGTGTTGGAAGATTCTTTGTGGCAGCACATAGTAAGAAACAGCTGGAGATGGTGGAGTTCTTTGTAAAACATCACGATGAGCTGAAAGACTATGAATACCATCTTGCAGGTGCGGTTTCCAATCTGCCAATTGATATCGAATATTTAAATAAGATCAAAGCGCTTGCTGCTACGGTTGATAATGTATTTATCCATGAGAACTGTCCATTTGACGAACTCATGGATCTCTACAGTAGAGCAAAGATCTTCTGGCATGGCACTGGATATGGAATTGACGAGAACAGAGAGCCGGAGAAGATGGAGCATTTTGGAATTACAACGGTAGAGGCAATGAGTTATGGTGCTGTTCCGGTTGTAATCAATAAAGGCGGACAGAAAGAAACGGTTGAACAGGGTGTCAATGGTTTCCGCTGGAACGACGGGGAAGAATGCATCAAATACACACTTCAGCTTGCGCAGGATGATGCTTTAAGAGAAAAAATGGCCAAAATATCAGTAGAACGTGCGAAAGATTATTCAATCGAAGAATTCTATCGCCGTCATGAAGAGGTGTTCCATGAATTACACATTTAATTATGATGTATCTGTTATATTAGTAAATTATAATGGTAAAAAATATATTGATGCGTTATTTGATTCACTGATCCGATTAGAGCATGATGATTTTACATTTGAGGTCGTATTTGTAGATAATAATTCCTCCGATGGCTCTGTAGAATATCTGAAGCAGAATTATAAGGATAAATGTAATCTGAATATTGTAGAAACCGGAGAAAATAAAGGATTTGCAGGTGGAAATAATGCAGGTGTTGCAGCTTCCAGTGGACGTTATGTCGTTCTTTTGAACAATGATACGGCAGTAGATCCAAAATGGCTGACAAATCTGTATCATTTCATGCAGAAACACCCGGAATGTGGAATGGCCAACTCTAAGCTTTTGTTTTTTTATGATTTTATCAAGCTTACATTTGAAACATCGGATAAGGTCATTCTGAATAAAGAGATTCGCATTAATGGTAAGGAATATACCATTGACAGTAAATTCTGTAAGAATCTGTTATATGAACCGGACCAGCTGGTTTGTTTTGGACATACAGAAATCAGTGTGCCATTGATAGAGGGGCTGGAATCACAGTCGGATTATCAGTTTGAATTTGAAGTAAAAAGCGCTCCGGCTGGCTCTAAGATCAAATGCGAGACAGAGAGTGTAGAGGCACAAAGTGGAAAAGTGTTGCTGGAATTAGATAATTCCAAAATTCAGGAATTCCGCTATAGTCTGATTCAGAATGCCGGTTCTGGAATTAATCAGGATTATGATGGATTTGATATTGGCTTCTGCGAAAAAGACAGTGAAAAATATCAGAAAAGTTATGAACTCACCAATGGATGTGGAGCATCCATTATGATGTTACGCGAGGACTTTGACAAAGCGGGCTGCTTTGATGAACGTTTCTTTATGTATTATGAAGATACCGATCTGTCACTGCGTATTCGCAAGCTTGGAAAGAAAATACTTTTCTGTCCGGATTCAATTGTTCGTCACATTCATACAGGAAGCAGTAAGGAGTGGTCCCCATTCTTTACGTATCATGTATATCGGAATAAACTTTTAATGATTGGAAAGAATGTTTCTAAGAAAGCATACTGGAAGTATTTCCTTCAGCAGTATTATCTTGGAATTCGGCATAGAGATCCAATGAAACGTAAAGGAACAATGGATTCACTGAAGATTTTACGTGGAAATAATGATGTTCATTATGAGGCACAGTAGGAGAATATTATGAGTTATATCAAAGAGATTATTAGCAATCGTAAGCTGATTGCGAAATTATCATTCAATGATTTTAAAACAAAATATGCGGGATCCTTTCTTGGAATCGTATGGGCTTTTATACAGCCGTTAATTACCATTTTTGTATACTGGTTTGCATTTCAGGTCGGACTCAGAAGTCAGTCAGTAGGAAATTTCCCATTTGCACTCTGGTTTATGGCAGGTCTGATTCCATGGTTCTTCTTTTCAGACGGATTAAATGGAGGAACGAATGCACTGATCGATTATAGTTACCTCGTAAAAAAAGTCGTATTCAATATTGATATTTTACCGATTGTAAAGGTAATTTCAGCGGTATTTGTACATGTATTCTTTATCCTGTTCTTACTGATCATGTATGCATTATATGGATATTTACCGGATGGATATTCTTTACAGATCCTTTATTATTCAGCAGGTTTATTCTGTCTGGTGCTTGGTTTATCCTATATTACAGCTCCGCTTGTTGTATTTTTCAGGGATCTTGGACAGATCGTCAATATCATCTTACAGGTAGGCGTATGGATGACTCCAATTCTTTGGAATATCGATACGATGGAAGTCAGTGATACAATTAAGAATCTGCTGAAACTGAATCCGGTATATTATATTGTACAGGGATATCGAGACTCACTGATCAATAAGGTTGGATTCTGGGAGCATCCGGGAAATACGATTTATTTCTGGGTATTTACCATAGTAGCATTTGCGATTGGTACACATTTATTTAAGAAATTAAGACTGCACTTTGCAGATGTACTGTAACAGAGGGATGGAAATATGGAAGATATTGCAATCAAGATTAATCATGTAAGCAAGATGTACAAGCTCTATAATAAGCCATCAGATCGTTTTAAAGAAGCACTCGGGCTTAGTAAAGAGAAAAAATATAAAGAACATTATGCATTAAATGACGTATCATTTGATGTAAAACGTGGAGAAACGGTTGGAATTATTGGAACAAATGGATCCGGAAAATCCACAATTTTAAAAATTATCACAGGCGTTTTAAATCCTTCAGGTGGAAATGTTGAAGTAAACGGAAGAATTTCAGCGTTGCTTGAGCTTGGTGCCGGTTTCAATAATGAATATACGGGGCTGGAAAATGTATACCTGAATGGTACAATGATTGGATTTTCAAAAGAAGAGATCGATGAGAGATTGCAGGATATTCTTGATTTTGCAGATATCGGGGATTTCATCAATCAGCCGGTAAAAACCTATTCAAGTGGTATGTTTGTACGTCTGGCATTTGCAGTTGCAATCAATATTGATCCGGAGATCTTGATCGTTGATGAGGCATTGTCTGTTGGTGACGTATTCTTCCAGGCAAAGTGTTATCACAAATTTGAAGAATTTAAAAAGAATGGAAAAACAATTCTTTTCGTAAGTCATGATCTGAGTTCTATTAACAAATACTGCGATCGTGTTGTTCTTCTGAATAAAGGTGATAAACTGGCAGAGGGTGAGCCAAAAGACATGATCAACATGTACAAGAAACTGCTTGTACAGGAACACGATGCAGTTATGGACATGGCTAAGCCGACCGAAGCACTTCATATTACAGAATTAAAAGAGGGAGAGCTTTGGCAGAAAGCATTTAATCTGAATCCAAATCATGAATCCTATGGGAATGGTGAAGTCAATATAGTGGATTTCGCCATTGTTGATCATAACGGAAGACTCAGTAATACCATAGAGAAGAATACAGAATGTACCATTAAAATGAAAGTGCAGTTTACACAGGATGTTGATGCTCCAATTTTTGCATTTACCATCAAAGATCTCAAAGGAACTGAGATTACTGGAACCAATACTCAGCTTGAAGGCATAGAAGATATGGAATGCAAAGCCGGAGAGATAAAGACGATTGAATTTAAGCAGAACATGAATCTTCAGGGTGGTGATTATCTTATTTCATTTGGATGTACCGGTTTTAAGATGGGAACTTTCACGGTATATCACAGATTGTATGACCTGCTGAATCTGAATGTTGTTGCAAAAAAGAATTCTGTAGGATATTTTGATATGAACTCAGAAGTTAATATAGTTGAGGGTTGAGGTGTGAAATGACAGAACAGATAGGGAAAGTAACTGTAAATTATCAATATTATGAGGGACAGGATTTCTACAGCGATGGAGACGTGGAAGATGAGATCCTTCAGATTGTGAAAGAACATCAGGAAGACGAATATAACCAGATCATAGCGGAACGCAAGAACTGGCCAATTTTATATCATTTGTCACATATTCGCGGGAATATTTTACAAAGTATGCCGATCGGAAAAGAGGATGAAGTACTTGAAATCGGCGCGGGTTGTGGAGCAATTACAGGAACACTGGCACGCAAAGCAAAACATGTGACTTGTATTGATCTGTCCAAAAGACGTTCTTTGATCAACGCATATCGAAATCAGAAATGCGACAATATTGAAATTATGGTTGGAAATTTCCAGGTCATTGAACCGAATCTGCCAAAACAATATGATTGTATTACTTTGATTGGAGTGCTGGAATATGGAGCTTCCTATATACAGTCGGAAGATTCTTACTATGAATTTTTAAATATTATCAAAAAGCATTTGAAACCAAACGGTCGTATTTATATTGCAATTGAAAATAAATTAGGAATGAAATACTGGGCAGGATGTCAGGAAGATCACGTTGGTGGGTTCTTTAAAGGTGTAGAAGGATATCATGATGTAAAAGGTGTCTACACGTTTGGAAGAAAAGAACTGGAAGCTTTGATCGGTCGTGCTGGTTATAAAGACATGACATTTTATTATCCATATCCGGATTATAAATTCCCAATGGCAATCTATTCAGATGACTATTTGCCGAAAAAAGGGGAATTAAGCCGGAATAATCTCAATTTTGACAGAGAAAAGATATATATGTTTGATGAGAGTAAGGTATTTGATCAGGTATTGGAAGAAGGGATGTTCCCGTTCTTTTCCAATTCTTTCCTGGTAGAAGCCAGAGTGGGAGAATAGTGATGGAGAAATTAATTTATTCAAAATTTTCGAATGAAAGAGATTCCAGATACGCCATTGAAACCAGTATTGTAATCGATGAAGCACAGAAACAGTGGGTTGTGAAACGACCAATGTCTGCAGATGGAAAGCAGCATTTTGAAAATATCAAACAGGCTTATCACAGTCTGAGTCAGATGTTTCCGGAACAGAAGATGAAGATTCAGCCATATATCGAAGCTGACGGTGAGATCCGCTTTCCGTATGTGGAGGGCGAGGATATGGAGAAGATACTTCATCGTACCTTTGAAAAAGAGGGTTATGAAAATATGCTCGCAATGATCCGGGAATATTTTGCAATGATCCGGGAACACTCTTCGGACTGTACTTATAGCAAAACAGAAGAATTCGTAAAGATGTTTGGAGATTATGATTTCCCGGAAGATACAAAATGCGGGAAAGCCAACAATCTTGATTATGGATTTGCAAATGTAATCGTATCTGGGCAGGAGAAAACACTGATTGATTATGAGTGGACAGTGGATTTCCCGGTTCCGATTGATTTCCTCCTTTACCGGGCGTTACATTATTATGTGTATACCAGCCCGAACAGTATTGAGATGGTCGACAAAGGAATCTTTGATTCACTGGGATTCAGGCAGGACGACATAATCAAATATGTTGCTATGGAAAAACACTTCCAGAAATATATTTCATCCGGAATGACTACATTGGGAGAACTCCATGAGACAATGGGTGCTGCGACATATAATATCAACGAAATGGAGCAGTGTTACAAAAAAGAAAAAGAACCATTAATGCAGGTGTATTTTGATTATGGTGAGGGATTTATCCATGAAAATTCATACTATACAACACCAAAAATTGATGAGGAAGGTGTTGAAACACTTCAAATCGAAAATATTCCTGAGAATGCACTTCGTGTACGTATTGATCCGAGAAAAGAATCCTGTGTTATGAAGGTTATCAGTTTCCAGAATGAGCGTAAGGATGATATGATTTCCAGAATGGATTGCAACGGAACATCCTGTGGAGAACATGTATACGTGTTTAATGTGCCGGATCCATGGTTTGTCGTAGCTCATAAAGACTATCATGAATTGACATTGCAGATATCACTGAAATCAGAATGCTACGTATCTGAGCTGTGCAAGATTAAAGAAGAAAATGAGAATCTGCAAAGAAGAGCAGAAGAGGCAGAGAGACAATATAACGATATATTGAATTCAACCAGTTGGAAGATTACAGAACCGCTTCGCAAAATAAAAAAACATTAGTAAAAACTCCCCTGGAGGTGGAAGCCATCGGGGAGTTTTTTGAGCAGATTATTTGAGAAATGTACGAGGTCAAGAAAATGATAAAGAAAAAAATGGATAAGATATCTTCCATGTGTGGTCTTTTGATTGTATGGGGGATTGTCACAGTTGTTCTTCTGGCAATGTTTCATATTGGTGGATTTCATATAGAATATCCGCTTTCTAATACAGGAAGAGATGACACCAGTTATATGGCTGAAATTAAAATGTCGTATGATACAGGCAGTTGGAAATCAAGCGAATTTCTTGGGGCGCCATTTGGGACAGACAGATCATCGAATGTTTCCTATTACTTATTTAATGATGTGCATTTGTTATCTATGGCACTTGTGTATCTTACGGGCAGTGTGTTTATGGCACAGAATTTGACTTATATTTTACTGTTTTATATTAATTCAGCAGTAACATATGCAGTGTTAAGGGTACGTAAGATTAATCCGGGAATTAGTATTGTTGGAACGATTTCGTTTACTTTTCTGACTTATGTGTTTTATAGAAATGTTTCACATATGATGCTGACACCAATATATACAATTCCTTTGGCAATACTTATTTGCCTATGGATTTTTGAAGATGACCGAGTGGCCAGATATGGAAAAGGATTTTTCCATTATAAAAGAAACTGGGCAGTGATTTTATTTTCGATACTTATTGTAAACAGTGGAATTGGATATTATACCGTATTTGCATGTTTCTTTTTTATGGTGGCTGGAATATATAAAACAGTTGAAAGACGATCATTTCTTGGAATACAGCAGTTTTTGAGTCAGGTTGTAACTACATTTATCTGTATGGGAGTAACGATTAGCGGTTATGTAATTGATGTTCTGCAAGGAAAAAATTCAGTAATGACATCGCTCAGATCCTATGGAGATGCAGAAATTTATGCCTTAAAAATAGTGAGATTGTTTTTACCAACGAAAGGAACTGGAATCCAACGTATTGATAATGTGTTGGCAGCGTATAATGCATCTGCAGTTTGCCAGACAGAAACCTCGGAATATTTAGGGGTGTTGGGTGTGATTGGATGTATCATTCTTTTTCTTGCATTGTTTGTAAATGTAAAAAAATCGGAAATCAAAATGATGTCCGTTATGACAATTTGTGCAATTCTCTATGGTGCAATTGGAGGATTGGGAGTGGTCTTCTTCCTTTTTGTGACGGACATGGTCAGATGTACCAATCGTATCAGCGTATACATTGCGTTTATGTCTATTTATACTGTTTGTCTGCTTCTACAGCGGTTATATAACTGGATAAAACAACATGGGACGATGTTGTCAAAAATATTATTTCAATTTGTAATGTGCCTTGCCCTTGTGGTAACATTATGGAACCAGGTGCAATGGCATCATTTTGACAATAATGCGCAGATTCAGGCGTGTGATATGCAACAATCATTTGTAGAAGAACTTGAAGAGATGGTTCCAGACGGAGCAATGATTTACCAGCTTCCATATTGGGAATATCCACCAGGACCTGGAATTAACAATATGAATCCAAATGAACTTTTACAGCCGTATTTGTATTCAACAAAAGTGAAATGGAGTTTTGGAGCCTTTTCAGGAGAACGTTCTTTGAAATGGAATGCTTACGTTTCACAACTTAATGTGAATGACATGGTAGATAGCTTAAGTTATATGGGATTTGAGGGCATATTTATAAATTCAGGTGCTTACACAGAAGATGAATTTACAGAATTGACGTCACAACTGAATCAGATATTTGGAAAACCAGATATTGTATCAGCAGATGATAAATGGTATTACTATGATATTTCGCAGTATGCACAACAATTGAAGAAGAGCATGTCTGAAGAGGAGTGGCAAAACCATGTGAATCAGGTGAAAGGATATGGAGAACAGGCATCAGATGAATAAATTAGGAAATATGTGTTGGAATTTAATTGAGAAGATCGTACGATGGTGTTTGAAAATTCTATTCCGAATTATACACAAGGATTTAGATGAAACAATCATAGAGGCTTTTTTGCAATTTGTAAAATTTGGCATTGTTGGAGTATCGAACACGATCATCAGCTATGTTTTGTATGCAGGTTGTCTTTTGATTTTTAGGGGCATTGGGATTCTTACGGGAATAGATTATATCGTAGCGCAGGTGATTCAATTTATTTTAAGCGTACTCTGGTCATTTTACTGGAATAATAAATATGTCTTTGAATTGAAAAAAGGAGAGAAGCGTTCTCTTTGGAAGTCTTTATTAAAAACATATGTATCATATTCCTTTACGGGACTGTTTTTAAGTAGTATATTATTAGTATTGTGGGTTCAGATTCTTGGAATATCTGAGTTTATTGCACCAATCATCAATTTATTGATTAGTGTTCCATTGAATTTCATTATTAACAAGTTTTGGGCATTTAAAAAAGCATAGCAATATAATTATGTAGAGGACAGGCTTTATGGAACGAAAAGAAAAATTATATCTGGTAATTCCTTGTTATAACGAGGAAGAAGTATTACATGAAACAGAACATCGTCTGACTGTAAAATTAAATCAGATGATAGCAGACGGATTAATCTCGGATGAAAGCCGTATGGTATTTGTGGATGACGGATCCAAAGACCGGACATGGAATATTATTACAGAACTTCATGAGAAGAATCCGCTGGTACTTGGAATTAAATCTTCCAGAAATCGTGGACATCAGAATACACTTTTGGCTGGTCTTATGACAGTAAAGGACGAATGTGATATGGTGGTATCCATGGATGCAGATCTTCAGGATGATATTGAAGTGCTGGATCAGTTTGTGCAGCAGTATTATGATGGCTGTGAGATTGTATATGGAGTGCGCAGTGCCAGAAAGACAGACACATTCTTCAAGAAATTCACAGCAGAAGGATTCTATAAGCTGATGGAGTGGATGGGAGTCGAAATAGTATTCAACCATGCTGATTATCGTCTTATGAGTAGCCGGGCACTTCAGGAACTTGCAAAATACAAAGAAGTTAATCTGTTTTTAAGAGGAATTGTTCCAATGATCGGTTTTAAGACCGGAATTGTGACATATGAGCGTCATGAACGTTTTGCAGGAGAATCAAAGTATCCGCTTAAGAAAATGCTTTCATTTGCAATGGACGGGATTACATCCCTTAGTATTAAGCCGATTCGTTTTATAACAGGACTTGGAATTACGTTATTCGTAATCAGTATTATTTTACTTGTTTATTATACAATTGGTTACTTCCTTGGTAATACAACACCGGGCTGGGCAACGATCGTTGTTTCAATTTGGGGAATCGGAGGACTGCAGTTACTTGCAATTGGAGTAATTGGGGAGTATATCGGTAAGATTTACATGGAAACAAAAGAAAGACCAAGATATATTATTGAGGAATTCCTCAAATAGAGAATGGAAGGCAGAATCAATTATCATGAAAATAGATCATACATTTGCAATATGTGCATATAAAGAATCAGAGTTTCTGGAGGACTGTATTCAGTCTTTAAAGAATCAGACTGTTCAGACAAATATTATCATGGCAACATCCACGCCAAATGATTTCATTAAGAATATGGCTGCAAAATACGATATTCCATTGTATGTGCGGGATGGCAAAAGCGACATTCGGGATGACTGGAACTTTGCTTATAACCAGGCTAAAACAGAGTGGGTGACAATTGCACATCAGGATGACGAATACAATGAACATTATGTAGAAGAAATGTGTAAGAAACTGGAAGGTGTAAAGAATCCGATCGCATTTGTTACAGATTATATTCCGATTAAAAATGGGCAGATCGGACCGAGAGATATTAATTCCAAGATTCGTCGTTTCCTTCGTAAGCCATTAAAGTATAATAAACTTGCTGGAACGAGATTCTGGAAGAGAGAGATTCTTTCACTGGGGAATACCATTTGTTGTCCTTCCGTCACTTATTACAAGAAAGTATTGGGGGATTCTTTCTTCACATCAGAATTAAAGTTTAATATTGACTGGGATACTTTCCTGAAATTCTCCGAAATCCCGGGGGTATTTGCATATGTTGAAAAACCATTAACTTATTATCGTGTACATGATGGTGCAACCAGTAAGGAATTTATTGTAGATCATAAGAGAGTTGCAGACGACACCTTTATGTTCCAGAAGTTCTGGCCAAACTGGATGGTTAAAATTATTATGCACTTTTATAAACGGGCATATGACACATATAATTAAAAAATACTTAAGGAATATTAAGGAAATCTTAAGAAAAGAATTGCGTGAGATACAATTGCATAGTATAATTGCTACAGAGAGAACATTCGGGTAGCATGCAAAGGCAGGCAGAGTTATGTCTGTCTTTTTTACTTTATAGGAAAGATCGCCTTTGGCGTTCTGTTGAATTGAAAATAGCCCGCACAAAGGCGAGCATGACAAATAAACGATTGTCAGTTTAGAAGATGTAGAAACCTTCTTCACCGAAATCGTCATCAA
>NZ_VUNI01000022.1 GCF_009695765.1 Roseburia porci
CATGTGCCCACTTCTTTGGATACCCCAACGATGGAATGTCCAAAATCAGGGATATCATCTTTGTGTAGGTGTCTAAAAAATAGGCACTACACTAATTCAAAATGTCCTTGACAAGGGGTACAGTTTACATAATAAGCCGTATACAAATTCTCTTTCATAATGCCTTCAACAAGTTGCAACTGCCTCTTAACATTCCTTTTTTGTTGCTTCAGCTCGTTCAGTTCAGATTGCACTTCCACATGCCACATCTGATACTCCCGATACTGCTCATTGGTCTTAATCTTGCGTTTCCTACTGGAGTTTTCCTTATATATCTCCTGCTGTCTATCATCGATCCGTTGCACCTCTTCCTGCTGTTCACTCTGGAACTTCACAAGCCCCACAATGTCCTTGATATCATTATTTACTAGTAACAGATACTCGTCCTGCAACTGATGAAACCGCTTCAAGTCTTCCGTATACTTTGCTCCACCGACCACAAACCTCTTCTGCTCTACAATCCTTAACCGATATAACTTCGCATAGAACCTCTTCTGAAATGGTGACAATTTCACCCTATGCAATCCTCTTATATCAGACGAATAAAAATATGGCTTTGCCATCCAAGGCATATCCACATAATGCCTTAGTACATCCTCGGCAAACATCTCGTCCAGTTTTGCAAGGCTGTGATAATATCTGTATCCCGGAGCCTGCACCTCCATCCACACACCTGACTTAAATATATAGCCCAGTCTTCTCATCAGATATTTGAAGTGTTCCACATCTCCGGCGGAATAAGCACACATCTGTGCGTCACGCAGGATAATTTCTTTCATTGACATTTCTTTTTCCCATTTATCTCTGCTGATGTTCTTTGGGTTTTTACTATATTCTGCTGGAGTAATACCAAGCCCAAGCTCTTTGCAATACTTGTTGGTAATCGGTTGCAAATGATTCTTCCAGTTTCCTTTAGGCGAATTATACTTTTTCCCGGTTGTTACACTTACACTGTTCCATATCAAATGACCATGCATGTGTTCCCTGTCTGTATGAACCGCAAATACAGCTTCATAATCATCCCCCAGTACATCCTTCGCAAAATGTTCCAGCACATACATTGCCTGTTCTGTCGAAATCTTCTCATCAGGCGAAAAAGAAATAATCACATGGTATCCTTGTCTGTTACCTGTCTTATGAAATATATTCTTTGTTTCTACCATTTGCTCAAATGCAGTATCCGGCAGGCAGTTGATACTGCCCACCAAAACACATTCTTCTGTCTTGTCTGGATTTTGGATATACTGCAAAGCATTTTCCAAATGCGATGCCGGATTTCTGCCTTTTGATTCCTTAATATTTAGGATCTTTGTAATCGCCATATCTCCAGCACCTCCCTGAATAAACTTTTGATTTCATTAAGACTTCTCTGCAACTTATCAATATCGCTGAAGTACAGTTCTCCTTGTGTATTTCCAAGTCTAACTGCCTGATTGATATTATTGGCGATACCAGAAAAAATCCTGATAACTCTTGCCCTGTCCTCTGGATATCGGAAGTCAACATTGCCACCTAAACGAATCAATTCCCGCACATATTCACTTACAGTCTTTCCACTTTTCCTGACTGCTACATCCAGAATATCCATATCCCTTTCCGACATTTTCACCGAAATCTTATAGTCTTTCCTATCAGACTTGTATCTTCTCTTTCCATCTGCCATAATCAAATCCCCTTTCGTGTCTTAAAAATATTGTCTTCATCCAATCTCTTTTTATCTGTCCCATTGCTCTTTCATCCTTTCAAAAAGTTTTGCTTATAGGTTTTGCAAGATGCGGAAAAGGTCGGACCTTTTCCCGAAAAATATATAAACGCCATCAGCGTTTACATCATTTTTCATCTTGGCAGGAGCACCTGCACCCAATATAATTTACTGCTATCACACTTGATAGCAGGTATTATGATATAGATATCTTTCCGGCACTTTTTGATAGCACTACACCATTTCAGTTTTCTTTGCTATCATAAGTGCCTGTTTTGATATCAATTCATCTGATTGTGATAGCAGTCATGCTATCACGAGAAAAAGCTGTCCAAATCCAGCATGTCATTTGCTTCAACATCTTTTTCCATGCCATTTTCATTCTCAAAGGCTTCTTTCGTTACTCTTTCAGCCGCAGATATTACATTTGTTGTTGGTAAATCAGAAGCATGTGAAGCAGGCAAAGGATTTGAAGTTTGACCTGTTTGAATTCCAAGAAGGTACGATGCAATAATCTGAGGAAGCTTTTCATCAATAATTGCTTCGACCGCTCCCGCTATTCTTTCAATGAGCGGTTCTTCCCAATCCTTCCTGTCCTCTTCCGGACATTCTTCATTTAGTTCCATATCTCCAAGAAGATTTATTGCTGAAATTATGAAATCCTGTATGGAAGAATGTTTTTCAGCATTAATTTTCTGGAGAATGTCAAACGCCTTTCGATGCTCAGGATTATCAGAATAAAATCTGACGATTTTCTGTTCTTTCTTCTTCATTGTCTCACCTGCCCTCACTTCTCAGTTATCCGGCAATTCCAAGCTTCTTCTTTTTCAATGCTACATAACAGAAATACTCATAGCCCTTTGCATTTGCATTAATGTCAAAGTTGAATGTGATTCTGCTTCTGTCAAAAATGCTGAAATGTTCCAAAAGCTTTGCTCCTCCGCCCAAGACATACATTTTCATTGTCTTTTCGTTGTATCCAAAATCAAAAGTCTTTGCAGTCAACTCCCTCACATATTCCTTCGCTGTTGCCTCCATCCAATATTCATATTCGGGATCAATATCTGCCATACGATTCATTAGAAATGTGTTGATGATTGAATCCGGCACATCTTCCTGAAACTTATCTAATAACGTCTGATGGATTTTTAAAGCACACTGACGTACTCCAAACAATTCCGTCCACATTTTATTTTCTACCAGTCTTCCATCTTGTAAGAACATTGCATTCATCGTTCCATTCCCAATGTCTACAATCATGTTCAAACCTTTAAATTCTGGCAAAATCTCTGCAACCGCAGCATAACATTGTGGCATAACACTGCAGCCTGCAATTCCCACTTCAAATATTCTGCCTTTATATACAAATCTAATTTCAGAATTTTGAAGCATATATGCCTGAAATGACTCCTTTTGTGAATCCATCCATTTAAGCGGCACTCCCACTGCCAGATGAATTTTCTCACATCTAACATTCCTCAAGTACAGTTCCTTTGCAATTGCCGCAACAGTGAGGATGTAAAAATCATTATCCATCACTTTGTCTTTCGTATATTTTTTATGCCCCTGGTCCAGCACATAATATTTGCCACCATAATACAAATAATCAGTACTCATTACCGGCTCTGTATCTCTCTCCACAAATCCATTACTGAATACTGTATTAGCTGTTTTTATATTTCCATAACCATGATCCACAGCCAAAATCAAAGTTCCGTCAACTCTAAGCTCTCTCATATCACGCTTCCTCCAATCTCTTCTTTATTTCTTTTTCACGAAGCTCTTTATTTTTCATAATTGCAACACGTCCATCGTGGGTAATTATTTCCTGTGCCACTTCCCATTTCTGTCTCTGCTGCACAAGCACCGACAAATAATCATCTGTTGAGCCAAGTGAAATTCCTGTCGCATTAATTATTTCATTCTCAAGTTCACAGGCATACTCCTGAAATTCCATAGCTTTTTCAATCAATGTTCCCTCTAACAGATACTTACGATGGAGTCTTCTGTCCAACTCAAACAACCATGTCATCCACAGTGTTCCATACTTGCCAACACCTGTAATTGTTGCATTATCACATGCTCCAAGAAAAGGATATAAAAAATCTCCTCTCTGTTCGTACCTGATTCCATTCCTTTCAAAAAATGTCATTTCGTCAGTTTCTGTTGTATTCATATAACCACCAATCCTTTCTAATCCATTTCTTTTAAAATTGTTAAAATATGCTTCAATGGCATGAGCATCTCATCAAAATCAATGTCGCTCATATTTTCATCCTGCAAAAACTGCAATTCTTCCAGCATCGCTTCAAGATACATTTCCATTTTTCTTGCAACCTTCTTTCCCGCAACCACTCTCACTTCATGCTTTAATAAGCACTGTATAATATAATCCTGCTTGGAAAGACCGCTCAACGCAACTTTCACATTAAGCTCCTGCGCTTCCTCCGGTGACATACGAAACGCCACCACTACATTTCTCCATCTGTTTTTTGCATCTAATCTCTTTTCGCTCATTTGATTCATCTCCTACCCAGGGGATGCCACCACATCCCCTTGTTTTTATCCTGCAAGATACTTTTGTATATTAAGAATCTTATTATCGTTCTCGATTGATTCTTCCGACGTTACTTTATCTTCAATAACCTCATTTACCGCAACATCTTCCATAACTTCATCTTGCACACCATCTTCATAGCTTGCGTTGACCTCATCCAATTTATCTGCCATAGCCACCTGCTTTGACGGGAACAAATGCGAGTAGCGATACGTTATATCTATACTCTCATGACCAACTCTGTCAGCGATTGCCACAGCTGAAAATCCAAGATCGATCAAATGTGAAATGTGACTATGACGAAGATCATGGATTCGAATCTTCTTTACTCCTGCAAGCTTTGAGCCTCTCTCCATCTCATGGTGTAGAAAACTTTTTGTCACCTGAAAGATTCTTTCTGTAGGTTCTTGATCATAAAGCATTGCAAAATAATCCTGCATCTCCTCCGACAAAAACTTAGGAAGTTTTATCGTTCGATTGCTTTTTGGAGTCTTGGGTGTTGTAATAAAATCCTGCCCCTGCAACCTCTGATACGATTTATTGATACGAACTGTATTCTTATCAAAATCAAAAGCCTCCGTTGTAAGAGCTAGCAGCTCACCTAATCTCATTCCAGTCCAATACAGCATTTCAAATGCATAAAATGATATAGGCTTATCCACAATTGCATCAGAAAACTTTTTGTACTCCTCAGTAGTCCAGAAAAGCATTTCCTTATTTTCCTCTTTTCCCATATTTCCCGCCTGTCTCGCCGGGTTTGATTTCAGATTATAAAACCTGCAGGCATGGTTAAAAATTGCACTCAGCGTATTATGCATGGTTTTTCTGTAAGTCTGAGAATAACTCTCACCATTTTCATATCGAAATCCTACCATCTCGTTCTGCCACTTTCTCACATCTCCTGCTGTAATCTCATTCATCTTCAGATTTTTGAAGTACGGCAAGATTTTTGTCTCCACAATATGTTCCTTGGTAAGCCAGGTATTGAGCTTAACCCGATTCTTCACATCTTCTGTATATAACTTCCAGAACTCTCCGAATGTCATATCCAGATTATTTTCCTGACGAATCTTATAATTACGCTCATAATCCAAAGCTTCCCTCTTTGTTGCAAATCCTCTTTTCTTTATTTGCTTATTTTCCCCAGTCCAGTCCTTGCAATAGAATTTGACGAACCAGGTACCAGTCTTACTATCCTTATATGCTGGCATACTCATCATCTCCTTTTCCTATTGCCGATAGGACATCTTAAGTCCCACCGGCTTTGTACCCTAATACCTTTTGTTGTTACACAGCTTCTGTCATTCCATAAAACCGCTCTTCAAAATACTTACGACTAATCTTGCCACGAATAACTGCATAGCCTTTTTCTTTCAGTTCGTTATTCAACTGTCGCATAATGTTATAAGCAGCCGATTTTGAAATCCCCAGTATCTGCATCACATCATCTACTTTTAAAAACTTCTCGTTCATGCACTGCGCCTCCCTTCTTCTTGTGTTTAAATACAGAGATTTATGATGCTGTCACAATAACTGCTGCATAAATTCTGTATTATGTATTGCTTTGCAGGAATTGTAATCAGATTTTTCCGTCCAACTGTTCACATTCCTTAGCATTCAAAAATGCTGGCGTTCTCATATCGGTTCTGCCGGTGTTCCAACCTGCCTCATTACCTGAAAGATTACTTCAGATAATACCGCCCGCTCCTGCTCGAGGTATTCAGTCCACTTAGGGGAGTGTCTTCATTCGCTCGCTTCTTGAAAGGTCTTGGCAAATGTCTGTTAGTATTCCGATATCGCTCATTCTTTTTTCAATACTATAAGGTATAGATAAATAGATTGTGATTATTCTATACCATATAGTATTGAATTGTCAAGAAGTTTTTCTAATGTTTTTGTATAGAAAAACTTCCCTTTTCATTTTTTTCGTGTTATACTCTCCTTAAAAGTCCATAACACATCTAAATGGAGGGAACTACACTATGACAATAGGTGAAAGAATAAAGAAAATACGGGTATTCCGCAAAATGACAATGGATGACCTGGGTGGTGCTCTCGGTTTTGAGGGAAAAAATATGTCTGTCCGTATCTCTCAATACGAAACCGGTGCCCGCATTCCCGGTGATGATATGATTCAAAAGCTTGCCGACGCATTGCACTGTAATTACAAAGCAATCTCTGACTACAGTTTAGGTGCTGCGGAAGATATTATCGAAACACTCTTCTGGCTCGAGGAAAGCGCCTCTTCTCTTCCTGCACGAGGGAAAGGGACAAGATTTCCTGAGTACACTGCACCAGGTAATCTGATTCACTTAACTGCAATGACACCTTCAAAGCCTTCTGAAACAGCAAAACCAACTTATAACGAAGATGATTATGACTGCGCAGGTGCACCTATTGCATTAACTTTTGAATATGGATTGGTAAATGACTTTTTGTCAGACTGGTGTGAAATGAAAACGAAATTAGATAATGGAGAAATTTCTCCAAACGAATACTTTGAGTGGAAAATCACATGGCCGCATGCGTAAATACTATTATTCATGCACAGCTCACTTTAGTACCATTATAGTACCAAACGGCAAAAAACAAGCTCGCAAATGCCCATTTTATAGGCTTTTGCGAGCTTTTTAAAATTATTCAAACTCAATCGTTCCTGGTGGTTTACTCGTGAGATCATAGAATACACGGTTAACCCCTTTGACTTCGTTGATGATGCGGCTCATAACGGTCTGAAGTACTTCAAACGGGATATCAGCTGCTTCTGCTGTCATGAAGTCTACGGTTGTAACTGCACGAAGTGCGACGGCATAGTCATAGGTTCTCTCATCGCCCATTACGCCTACGGAACGCATGTTAGTCAGTGCTGCAAAATACTGGTTTGGCATCCAGGCTGGTGCCTTTCCGTTCTCTTTTGTATATGCTGCAACTGCTTTGTCTACCTCTTCGCGATAGATGGCATCTGCGTCCTGTACGATACGTACCTTGTCCGCAGTAACTTCTCCGATAATACGGATTCCAAGTCCCGGACCTGGGAAAGGCTGACGGAATACAAGGTTCTCCGGAATTCCAAGTTCAAGTCCTGCTTTGCGGACCTCATCCTTGAAGAGGTTGCGAAGTGGCTCGATGATCTCCTTGAAATCAACGTAATCCGGGAGTCCTCCTACGTTGTGATGGGATTTTATCACTGCGGATTCTCCGCCAAGACCACTTTCTACAACATCTGGATAGATGGTTCCCTGTGCAAGGAAATCAACTGCTCCGATCTTTTTGGCCTCTTCTTCGAAGACACGGATGAATTCTTCTCCGATGATCTTACGTTTTGCTTCCGGCTCGGTTACACCGGCAAGTTTGCCATAATATCTCTCCTGTGCGTTAACACGAATGAAGTTTAAGTCAAACTGGCCATCTGGTCCGAATACGCTTTCTACCTCATCGCCTTCGTTCTTACGAAGAAGGCCGTGATCTACGAATACACAGGTAAGCTGTTTACCGATTGCTCTGGATAAAAGTCCTGCTGCAACAGATGAATCTACACCGCCTGATAAAGCTAACAGTACTTTTCCATCTCCAACTTTCTCGCGGATCTCTTTGATCGTATTCTCGACAAAGGAATCCATTCTCCATGTTCCAGCACATCCGCATACACCTCTTACGAAGTTGTGAAGCATTTTACTTCCCTCTTCGGTGTGAAGTACTTCCGGATGGAACTGGATTGCAAAAAGCTTTTTGTCTCTATTCTCAGCTGCTGCAACCGGACAGTCTGCAGTATGTGCAGAAATTTCAAATCCCGGAGCGGCTTTTGAAATATAATCAAAATGGCTCATCCAGCAGATTGTAGTTGGTTTGACATTTCCGAATAATGGGGATGTAGTGTCTACCATGACTTCTGTTTTACCATACTCACGAACCGGTGCCTTTTCTACTTTTCCGCCTAACACGTGCATCATTAACTGTGCACCGTAGCAGAGACCTAATACCGGGATTCCAAGCTCGAATAATTCTTTGGTATAAGTCGGTGAATCCGGCTCATAGCAGCTGTTCGGTCCGCCGGTCAGAATGATTCCCTTTGGATTCATGGCTTTGATCTGCTCGATATCCGTTCTGTAGGAATAGATTTCACAGTAAACATTGCATTCTCTGACACGTCGCGCAACCAGCTGGTTATACTGACCGCCAAAGTCAATGACGATTACTTTTTCCTGATCCATTGATAGTTTTCCTCCTATTTTATGTGCATTACTATTATTCCTATTATAAAGAAGGATTTTAACATTGACAACCCCTAACCGTATGTTTTCCTTGCAGATCTCATATTCCTACACCCTCTGGGCTTTTACGGAATGCCATTTATTTTCTGTCAAATATGCAGGCAAAAATTCTTCGCACTACAGGTCCTGCAAAAAAGATCTGCCAGAAAAATGCCATTGGAAAATTCAAAACAGTTTTCTGGAACCAGACTGCAATCAGTTCTGCTCCCGGATGACTGAAAAGAATGGTGGCAACCAGACTCATGGTCGGGCACATAAGACATACCGTAACGGATGAGATGGCAAGAACGATCTCGTACTGTTTTGCATTTTGAGGATCTACGATTCCAAATGTAATCTTTTTTGCCAGCCCTCCATATAAGAAAAAGTCGAGTACAAAAGCGACCGGTCCCATGATTACAAGCTCATGGAATGCAAGTAAAAATACTTCGTTTGTCATTCCTCCCTTGTTTAATGCAATGTTGTAGCAGATCATTGCATACACCATGAAAAAGACCATAATGATTGTAAAAATCACATCCTGAAATTTGTTTTTTGGCATTGATAAATTCTCCTTTTATTTTCTTTTTTACGCAAAAAAACAGGACCAGTGATCTTATTGCGATCGCTGTTCCTGCTGCACGTCGTGGGATCATTATAGCACAGAGATTTCTTTTTTATAATAGTTGGATTTGTACGAATTTTATATATATTTTCTACTATTTATTATGCATATTCCACTTGACATTCGCTTTAAATGCTCCTATAATCATTCGGAATTCTTGAATCGGATCATTGAACCTAACGACAATCGAAAGAAAGGAACTGTAATATATGACTCAGACGCAACAAACAAACCCGCTCGGCACGGATAAAATCTCCACTCTGGTCGCCCGCTTTGCGATTCCAAGTATCATTGCGATGCTGGTAAGTGCCGTATACAATATTGCGGATCAGCTGTTTATTGGAAATGCTGTGGGAACACTTGGAAATGCGGCAACCAATATCGCTTTTCCTCTTTCCATGCTCTGCACTTCCCTGGCGCTGCTCTTCGGAATCGGTGGTGCCGCCAGCTTTAATCTTCACATGGGCGCCGGCGACCGTAAGATTGCCCCGAATTTTATCGGCAATTCCATCACCATGCTGATTGCAACAGGAACGATTCTTTTTCTTGTGACAGAACTTTTCCTGTCACCGCTTCTTATTGCATTTGGTTCCCCGGCAGACGTGCTTCCTCTTGCCAGACAGTATGTCAGCATTACTGCCATCGGTTTTCCGTTCCTGATTCTTACCATCGGCAGCGGACATCTGATCCGTGCGGACGGCAGCCCGAAAATGGCGATGATCATGAACCTGTCCGGTGCAATCATCAATATTGTTCTGGATGCAGTATTTGTCCTCATTTTCCGCTGGGGTATGTATGGTGCTGCTGCCGCAACCGTCATCGGACAGATCATTTCGGCAGTGATTGCACTCTGCTATCTCCGTCACTATCACACAGTGCCCCTTGGCAAATGCCATTTAAAACCGAATGCTCTCTATTTAAAAGAGATCTGTTCGCTTGGTATGTCTTCCGGAATTAACCAGATTGCGATGATGATTGTGCAGATTTCCATGAACAACCTGTTAAGATTCTACGGAGCAGCTTCGCCTTACGGAGAATCCATTCCAATTGCGTGTTCTGGAATTGTAATTAAAGTAAATCAGCTGTATTTTTCCATTATCATTGGTCTTTCCCAGGGTAGTCAGCCAATCCAGAGTTTTAACTATGGCGCCAGACAGTATAAACGTGTAAAAGACGCTTACCGCCTTGCCATCACAGTCGGAGCTACAGTGTCGATTATCGCTTTCCTCTTGTTCCAGTTGTTTCCAAGACAGATTCTTGCAATGTTTGGAACGGGAAGCGCTGAATATTTTGAATTCGGCATCAAATACTTCCGTATTTTCCTGCTGTTTACCTGGCTGAACTTCCTACAGCCGATTTCGGCAACATTTTTCAGTTCAATTGGAAAAGCCTATAAAGGAACTTTCCTGTCTCTGACCAGACAGATTTTGTTCCTGCTTCCTCTTGTACTGATTCTTCCACATTTCTTTGGCATTATGGGTGTTTTGTACGCAGGACCGATCGCAGATCTTCTCTCCTTTGCAGTCGGACTTACCATGGTATTCGATGAGTTCCGCAACATCCGCAAACTCGAACTTGCTCAGGAAGCTGAAGCATCCACAACTCCTGAAATATAAATCCAGGCAAAAAGGGCGTGTGAAAACTGTTTCGTTTTCACACGCCCTTTTTATGTACTCTTTTTCGTCTGTATTATGCTCTTTTTTCTTTGATGATCACTCCGATCAGTCCAATGAAAAGAAGAGATGCAATAACATATAACCATACATATACGTTTGTTTTATCACCGGTTCCCGGAGATGTTGGATTTACATTCTGTGGTGTCTGGGCTGTTGCTGCCTTCGGCTCAGATGTAAAAATATACGTACTGAAATGGTTGGTAAGGAACGTAACCGTTCCATCCGCATTCACGGTCACATCACATGCGATCAGTGAATTGTCTGTCTCATTCAGACGGTATACATGAAGTTCATGATCTGCTTCTACCGTAAATGGTGCTGGCACTGTAACTGCAATCATTCCTCCAAGTTCATGGATTGCTGCATTTGATGCATCTGTTAAATCAAATGCATATACGGCTGTCTGTGAACTTGTTTTTGCAGCTTTTACAGCTGCTATCGCTGCATCGTATGCAGTACCACTCTCTAATTTTGTAGAGGTGAGTTTTGCACCTTCCGGGAGAACCTTATTGGTATCGGTAAATGATACCTGACTACTTCCAGCTGCGGAAGTGCTGGCAGTTGCTGCGGCATCGTCTGTGCCACCGGTTTTGACAACTGTTCCATATGTTTTACCAAACTTCATTTCATAGAGTTCTTCCCATGTTGGTGCCTTTTTCTCTCTTTCCTCCTCGGATGACTCTACGATGTTCACCGGAATTTTTACCGTATATTCCTGTCCATTTACAGTATATGGAGCTGCAGTCAGCACGGTACTTCCGGTTTTCTTTGGAATAATTTGTGAAAAACCATCTCCATTTCCTTCCGCTGCGAAGTTGATCCCGGCATCTGCATGTTCTGCACATGCTTTCTCAAGTGCGCGCTCCTCCTCAAAACTATAGTATGCTTCCACCAACTTTTTCCCAGCTGTTTCGTCCAAAACTATAACATATCCTTTCAGCACAAAGAAATCCGGATCATAAGAACCATATGTCGTCCCCGCATATTCTCTAATTCCTTCCGTGTAGCCTCCTTTGAGTGATTCATACTTGGCTCCGACAAGCTGCTCGATATTTATTTCCGCCGATACTCCGACCTTTAATGTAATCGGATCTGTATAGATCTCAATTGGTTTTGGTTTACTACTATCAGTAGTATCATCTTTCTTGCCTTCATCTGGCTTAGCATCCGTCGTATCGTCTTTTTTGACGTCCTCAGTCTTTCCAGGCTTCATTGCACAGGCTTCCTCCCAAGTCGGTGCCTTGTCTCTTTCATCCTCAGATGAGTCTACAATATTAACCGGAACTTTCACTGTATAGTTCTTTTCGGTATTCGGATCGTAATAATTTGAGATGATTTCCGTACTACCTGTTTTCTTTGGACAAAGATGCACATAAGCGTCACCTGTTCCTTCTTCTGCGAAACTAACTCCCGTATCCTTATTTGCTCTCCATGCATTAATAAATGCATTCGCCTCTGCCGGTGTATAGTATCCTTGTGCATACTGCTTTCCTGTTGTCTCGTCTATGATTCCGATGAATTCTTTCAGTTCAAAGAATTCTGAGTCATACTGTCCATAAACAGGTGTTCCATCCGCATCAATCTTGATTCCTGATGAAAAACCACCTTTGAGTGACTCATCCTTATCCGCAACAAGTTTTGGGATAAGTCCACTGGTTGATTCCGACGATACACCAACCTTTAATGTGATCGGATTGGTGGTAATCGTTGTCACTTCCGAATCGCTGTCGGTATCAGCCGGTGCTGCTGCCACTGTTGGTTCTTCGGTCTCTGCAAATGTCGTCACACCATTCCCCATGGTTAAGGTCATCGACAATGCAAGTATTCCGAAAAATGCTTTTTTCAATGAATTTTTCATATCTTTCCTCCTCTTTTGTATTCCTGCTCAGGTAATTTTCTGATTCATGATGAATCTAGTAATATTGTACTACTCGCATTGTTAAATTACAATAGTTTTTACACATACTATATCATGTGCATATGCGCATATTTTTCTTTTGTGGCGAGTCCACCACGGATATGCCGCTCAGCTTTATTCAGATCCAGAACTTTTCGGACCTCATGTGCCAGATTCGCATTGATGTGGTCCAGGCGTTCTGTTACATCCTTATGTACCGTGCTCTTGCTGATTCCATAGTGTTTGGCGGCCTGCCGTACAGTCGCATTGTTTTCAATGATATAAGTTGCAATTTCTACCGCACGCTCTTCAATATATGATTTCACAAAAAAACCCCTGCAATACTTGTTTTTACATTGTATGCCGGGGAATTTTTATTATTCTATGTGATTCGAAATCTTTGGAAGCCGTTAAGTGGCCTTTTTTAACGGTAATACCGCTTTAATGTCTGAATAACTTTCTGAATATCCATCGGTTTCGCCAGATGGGCGTTCATTCCGGCTTCCCTGCATTTCTTAATATCCTCAGAAAATGCATTTGCCGTCATTGCTATGATCGGAATACTGGCGGAATCCGCTTTTCCAGACATGCGGATGCGCCGGGTGGCAGTATAGCCGTCCATGACAGGCATCATAAGGTCCATCAGAATTGCATCAAAAGAACCAGCCTCACGCTTTTCATAAATATTAAGCGCCTCCTGTCCGTTATCCGCAACGGTAACGACCGCACCCGCGTCCTCTAACAGAAGCTGTGCAATCTCTACATTCAGTTTGTTATCCTCAACAAGGAGAATCCTCATATTTTCGATGGAACCGTCTTCTACTTTTTCTTCATGAACCGGAATCTCGCTCTCCGGAACAATTTTGTATGGTATCGTCACTTTGAACGTGCTGCCTTCACCCAGACGGCTATGTACTTCAATCGTTCCTCCCATCTTATCAACGATACTTTTTACAATAGACATTCCAAGTCCAACGCCCTGATAAGAACTTCTTGCATCTTTGTGCTCCTGGTAAAACGGGTCAAATATCTTCTTTTGGAACTCCTCACTCATCCCAATTCCGTTATCGCGGATCGTACAACTGTAAACAACGGTATCTCCCTGCTTTCCTTCATACTCGATCCTGCCCCAGACTTTGCCGCCAATCTTATTATATTTTACTGCGTTGGTTGCAATATTCAGGAAAATCTGCCGCAAATGCAAAGGGCTTCCATAAACATAAGGATACTTGAATACAGACGGGTCATCATCATATTCCAATGTAATTCCCGCATCGGAGGCTTTCATATATACGATTGTAAATACATCTGAGGCAACTTCCCTGATGTCAAAAGGCTCCTGCACAAGCTCCGTCCCAGGATCTTCCATTTTGCTTAATTCAAGCACATCATTGATCAGAGAAAGCAGATGATTTGCCGCAACTTTTGCTTTCTGGCGGTTCTCTGCCTGAAGTTTTGCATCATCCGGATAACGGTTGTTGATCTCAATAATGCCTATGATTCCATTTAAAGGTGTACGGATATCGTGGCTCATTCTTGAAAGGAAATCCGATTTTGCCGCGTTTGCCCGTTCTGCTTCTTTCTTTGCTATTTCCAGTTCTTCCATTGCGTTTTTCAGATCCTTATTTTCCTGAAGCACAGAAATCGTATTTTTCAACTGATTTGTCTGGATCGCATACATGAAAAAAATGGTGCTGAACACACTTGCAGTCCGTCCAATGCTCCGGATATTAAATGCAACTTCAAGTGCCAGTGCCAGCATAACGTATCCGACTGCAAGCAGCATGATATTGCTCTCTATCCGTTTTTCAAAAATATGTCTTTGAAAAGCATAACTGACTATGACAAGCATATAAAAAACGGTGACAAACTGGCTCACATAGCCAAGCGGACCACAGATGAACTGATTGCAGCTGTTATAAGAATAAGAAATATCCGTAAAAAATGCGGAAAATGCGCAGATAACCGCAAACAGCTCTGGAAGCAGGAATAAAATTCTTCTAATCCTGCTCCTCTCTCTTCTGTCAATGATGTGAATCATGCAGTATACGATAAATGGGCGCAGGGAATATCCGATTGCAGACATCAGAATGCGAAAATACGTCGGATGATCCCAGGACGCTGCCACAAGTTCCAGATCATACGCTGCCATCTCCAGAAATTCAATTCCACAGATTACAGACAGAATTTTCTTCTCGCCTTTTTCAATCGTATCATTTTTCAGTAATGCAATAATCAAAAACAGCAGTCCCATCACAGGCGCCAGATTATATTCTATGAATGTCTCAAGAGTCATATTGTTCCTTTCCTATATATTGTCCATAAATTTCTGAATATTTATCTAAATTATATATTTTTTCGTTACATTTTACAATATTTTTACTCTGTATTCTATCATTTTTAAATTGCATTCTCCTGGTAAAACATCATGCGAAATCCTTGCACCGGCCCCATTTTTCCTGTATACTACACCCATATCTTTCTATAGACGATCCCGTTTAACGGAATCGAAATAATTCAGGAAATGAGGACAGATTATGGATATTTTATTAGGTCAGTATAAAGGACTGAAAGCAACCATCCCATTTATTTCATACACAGAGGATGATGTAAATTCACAGATTGCTTCCCTGCTTGCAGGCAACCCTGCACGCGTGGAGAAAGACGGTGCTGTAGAAATGGGTGACACCGCGGTCATCGACTACGAAGGTTTCAAGGACGATGTTCCATTTGAAGGCGGAAAAGCCGAGAAATACCCGCTTGGAATCGGTTCCGGTTCATTTATTCCGGGCTTTGAAGAGCAGATTGTCGGAATGAAAGTCGGTGAAAGCCGCGACATCAACCTTTCCTTCCCAGAACAGTATCATGCTCCGGATCTTGCTGGAAAAGCCGTTGTGTTCAAAGTAAAACTTCACCAGATCTACAACGAGAAACCAGCTGAACTCAATGATGAGTTCGTTGTTTCCTTAAATATTCCGGAAGTGAATACTGTAGACGGATTAAAAGATCATATCAAAGAATACCTCGATTATCAGGTTCAGATGAAAAAAGACGATGCTGCGCGCGAACAGATCTATGATCAGGTTCTTGCAAACTGCTCCTGCCTTCTTGCTCCGGCTGCAATCGAAGCAGCAATCGATATGCAGATGAAGCAGATGGCTGCCCAGCTTGCCCAGCAGGGAATTCCTTTCGAGCAGTATCTTCAGATGATGGGTAAGACCAAAGAGTCTTTCCGCGAAGAAGTAAAACCTCATGCAGCAAAACAGGCAAAGCTTGAGGCCATTCTCGATGAGATCATCAAAGCAGAAAAACTTACCGTATCCGATGAAGAAATCGATGCACAGTATGAACTGATCGCTCAGAATTACGGTCAGCCGATCGATGTGGTAAAACAGGTGCTTCCAAAAGCACAGTTAAAACTGGATCTTCTTCACATGAAAGCTTCCCAGCTGATCATGGATGCTGCGGAAATCATTATGGAAGAAGAAAAAGCAGAAGCTTAATCTCCTGCTTTTTTACATGCAAAAACGGATAGAAGCGTTCCTGCCTCTATCCGTTTTTTATGATTGATTCTAAAATCTTTTACTGGTTCAGATCGTTGTAATCTTTGATTGCAGCATTGATCTGATCTGCCATCGCATCTACCGCTGCCTGTGGATCCTGTTTCCCATTGATCATGTTCTCGATCTCTGTTTCTACGATCTGTCTTGCCTCAGGGAATACAGAAAGAAGTGCTCCCGCATATTCCGGTGCAGAATCATGAAGCTGATCGATTGCAGTCTGGAACTGTGGATATTTCTGCATGTTTTCTTTATAAACATCTTCATTTGCAGCATCTGTTGTAACCGGGAAGTATCCAGTCTGTGCATTCCAGTATGCCTGGGATTCAGCAGATACTAAAAACTGTACGAATTTCCATGTAGCTGCTTCTTTTACTTCATCGTTGTTATTCAAAGCCCACAGAGATGCTCCACCGATGGATACACCACCTTTGTCCCCGTCATGTACGCTTGGGAAATATGCAGTACCAACTTCGAAGCTTCCATTTACATCCTGTAAAATCTGTTTCAAAGATGCAGTAGAACCAAGTGTCATAGCTGATTTACCGGCTGTAAAGTCAGATAATCCGGAATCACTTCCACGTCCGACATTTGGAGCAATTCCTGCATCATTTAACTCTTTCCATACAGTCAGTGTCTGCAGTGCTGATCCGTTTTTGTCAAAATCAACTGCAGTTGCAACATCTTCACGTCCGTTTCCGTTGTTTACATATGCTGCCCCCTGTTTGCATGTGAACTGCTCAAAGAACCAGCCGTACATTCCAAGTGAGATTGCTTCTCCTGCGCCGCCTTTGTTGACAAGGTCATCTGCAACATCCTTCATGCCCTCTAACGATGTTGGAACCTCGGAAATGCCAGCTTTATCAAACATATCCTTATTGTAGTAAAGAATTGGTGTAGATGAGTTAAACGGCATAGAATATAAGGTATCATCTACGGTATAGTAAGCAGCGATATTTGGCTCAATCTTGCTGATGTCATAGCCATCTGCATCGATCAGATCCTGCATTGGAACTGCCCAGCCGGAATCGATCATAAAACGTGTTCCGATATCATAGATCTGTACCAGATCTGCACCCATGTTACCGATCTGTGCACTTTTTAATTTATTGATCGTGTCGTCATATTCACCCTGATACTGTGCATCTACTGTAATTCCGTATTCATTTTCTTTATTAAATTTGTCGACTAAAGCCTGTAATGCTTCTCCATTGACACCACCCATGGAATGCCAGAATGTGATTGTTGTTCCATCCAGTTTGGAATCGTCTACGGAAGCGATTGCACTTGCTTCACTGCTTCCACTGTCTGAAGTGGTTGTTCCATCCTGGGAATTTCCAGAACTTCCGCATCCTGCGAACATGGTTGCAGCCATTGCTGCGGTCAATAATACAGAAACAAATCTCTTTTTCATCTCTTTTTATCTCCTCTTTTCTAATTTTGTCAAGGGCCGATTGCCTTGCTGAGATGTAATATATGTAAACTCCGTCTGTCGTCTAACCTTTGACAGCTCCGGAGAACATACCACGGATCAACTGTTTTTGTCCGATAATAAAAATGGATATAGATGGAATAATAATCATTACAACACCTGCGATCATCATTGTGATGGACTGCGCATCAATGCTGTTTAACATACTGATACCGATCTGTACGGTACGCATTTCATTGGAGCCGTTAACCAGAAGCGGCCACATATACATATTCCATGCATTGATAAAGGTGTATACAACCATGGCTCCAATGCCGGATTTGGTCAGAGGCATCAGGATCGTCAGAATGAAACGAAGGTTGGAGCATCCATCCAGCATCGCAGCCTCATATAACGCTTTTGGAAAACTCATATAAAACTGACGGAACAAAAAGATTCCCATTGCCGAAGTCAGATAAGGAATGATCAGTACACGGTAAGAATTCAGCCATCCCCAGCTGCTCACGGTCAGATAATTGGATATGATCGTTGCTTCTCCCGGGATCATCATGGTCGCCATAACAATCATAAACAGGACATTTTTTCCCTTAAATTCAAGGAATGAAAAGGAAAATGCCGCAAGGGAACAGGAGATCACCTGTCCGAATGTGATGAGCCCTGCAACCAGAAATGAATTTAATACGAAACGAACTAACGGTACTTTGGTCAGTGCTTCACGAAAATTGTCAAGTGTCGGATGTGTCGGAATCAGATTCATGCTCATCGTATACAGATCGGAGGAAGGCATAAATGCGATACTTACGGCATACAAAAGCGGAAGCAGAATAAATAGTGCGACTACCGTATTGACTGCCACCAGAAGAATTTTCTTTGCTGTCTTTTTGCGCTTTCCCGGTGCACTCATCACCGCGTGAAGTCTTTTTAATTCCTCCGCGCTCATCTCGAGCCCGTTTTTTTCTCTCACATCAATTACTATGTCACTCATGAATACGATACTCCCTTCTTTTCCAGCTTAAACATGATCAGTGTCAAAACCATAATGATTGCAAATAAGACAACGGACTGTGCGGCTGCACTTCCGAACCGGTAATTGAAAAATGCATCACGATAAATGGAATACACGATCAGGTTTGTGCTCTCTCCAGGTCCGCCCTGTGTCAGGATCTTCACCTGTCCAAAAGACTGGAATGCCTGGATAATGTTTACAACTACAGTATAAAACAGGATCGGGCTAAGCCCCGGAAGTGTCAGCTTATAAAACATCTGAAAACTGTTTGCTCCATCTACGGCAGCCCTTTCGTAAATTGTTTCATCAATATTGCTGAGTCCTGCGGAAAAATACAGGAAATTGATTCCGCTGTTCAGCCATGCAGTCAGCACTGCCACACTAATCAGTGCATATTTCGGATCCTGAATCCAGTTAATGTCCAGTTTGAGCAGCTTGTTGATAATTCCGATGGTCGGATCAAGCATAATACGGAAGATCATCGCTGCAGAGCTGGATGCGATAGCCATCGGAAGCGCATAAGCAGTGGAAAAAACGCGGATTCCCGGAAATGCTTTGTTACACAGCAGAGCTCCGAGCAATCCAAGCAGCATGCTGCCAACTACAACGATCACAACGAATTCAACCGTAACAAACAGGCTGTTGTAAAACGACGGCGATGTAAGCAGATCCTTATAATTTCCAAGTCCGACGAAAAGCTTTGCCTGTCCCATCTTATTGGTCTTATACAGGCTCAGATAAATTGTCTTAAAAAACGGATAAAACAGAAATAATCCGAAAACAAGAAGACTTGGAATCAGATATGCATACGGGCTGATACTGCGAACCGATATTTTATACTTCTTCATAATCACTTACTCCTTTTTGTGCCAGTTTTTCCCCATGTGCGAAAATGCTGGCTTCTGTATTTTTATTAAAAAGATGGATCTTATCCAGTTTCATGCAAATCTCGATCACATCGCCTCTTGCGACTTCGTCATCTGCAGAAATATCTGCCACACATTTGACACCTTCCCACATGAAATAAACCAGTCTGTCAGAGCCCAGCAGTTCGCTGGAAAGTACCTTCACCGGGAATGCCTGGCTTACATTTTCTTTCTGTCCGCCTGCATTTTTCTTCAAGATGAAATCTCCAGGCCGGATACCAAGTGTAACTTCCTGGCCTTCATAATGAAACCGTTTCAGTATAGCGGTCTGATTGTCATTCAGCTTCAGTTCCAGCACATTGGAAGCATTCGATGCTTCCACGCCATCTCCTGCACTCTCAATGGCAATTCCCGAAGCATCCGAAAGCACATCCGCATCTACAAAATTCATGGAAGGGGAACCAATGAAGCCTGCGACAAACCTGCTTGCCGGATGATCATACAGATTCTGTGGCGTATCCACCTGCTGAATAACACCTTCTTTCAGTACAACAATCCTTGTTCCAAGTGTCATTGCCTCGGTCTGATCATGTGTGACATAAATAAATGTTGTATTCAGTCTGTTATATAATCCTGCGATCTCTACCCGCATCTGTGTACGCATTTTTGCATCCAGATTCGATAACGGTTCATCCATCAAAAATGCATTTGGCTCTCTTAAGATCGCACTTCCGATTGCTACACGCTGTTTCTGTCCACCGGACAACTGCGCCGGTCTGCGGTCTAACAGCTGCTCGAGTCCCAGCATACGTGCAGTCTCGGTAACCCGTTTTTTGATCTCCTTTTTCGGTACCTTACGGATTGCCAGTGAAAATGCCAGGTTATCGTAAATCGACATATGCGGATATAATGCATAATTCTGAAATACCATGGAAACATTTCGTTTTCCCGGGTCTTCGTAATTCATCAGTTTTCCGTTCATCCATAATTCTCCGCTCGTGATCTCTTCCAGACCGGCGATCATACGAAGCACCGTGGATTTTCCACATCCCGAAGGTCCTACAAAAACAATAAATTCTTTTTCACCGATATCCAGATTGAAATCCTTTACTGCCAGGTCTGTTCCCTGATAGGATTTACAAATATGGTTCAGTCTTATCTGCGACATTTACGCATCCTCCTTACTTGTCACATCGGCAAATCCACACTGTCCTGCCTCTGTGAACCTGTTGCGCTTTCGTTCTGCACAACATCTAGTTCAAGATTTTAGGAACCAAATGTAAAGGTCACAATCCTGTTCCGGTAAAATGACTGTAAAAATTTCGTAATCCAGATTCTCTGTAAACACAATATAATTATTAAATGCACCGTCAAAAAAAGAAGCGGTCTCCGTAGAAACCACTTCTTTTACCGGTTTATTCAGTTGTACTTTATCCCTGAAAGCTGTTTGACGCGATACGGTCGATCAGCTGTGTCATTTCTTCTTTTTCTGCTACAGTGCGGCTTTCATCTATGACCTTTTTGCGCTGTTCCACCGTCATATTGCAGAAGTTACTCATCGCTTTTCCGTTCATTGCCATGGAAAATGCGAGTCCCTCCGGCATTTCCAGATCCATCTCATCCAGCTTGTTCATGCCGTCTGTCGGGTCTGCTTTGATCTGTTCGTTCTGTGCAATGATTTTCTCATCCATATGCCATCCTCCTGGTATCTTCTTAATCTTTTTCATAATCGAATTGCCATTCTTTCTGAATTTCACATGTCTCTCATAGGATGTGGCATATTTCTTTGATTTATTCACTCACAAGATTCAAAATCTCTGCCGGTGTATTTACCAGATGCATTGCACCGTGCTCCAGCAAAAATTCCGTATCGCGGAACCCCCAGGTAACTGAAATGCATGGAAGACCGCAGTTTTCGGCGGTCTTTATGTCCACATCGGAGTCTCCGACATAAACAGCCTCATCCTTTGTAACTCCCAGTTCTTCCATCGCTTTGAACACCATATCCGGTGCTGGTTTCTTCGGAACAGCCTCACTCTCTCCAAGTGCAGCATCCATCATTCCGGAAAAATAATCGTTATTCAGGATCTTTACCGCCGGGTCCATTTTATTGGATACGATCGCAATCTTGATGCCGCGTTTCTTTAAATCCCCTAAAAGCTCCCAGATTCCAGGATAAAGCTTTGTATTCTCTTTACAATGCGCCGCATAATATTCGCGGAAATACTGATAGCTACTGTCAAATTCCGGATTATTTTCTCCTCCTGGAATTGCACGTTCCATCAGTTTTTTCACACCATTTCCAACAAACATACGCACATCATCAATACTGTGAACCGGCATATTTGCATGTATAAGAGCCGCATTCACGGCATTTGCCAGATCCTCCAGCGTATCTAAAAGTGTTCCGTCTAAATCAAAAATAACTGCTTTGACCATTTGTTTTTCTCCTGATAATTACTTTGCATTTTCGCGCCCGAATCATTTGTAATACGGGAAGAACAGATCACTCCGGTTCTTCTTGTCAAACATCGAGTTATATTGCAGAATGTTATAATTTTTGATCCATTCTGCTTCCTCACCCTCGGCCTCATCCAGATGCAGGAATGCTCCCTCCGATTTGGAATAATAGCCTCTGGAGTTGATTGCAGGTACTTCTTCCATCATATCTGCCAGGAACTGATTATATGCAGGAAGGGCGATGCCGGCCTGCTCCAATGCCATGGTAGACAGGAAATCCAGACTTGTAATATCCACTGTTTTTTCCGTTGAATCATAGTTGGTCCAGATAAAAAACGGAACCTTATACAGATCCTCAAGTTCTTCCATCGTCAGATTGGACAGACCTTTTCCATTCATCATCTCATAAAATGCGGAATTCAGACTTGGCTGATGATCTCCGAAAAATACGATTTCCACCGGATCATCCACATGTTCAAAGTACGTGATCAGGTTCTGGATTGCCTTGTCACTTTCATGCACCAGTGACAGATACTGGTTCACATCCGTGTAGGAACGTCCTGTCTTATAGATCTCCTCCGGGAAATTGCTGTAAGTATCTGTATAACCGCCATGGTTCTGCATTGTGATTCCCATGATAAAAAGATTCTCATTGGAAGCCTTGCTCTCATAACGGTCAATGATCTTATTGTACATTTCCTGATCGGTAATATACTCACGGATAATGTTATTCTGATCAAAATCGTCGATAAAATGTGTCTCATCAAATCCCAGTTTCGGATAAACCTGATTCCTGCTCCACCCAGTCTCATAGTATGGATGCATTGCAACGCAGGTATAGCCGATATCCTTTAAGGTTGTTACGATAGACGCCGGTGTATTATTGATATACTGCTGATATACTACCGATCCACTCGGCAAAAATGCCATGGAATTGCCCGTCATAAATTCCCACTCCGAATTCGGTGTCTTCGCACCAAAAACAGAGGATAACGCATATCCCTTCACCGTATTCTCCTGCATGGAATCCATAAATGGTGTCAGTTCTTCATTTGTTTTTAAATCGCCAAGCACGCTTAAGTCAGCGAAAGATTCATTCATGATTGCAATGATCGTCGGCTTTTTCGTAAGTCCGTAATCTCCGGAATACGAACTGCCATTTCCAGAATACTCTTTCTCCAGCTCTGCCACAGCATCCGCAGAATATCCGTCCGGTGCGGACACAAAGCTGTCACGGACGCCCAGCACAAAGTTTAAAATATAACCGTTCCGATATGTTCCCTTCTGTTCCCATGTTTCCGTATTCACATACATGCTGTTTGTCGCAACACACATGGTCATCACCGCGCCAAGCAGTACACTGACTACTGACATGCCGATTCGTGAACGGAATGACACATGGCATTTTCGTATGAGTGCGATCAGAAGGATCGATCCCAGGATCGCATACGCACCTCTGTCATGAATCCCGAACTGATAATTGCCGGCAACGCTAAGACCGGTTCCGATCGAACGGATATCGCTGAACGTAAACTCATTCTGCCGGAACAGATATACAAAATAATCCACAAAACCGAAACTTAACATCGAAATATGTGCGATGATACAGGTCAGTCCCGTGTTATTCGTAAACAACTGGATCACCAGGTAAAAAATCGCAATGCAAAGTACATTTAAAAATAATTTTTCATCGGAAGTCCGCATAAATACATCCGGCTCTAAGATCACATACTGGATCATAAACATGGTCACGGTACTGCATCCACCGATCAGAATCACGGACCACAGCCACGGGAGCTTTGGAGAAAGTTCGATGTCCAGACTTTTTAAAAGATAATAAGCTGCGCCAAATACCGGAATGATCCACAGCGCAATTCCTGCCATAAAATACATTGCTGCTGCAAAGCATAGAGCTGCAAGCAGACGAATGTTATTTTTTTTATCATATTGTAATCTGATTTTCATTCTTTACTCATCCTTTACACAAAACATAAGGTAACAATACACCCAAATGCATTCCAATTACAAGAGGTTTTTATAAAACAAAAGAGACGTACACCCTTCGATGTACGTCCCCCCGTATCCAGCATTCGTCTGTAAATTACTGCTGCTGATATTTCTTGAAGTTCTGGTAACCCTTTGCAACATGTGGATGCTCTGCCCATAATTTGTCTGCAGTCTCTTTCCACTCATTTGCGTAGTCCACGCATTTGCCGCAAAGATGTTCTACTGGCTCTGCTTCCTCTACGTCTGTAGAATGTGCGCCTGTCTCATGAACCATCTTCTGAAGAATCTCCGGATTCTCAAGCATTGGACATGGTCTTAACATATTGTCATTGAATGGCTGATTATCTCTGTATGCCATGAATAATGGCTGTTTCAGACATTCTAATAATGATTTCTCGCGGATATTTGCACCTGAGTAATGAATAAATACGCAAGGCTCAACATCTCCCTTTGGATTGATGTGGCAGTAGTTACGTCCACCAGCGATACATCCTCCAACGAACTCACCATCATTCTGGAAGTCCATAACGAAGATCTCTTTTCCACCTTCCATTGCACGAACTTCTCTGATTCTGTGGTAAATATACTCACGCTGTTCTTTTGTCGGCATCAGCTCTGGTGTAGCTTTCATACCAACTGGCATCAGATGGAAGTACCATGCGAAACGGCTTCCGTGCTCGATCAGAAGATCAAAGAACTCATCAGATGTAACAGAATCCATGTTCTTGCTTGTGTAGCATACACTGTTACCGAAGATCAGTCCATTCTCATGAAGAAGATCCATTGCATGAAGTACTTTGCCGTATACACCTTCACCACGACGGAAATCATTTGCATCTTCGAATCCCTCGAGTGAGATGGATAATGATAAGTTACCAACACGTTTCATATCATCACAAAGCTTCTGATCAACAAGTGTACCATTGGTGTAGCAATGGAATGCACAATCATTATGTTTCTCGCAAAGTTTGATGATATCTGCTTTACGTACAAGTGGTTCTCCACCTGTCATCATATAGAAGTATACACCGAGCTCTTTACCCTGTGTAACGATACTGTCTAATTCTTCGAATGAAAGGTTTAATCTGTTACCATACTCAGCTGCCCAGCATCCTTTACAATGTAAGTTACATGCTGAAGTAGGGTCCATCAGAATCAGCCATGGAATATTGCACTGTTCCTGAACTCTCATTTTACGGATCTGCTTGGTTCCTGCAAATGCAGCCTGATAACCAAGATTCAATGCTGTCATTTTTGCTACATGAGGATCAGTCTCTGCTAATAATCTCTTCACATATTTCATCCATTTTGCATCCGGGTTCTGGATCATCTTCTTTGCGCCTTCATAAGCATCTGCTCTAAAGTTGTCACCCATAAACTTTTTGGTAAGCTCAACAATATTTAATAATGCTTTATCCGGATCTTTATTTAAACTCTTTAATACTGCGTCAATTGCCACACTAAATGCTTTTCTTTCTGCGGCATCTTTTAATCCTGCCATATGACTTAATCCTCCGTTTTCATAACATTTTCGACTCTACGTAGAAGTATATTGTAAACTTTCCTGTTTTTACATATCCAAACCCAATTTCATGTATGACTCAAATATACATTTTCTCGAATTTGTCTACGAAAACAACCTACGCAAGAGGTGCTATGTAGTTTTTATTACTACGTCACATTATATCACTATACTCATTGATGTCAACAAACTTTTCTCAATTACTGTATAGAAATTCTCATCGGAATGACTGGAAATTTTCGGAACAGCCACTATAATAGGATATAGAAAAAAAAACAAGTATTATGTCTATTGGAGGCTATAACATGCCAGGTTTTACTACACATTATCTATTTGGAGCAGATGCGTACAAACGAATTTCCAATCGCACAGTATGCCAGAACTTATATAAGAACCACAGTGCGTTTGGACTTGGACTGCAGGGACCGGATGTCTTCTTCTATTATCTGCCGTCCTATCTGCTGCACCGGGATAATCTCGGAGCGATCGCACACAGCCAGAAAACGGGACTTTTCTTTACCAATCTTCTGGAGAGCCGCACGATGTTTGCCGGTCACAAACGTTTGCTGGCAATTGCAGATGCATATCTGATCGGTTTTCTTGGGCACTACACACTGGATTGCACCGCGCATCCTTATATCTATGCACTGACCCGTTATACTCCGGCCAATCCGCCGAAAGAGATCAATTACTTCGGGCAGCACGCCTATCTTGAAACAGAGCTCGATGGCACACTGCTTCAGTTGAAAAAGCATAAACTGCCATCTCGCTTCCACCAGAATTCCACGATCCATCTGAATGCACTGCAAAAAAGCGTAATCGCAAGAATGCTTACGTATGCTTACCGCAATACGTATCCGGATCTTATGATCCACGAATGGATGATGTATGGAGCCTTCTTCTGGATGAGCACGGGAACACGGCTGATCCGCGATCCTTACGGTCAGAAAAAGGTTCTGGCACGTTTTATAGAACGGATTTTCATCGGACATGCATTCCTTTCTCCGATGATTCCAAGCGACCATCACCATTTTGTTGCGGATCCAATGAATCTTGCCCATAAGACCTGGACACATCCATGGACCAAAGAGATTTCGAACTCTTCCTTTCCTGATCTCTACGCCCAGGCCGGTCAGCTTTATGACCGCCGTATCCGTCACTATGAAAAAATGATAAACCGCGGCTTTACCCGTGAAGACCGCCGCAGATTCTGCCATGAATACGGCAACCGTTCTTTCCTGAGCGGTCTGTCTCTGGCCAACTGAAAAAGGCAGCATATCGTGCTCTCCACGCATGATATGCTGCCTTTTTGAACTTCTCTCTATTATTTAAAATATTCTTTGATCTGACCGTATATAATCTTCATCAGATTGGTTCTGGCCTCGACACTTGCCCAGCCAATATGCGGCGTGATCAGAAGTTTCTCACTGTCTTTGATATTCCGGAGCGGATTGTCCGGGCTCATTGGCTCTTCTCTCAGAACATCCAGTCCAGCTGCTGCGATCGTACCATGATTTAATGCATCTGCGAGTGCATCCTCGCATACAATCGGTCCTCTTCCGACATTTAAGAAAATCGCATTTGATTTCATCTTCGAAAATGCTTCGGCGTTCATCAGATCCTTTGTATTTTCATCTAACGGTGCATGTACGGATACGATATCCGACTGTGAAAGCAGTTCATCAAATGAGACCTGCTCATATCCAGGCTGTGCATTTCTTCCGGATGTGGAATAGTAGATCACATGGCATCCAAAGGCTTTTGCAATGTCCGCTACTTTTCTTCCAATATTGCCAAGACCGATAATTCCCCACGTCATATCCGCAATCTGGTGAAAATGCTTTGCAAAATGAGTAAAACTCGTATCGCCCATATAATGCTCATCTTTCACATATGCATCATAATAAGGAAGTTTCTCCAACAGATAAAACAGCATCGCAAACGTATGCTGTGCCACAGATTCTGTGGAATATCCCGCAACATTTCTCCATGCGATTCCTCTTTGATCCAGATATGCTTTGTCCAGATTATTTGTACCTGTGGCAGTCACACAGACAAGCTTCAGATGCTTTGCCTGACCAACAGACTGCTCATTGATCTCTACCTTATTAATGATCAGAACATCCGCATCTTTTGCACGTTCCGGTGCCTCTTTTGCTGAAGTATAATCATATTTTACGACTTCACCAAGTTCTTCAAATATTGACAGATCGATGTCTTCCCCGATCGATTTTGCATCCAGAAAAACAATTTTCATCCCTTCATCATCCTCCCTGTGTTGTTATGCATCAACAGAAAATGCATATACGGTTGTGGAATCATACGGCTGTCCTGCATCAAATACCGGCGATGCAAAATTCGGCTCATTGACCGCATTCGGATAGTACTGTGTCTCTAAACAGAATGCGGAATTCTGTACATATACAGCGCCCTTTTTACCATGCTGTCCGCCGACAAAATTAGCCGTGTACAACTGCACACCTGGAAGATCCGTGTATACATCCATGCGGATCCCACTTTCGCTGCAATATGCAGACGCAATCTTTTCAACGCCATCCTTTGTTTTGTCGATTGCAAAGTTATGATCGTATCCGTTTGCAAAAATCAGCTGCTCATGGGATGCCTTTATATCCTGTCCGATCGGTTTTTCTTTCCGGAAATCAAATGGTGTACCTTCTACGGAAGCAATCTCTCCGGTCGGAATGGATTTGGAATCCTTCATCGGTGTGTAATGGGAAGCTGCGATCTGAAGTGTCTGATCCAGCACATTGCCATTTTCCTGTCCGGCAAGGTTGAAATAACTGTGGTTTGTCATATTGATTACCGTCTTTTGATCGGAAACAATATGATACGTAATCTTAAATTCATTCTGCTCTGTCACCTCATAGGTCACATGCATCTGGCAGTTTCCCGGGAAACCCTGTTCCATATCTTTGCTGGTGTATCCAAATGTGATCTTTGTATCGGTATATTCTTCCACATCCCACATTTTCACACTGACTCCGTTCGAACCGCTGTGAAGATTGTTTTCATTGTCATTCTTCTCCAGCTCATATTCCACACCGTCAATGGTAACCTTTGCATTTGCAATTCGATTGGCATTTCTTCCGACCGTAGCGCCAAAATAACATTCTGCGCGCTCATAGCTTGCCAGATCATCATATCCTAAAATAACATCACGCTCTGTTCCATTTTTGTCCTTCACAAATATGGAGACAACGGTTGCGCCAAAATCTGTTGCGATCAGGCGGACACCTCTGCCATTGCCGATCTCATATGTAGATGCAGCGCATCCGTTCTTCGTTGTACCAAAACTGGTTTTTCTCATATTGATCCTCCTAATAAGCCCCCGCATACATTTTGCATGCTCTCATTCCTTATTATTCTACTTCTTTTCCAAATATAAGTAAATAAAATTCGTTTTATACCGATATATAAAACAGAATATGACTATTCAGAACCACTGAGAATCAGAATATATGTGGCGGTTCTGAATAATTACGATAGAATTACGAAAAGAGGTATCCGCATGAGTACAGTTGCATCAACAGGAATGAGCCTTTCGCAGAATTATTATCTGCGCAGCTATTATCAGAACAACCAGAAAATGTTTAAGTCTTCCACCCGTAAAGAGACTTCCAATTCCCGTCTTTCTTACGAGGACGGACTTGCACTCCGTCGTGCAGCGCGCAATCTTCAGTCCTTTGAATATTCGGAAAACGACAACGGAGAGAATATCTGTAACAGTATCCTTGCTTTTATCGATACCTATAACAATACATTAAAGTCCGGAGGTGCATCTTCCTCTTCCGATGTCAACCGGTATGCACGCCAGCTGAAACAGCTCTCACACAAATATTCCGATGATCTTTCCTCACTTGGAATTACGGTTAATACCGACGGAACCATGACCGCCAACAAGAACCTGCTTGGCAAATCCAGTGCTTCCGATGTCGGTAAAGTCTTCGGAAAAGAATCGGATTTTACAAAAAAGACGGAACAGTATGCACGCAAAATGGAATCCAAATCTTCCGACTCACTGTATACAGCACTCACCGGTTCCGGTTCCAATATTGATTTTCAGGCATAAAAAGCTGTGGCCGATGCCACAGCTTTTTATTTACACTTCAAGTATATCATCTAAAACTCTCTGGATTGCAGCTTTATCAGCTTTTACGGAGCCTTGCACCATAACGTTGCTTCCGCCGCCACGTGCTTCAAGTTTATTCTTCAGCGCAGCTGCAATCAGACGACAGTCTGCATTCTGGCTTCCGATAATGAAATTGTATCCGCTTTCATCATCTCCAACGAAAAGAGCACTTACTCTTTTGTATTTTTCCACAAGTTTATTTACAACAGCGCGCATGATCGGAGTATCCAGATCCTGTTCAAACAATACGGCATTATCGATATCTGTCGGAAGTGCAGCGATCTTATAATCCATAAGCTCCTGCTTTGCCTCTGCAAGCTGTGTCTTATAGTTCTGGCTGTTATTCTTTAATTTCACAACGTTATCAACAAGCGCTTCCTGATTGGTACTAAACTGTGTCATGAGCTCTGTGATGATCTCAGCTTTCTGACGGAAGGCTTCGAGTGCACGGAACCCGCATAAAATGCTGATACGCACACCACCTTTATAGTTTTGCATGCTCATAACTTTTAACATTCCGATCTCACCGGTGTGTTTTACGTGCGGAGCACAGCAGGCGCAGACATCATATCCCGGAATTGTTACGATACGTACCTGTCCTTCAATCTCGATCTTACTGCGGTAATCGAGATCCTTTAACTCTTCTTTGGATGGGTAGGTTACCTCAACCGGAAGATTCTTCGCAATGGCAAGATTGACTTCATCCTCAATATCATTCAGTTCCTCTGCCGGAATCACACCATTAAAATCCATGGTCACAACGGAATCACTCAGATGGAATCCTACATTGTCGTATCCGAAACGGTTATGTACAATTCCGGAAAAGATATGCTCTCCCGTATGCTGCTGCATGTTATAAAACCGATGCTGCCAGTCGACCTTTCCTTTCACTTTTGTGCCGACAGCGATTGGCTCGTCCATCGTATGACGGATTACCTGATCCCTGATCTGTACATCGCGGACTTCCATATCATTTATCGTTCCCATATCCGGGCTCTGACCGCCCTCCTCCGGGAAAAATAAGGTCTGATCCAAAATGACCTCATAGCTTTTTTTGTCTTTTCCGGTGATCTCTTCGCAGGCAACTACCTCTGCCTCAAATTCTGTCTCATAGGCATTCTGATCATATAAGCGAATCGTCTCTTTTGCCTCCATATTGTGCCTCCCTTTCGCAACTTTCTTATATGAATTATCCCACGAATCCGCATGCACGTCAACTTTATGCTTTTTCAAACAGGTTATCTTACCTGATTGCCTACGATCTTATAATAAGATCTGGAAGTAAGTTTAAATACAACATAATAGATCAATGTAAAGATCAGGATCGTGATGATCAGACAAATCACAAATAATCTGGTGTTGGTCAGATTTAAAAGCATAAGCAGTCTGCTGATCATCGGGAACGCTGCTGCAACATGGATTGCTGCAGTTACGATCGGAAGGAAAAATACCATGCGGATCTGACTCTGAATCGATGTTTTCACCTCTTCATTGCTCATTCCGACTTTTTCCATGATTTCGTAACGCTGTTTATCATCATAGCCTTCGGAAATCTGTTTGTAGAAAATGATCATCACCGTAACCATCAGGAACATGATTCCGAGAAATACTCCCAGGAAAAACAGTCCTCCATAAAGTGAATAGAATTCCTTCTCATTTCCAGCGCGGCTTTCCATATAACGGCTGGTTAATCCATTTGCACCTGCCACGATCTCTGTGTCCTCTTCCTTATTCAGGCCAGCTTCCTCGTTTGCTGCCTGAATGGCCTCGTTTACTGCATCTGCGCAGGCTGCTTTCTCTGCCGTTGTTCCATCAATATCATAACCGGATACACCACGGTACAGTGTGATTCTGTTATCTGTATTTGCAAGTGCAAAAATATCTTTTAATGTGTCCAGACTGTCCACAACAACATAATAATCATCATTGAAGCCAAGGCTTGCATACATATCCTTATCTGCCATAAAAACCCGGCTTTCTCCAACCTGAAATTCCTTACCAAGAATTGTAATGGTATCTGCATCATATGCTTTGCTTCCATATACACTAACAGTTCCGCTCTGTGGCTGTGAAATATCATTCTCTGTAAAACGATCATCCATTGCAATGAGATCATCTCTTGTGATGATATTTATCATCGCAAGATCGCTGTTCCAACTGTCCTGAGGAGCTGCTTCAAAAGAAGTATCGTTTTGTTTCAGCATAAGCAGCAGATAACGGTAGGAACACTCATTCTCGATCGTTCTTCCCTGATCTGCAATGGTCTGTTTTACAATGTCTGTCACATCGTCTTTTCCTTCAAACACATTATCATATGTCGAATATAACGTAATTTCCTGCGGATATCTCGCAGCAAGTTCGTCTTTTACTCCTGCAAACATGCTGACGGTAGTTGAAACCATTACAAGCACCATGGTAGAAAGTACACAGATGCTCGCAAGACCTGCTGCATTCTGTTTCATGCGGTAAAGCATTCCGGAAACTGCTGTGAAATGTTTTTTGTTGTAATAGAAATTTTTGTTGTTGCGAAGCATTTTTAATACTGCAATGCTTCCGGCAGTAAAAAGAAAATAAGTTCCTGCGATAACCAGAAGTACCGCTACAAAAAATAAAGTCAGTACCTTAATCGGATTTTCTGTTGTAATCGCAATATAATATGCGGTCGCAATACATGTGGCTCCTGCAATTGCCATAAGCCACTTGGTTTTCGGCTCCTTTTCTCCCACATTACCGCCTCGAAGCAGTTCAATCGGTTTTGCAAACGTAATCTGCATCAGATTGTAGATCAGTGTGAGAACATATAAAATTCCAAATACGATCAATGTTGCACGAATACCGCTTCCGGTAATGAAAAACATAACCGTTTCATCAAATCCAAGAATGCGGTATAACAGCATTAAAACAAGCTTCGAAAAAACAATACCAGCCGCAAGACCGCCAAGAATTGTAATAACAGCCACAAAAACAGTCTCAAGTGCGAGAACTTTTGCAATATGCCGTTTTTCCATGCCAAGAATATTATAGATTCCAATTTCTTTTTTTCTCCTCTTACTGATAAAACTGTTTGTATAAAAAATAAAAATATAAGAGAAAATTGCAATTACACCGACACCGAGTGCCATGATCATCTTCAGATTCGCAGCCCCATGTATTTTGTCGATTCCCGGATTGTTATTGATAAACAGCATCAGATAAAACATCGCTACCGTCATGATTCCGGATAAAATATACGGAAGATACAGCTGCCTGTTGTTCCGGATGTTCGTACCTGCCAGTTTTGCATAGATATTATTCATGTTTTTCACCACCTGTCGTTAATACCGTCAATGTATCAGAAATTTTTGCATACATCTGTTCATTCGTCAGATTTCCGCGATAAAGCTGATGGAACACTTCTCCGTCCTTGATAAACAGCACGCGGTTTGCATGACTTGCAGCCTTTGTACTGTGGGTAACCATGACAATTGTCTGACCTTCTTCATTGATCTGATTAAACAGCTTTAACAGGCTGTCGGTTGCTTTCGAATCAAGTGCTCCGGTCGGCTCATCTGCAAGGACCAGCTCCGGTTTTGTGATCAGTGCTCTTGCAACTGCAGCTCTCTGCTTCTGTCCGCCGGATACTTCATATGGATATTTTTCCAGTAACTGCTCAATTCCAAGCTTCTGTGCGATTGGTTTTAAACGAAGCTCCATCTCTCTTGGTTTCACTCCGGAAAGGACCAGTGGAAGGAAAATGTTGTCTTTTAACGAGAAGTTGTCAAGCAGATTAAAGTCCTGAAAGACAAATCCAAGATGGTCTCTTCGGAATGCGGAAATCTCTTTCTCTTTTACCGATACCAGATTCTTTCCATTCAAAAGCACGTCACCAGAAGTCGGTTTATCCAGTGCTGCAAGAATATTTAACAGTGTTGTTTTTCCGGATCCGGATTCTCCCATCACTGCCACATACTCGCCTTCCTCTACGGAAAAGCAGATGTTGCGGAGCGCCTGTACCTGATTCCCGCCAAAACGCGTCGTGTATATTTTCTTTAAATTGTTTACTTCTAAAATAGACATATGTTTAAACTCCTTTTCTTTGTCAGATTCAGTTGGCAGAACTTATTGCCGCCGTTCATGATGTTAGTATAGCAAAAGGCCGGAATGCAAGCTATCGATTTAGCTTACATTCCGGCCTCGTTTCTTACATTCTTGTAAGATTGGATATTCGAATGTCTATTTCTGCTCTAACAATGACTGATCGGTAATCTTTACAAATTCTACCGGATGATCATTCTTATAATAGTCCTCGCCTTCTTCTGTCTGCGCATTCTCTACGTTCTGTTTCTGTAAAGTTCCGTCCTGCATCGTGATCTGCTCAACCCGAGGTTCATCCATCTGACCGGAAACTGCGTACAGACCATTTCCATCCTCTGCCTGATATAAAAGCACCTGAGCATAGAAGGTTCCGATCTCTTCTGCTCCGGAAGCTTCATATGTATATACGGTATTCTCCCAGTCTGCCATGCAGGTTCCGTAAGAAACGATCAGTTCCTTAGCTCCGTCCTCATCCAGATCGTACATTGTATACAGAATATCATCTCCATACTGTTCCCGGTAATTTTCCAATACCGGCTCATAAACTGCAGCATAATCAAGCCCCTGTGTCTTGCTGTCTGTGCCTGACTGCTCTGTTGTTTCTGTCACTTCTGTCACAGCATTGGAATCTGTTTCGGATTCCTTCACCGTATCCTTAGTCTCTGTCTGAACTGTTTTATCTGTGTTGTCATTTTTCTCTTCAGCACTCTGATCGGTACATCCCATAAGCGATAAAACCATTGCTGCTGACAACAATGTTACTGCTAACTTTTTCATAATCTCATCCTCTCTTTCATCCGCGCGTGATGCCTGTGGCTGCTTAGCCGCTTCGGCTAAAGTCCGAAGACCCTCCGGTTTTGCTTTCGTACATTATACCATAGTTTGCACTTTTTCGAAAACGTAAAAATGATATGCCTGCAAAAATCATCCACCCGATCCAGAACAGGATTCCTCCTACATTTACGCCGTCTGCATCGACTGCAAACAGGATTATTCCAAGCACGGGTAAACCAATCCAGAGTCCGAGCCACAGTCCGCGGATCAGTTTTTCCGCCCACGGAAACCGAAACAGTATCCATCCTAAGTAGGGATCTCCGATCAGCCGGTCAAACTGTGTAAACTTCGAGAAGTCGCTTAAGAGTTCTTCCACATCGCCAAATCTTCTTCCCTGCGCTTCCTCTTCCTTTACATAATTCAGATAATAATCGATGTCCTTTTTCCCGTCAGCCTCGTCCTCTGCAAATTTCCGGCAAAGATCGATTGCTCCCTGAATGGCTTTCTGTTTTTCGTTCAGCTCCAGTATCTGCTGCCCGATCAATTCATCTGCAGAACACTGTCCCTCTACGAGCCCGGCGATCTTCTCAATGGAAAAATCCATTTTCCGGTATAAAATAATCAGCTTCAACCGTTCTACATCTTCCTTTGTGTAATCGCGGTACTGACTTTCCTTCTGTCGTCCGGGATCAATTAATCCCTTTCTCTCATAAAAACGGATATTACTGATGTTTAGCCCTGTAAGCTCCGCCACTTCTCCGATTCTCATATCTTACTCCTCTCAAGATTCTTCCTTGCCCTCGTAATGATTTCCTTCGGATAGGATATCACATCCAGAAGTTCAATTGCATTCGTTTTTCCGCCGATTCCCCTGTGGATCGTATATGGAAAGCAGACGTCTTTTCCCTGGATCACGCTGTCAAAATAATAGTTGTCATATTTTCCCTGCATCGCATACACAAGCTCCATATCGTGCGTCGCGATCAGAACGAATTGATTGCCTTTTGAAAAATAATCCAGTATGGCCTCCGATGCCGCGATCCGTTCTGCCGTGTTCGTTCCCTTCAAGATCTCATCGATCACGAACAGAACCGGCTCTTTCTTCTCAAAGCGCCCAAGCATGCGTTTCAGATAACGGATTTCCCTCATATAATAGCTTTCTCCGGTGATGACATCATCCCGAAGCGCCATAGAAGTCATCACATCCATTGGCAAAATGCAAAAATCATCTGCAATACAGGTGTGAATATTCTGCGCCAATATAACATTTACCGCCACCGCTTTCATAAATGTGGATTTACCGGAAGCATTCGCACCTGTAATGATTGCCCGGTCAGACATGGTAAAATCATTCGACACCGGATGACTCACAAGCGGATGGCTGATTTTGTGTCCACAGATCATATGCTCTTTTGTAAACTCCGGAATACACCAGTATTCCAGACTCCTCCGATAAGATGCTATGGCAATCTCCATGTCCACAGTCCCTGCAAAACAGTAAAGCGCCATGACATCGTCTCTTTTATCTTCGATCAGCTTCATAATACGGTTGAAAGCCACAAGATCATATAATGTAATGCCCATAAGATAATCCTGAAAAATGGATGCAACATCCCCTGACATACTCTGGTATTTTCTTGTCTGCCACACAGAAATCATTTTAGAAAGCTTATGCAAACGTGCGAGTGCCTCTTTGGTCTGTTCCTGTGGATATAAGTTTTTACAGGTCTCATCCTTCATCATCCATTTTGCAAAATCAAGAATTCCCTTCAGACTCCCAAGTGAAAAAAGATACACCTCATACCGCTGTCTGGTGATGGAGTAAATACCGATATTTACAGCCACAATACCGATAAGTCCTGCGACTGCCACCGGACTATCCGTAATAATACTTGCAGCCAGCAAAAAAATCAGTGTGATCTGAAGAAAAATAAACAATGCCTGATTACCGATTCTCCAGATCTGCGTGTTTTTCAGAAAATAAGGAAGCGTATAATCTGTTTTTCTTTTTCCGATCTGACATAATTTTTCTTCAAGCACAAGCCTTTTGTCTTCGTTCGCATCATAATAATGGATGCGTTTTTCAAATGCGGCAGACTCCTCATCGGATGAGTGCTCCAGCGTGTGGAGTTTATGATATAAAATCTGTTCCCCGAGATACGATCTGGTGTGATTGACCCGTTCAAAAATCTCATCCATTTCCAGATCATTCCACGTAACATCATCCACCTGATGGTCTGACGATTCCTGTTCGATCTTATGATAGATCCGAATGTCTTCCATTTTCTGACTGAGGTATCCCTGTGGCTGCCAGTCTGCTGGATTTTTCCCATACTGGTCTCTTAATTTTTGTCGTACATATTTCCTCGTTCCAAAACTCATTTTCTGCCCCTTTTCCTGTTTGATGCCCCAAATATAAGGCATGAACCAGGTTCAGGGTCAAGGAATTTCTGCAAAAAGTTGCAAGAGTCCGAAAAATAGTTATAATTAGAACTATATAATGCACAAAGAAAGAGGTTTTACAATATGAGTATTTTTATGAAAAAACTAACCGTCAATCAGGCGATCAATGAAGCTCACACCACCGACAATGCCATGCTGATCGACTGCCGTCCGAAGGATGAATTTAACCACGGTCATGTAACCGGCGCCATCAACATTCCACTCGATAAAATCACGGAAGACCGCATCTCAAGAAGACTTCCTGACAAAACAACCAGACTTTACATCATCGGAAACTATGGTTACAAACCAAACGACGCCATGCGCAAGTTCAAGAAACTCGGCTACAAAAACGTCGTTTTCGGTGGCTTTATGGAAGAGCATCACGGACTTTTAGCACGTTAATTATAACTTTGCATTTTTCCAGATACCGCTGCAGTACAGGCAGACCGAGAGAATGGCACCAACGCTCCAGCCGATCGGCCAGGACATCCATACTCCGGTGCTTCCGAATATCGGTGCAAGTACTGCGGCAAGTCCTACTCTTAAAAACAGATCCGCAAATGTCGTGATCATAAACAGCTTAACTGCGCCAGATCCTCTTAAGATCCCATCGCTCATGGTTTTTGTTGCGACTACCATATAAAACGGTGCGACGATTCTGAGGAACTGCATTCCGGTCGCCATCGCGTCTCCGGTAACGTCCTGCATAAAAATTCCGATCAGAGGCCGTCCGATAAAGACAAATGCCAGTGTAAGCGGTACTACCTGAACCACATCTAACATAATTCCAGCACGAAATCCCTTTTTGATACGATCCAGTCTGCCTGCGCCAAAATTCTGTGCAGCAAATGTAGAAATTCCATTTCCAGCAGAAGTAAACATTGAAATTGCGATATTATTCAGCTTGATTGCCGCCGTATATCCGGCAATCACACTTGCACCAAAGTTATTGATAATACTCTGTACGATAATATTTCCTACAGAGATGAATGATTGCTGCAAAATGCTCGGCACTGCGACTTTTGCAATCTTCCCAAGCAGTCCCCATGAGAAAATCTCAAATTCTCCCTCCGATGGAATACCCTTCACACGCTTGTATAAAGCGATCACAGCCAGCACACAGCTGATTCCCTGACACAGAAATGTTGCCCATGCCACACCCGAGATTCCCATATGAAATGCACTTACAAATAAAATATCCACAAGAATATTGGATATGGAGGAAAATGCCAGAAAATACAATGGCGTTTTCGAATCCCCCATTGCAGAGAAAATACCGGTCGCTACATTGTAAAAGAAGACAAACGGCATTCCGGCGGTATAGATTTTCAGATACAAAAAAGAATCCTCCAGAATGTCTGCCGGTGTATTCATTTTCATCAATACCAGATGTGTACATGTGAAACCGAATATCATCAGTGCTACGCAAAGTACACCAAAAGCAATAAACGATGTGCTTACCGATGTTTTCAGACGGTTCCACTGTCTGGAGCCAAAGAGCTGTGATACCACAACCGAGCATCCAATGTTACATCCAAATGCAAATGCCGTGTAAATAAGCGTCATCTCACTCGCATTGCCAACTGCTGCAAGTGCATTTTCACCGATAAATTTCCCGGCTACCAGACTGTCTGCAAGGTTGTAGAGCTGCTGGAAAACCACACTTCCCAAAAGCGGTATCGTGTAAAACCATAATACCTTTCTGACATTTCCCTCTGTTAAATCCTTATTCATTTTCGTTACTTCTTTCTTTTTCTAATTCTTTTATCCACATTTTCTTATGCTGCTTTCTGTTTTGTGGATATCAGTCCATTACCTCACGCTTTATTGTGGAAAAACCAATCCATACGGTTGTCCCTTTTCCGACTTCCGATTCGATACGGATCGTATGCCCCAGTTTGTTTAACACCTGTTTACACAGATACAACCCGATTCCTGTGGATTTTTTGTCCGCATGCCCATTGTATCCGGTAAATCCCTGCTCAAATACCCTTGGAATATCTTCCTGGCGGATTCCGATTCCCTGATCTGTGATCTTTATGTAACACCAGTTTACTTCCTGCGTAACTTCAATATGAATTGTACCTGAGGCAGAGTATTTTATGGCGTTGGACAACACCTGTCCCACAACAAATGTGATCCATTTTTCATCAGATAACACCGTCTGCTGTGTTCCCTCATATTGTATACGAAGTTTTTTTCGGATCATGGTTCTGGCATATTTTCGGATCACTTCACGTATGGCAGCATCCAACGAGATCTCCTCGAGCACAAAGTCATTGCCTGCTCCATTGACCCGCTGATATTGAAGCGCCATATTCACATACTGCTCAATGCGGAAAAGCTCCTCTTCCATATCCGATACATTCTGAAGATTGCACGGGTAATTTTCCCCGGAATCCTCTGAAAACGGAAGCTTTTCTGCCAGTTCCTCCAGTTCGTTCCGATGCACCTGAAGCAGCAGCTGCAATGCGGCGATCGGAGTTTTTACCTGATGTACCCATCTGGAATAATATTCTTTCATCTCCGACTGCTGCCTTCCAGCCGTATTCACTGCCATCTGTCTGCTGATATTCGCATTTTCAAACAGCTGGCTGTAGATATGTTCGATCTCATCCTCCGGCTCTGGAAGTTCAATCTGACTGCTCATCGGCCCGTTTAAGAGTTCCTCCATCTGTGCTGTTTTTCTGCGGTAACGACTGTAATTCATAGTTCCAAAAACTCCGATCAGACACAGATCTAAAAGCGCAGAATACCTGATATCATGAATCGGGATATTGACCAGATACAGATAAAACAGGTGACTTCCACACAAAGCCAGCACTACAATGATCCAGAATAAATTTCTTTTTATAAATGACTGCAGCAATTTCATCCGATTCGATACCCGATTCCTTTCTTTGTCAAAATAAAGTCGTCGAGTCCAATCGTAGATAATTTCTTTCTCAGGCGGTTCACATTGACAGACAGTGTATTCTCATCCACGTATGCATCACTTTCCCAGAGTTTGGTCATAAGCGTATCCCTGCTTACGATCTTCTCCTTGTTTTCAAACAATGTCTGCAGAATCTTCAGTTCGTTCTTCGTAAGCTCAAGCCGCTGATCCTGATAACTGACCGATGCATCCGCAAGATTTAACAGTGCTCCTTTATGCTCCAAAACACTGCTGTTTCCTGCAAAATCATAACTTCTGCGAATCAGCGCCTGGATTTTCACCGTCAAAACTTCCAGATCAAATGGTTTTGCAATAAAATCATCTGCTCCCATGTTGACCGCCATTACGATGTTCATGTTGTCAGCTGTCGAGGACAGAAAAATAACCGGGACTTTGGAAAGCTTTCGGATCTCCGTGCACCAGTGATAACCATTGTAAAACGGAAGCCGTATGTCCATAAGCACCAGTTGCGGATCAAACGCCGCAAATTCAGCCATCACATTACTGAAATCCGAGACAATATGTACTTCATAATCCCATTTTTCCAAATGCTTTTTGACCGTTCTCGCAATCATTTCATCGTCTTCTACCATAAATATTCGATACATATTCTATCTCCAGTCTCATCTCGCTTATTTTGTATTGTTGTATCATGTCATGATACACGAATTGCTCCTTGTATCATATCATATATTCCACCCGGAAACTATAGCACTACTTTCCTCATTTTGTAGATGAAAATTGCAAAGTTTAATTCTACCATCCATTTATACAGTGGAATTCTCTTCTGCACAAGTGGAGTTTAATCTTTCATATCATAAATGGTATGCTCATGTTGGCCTTCTGACAGCAGTAGAAGGAGAACTAGCATGAGCAAATATATTCCCGGTAATCAAAAACATCTTACTCTCGAAGATCGCAAATACATTGAAAAATCCCTAAACGCTGGCTGTTCTTTTAAGGACATTGCAAGATATCTTTGTAAAGATCCAACAACAATCTCAAAAGAAATCAGGCTGCACAGGCTCAGCGACTGGTATCACAAAGGCTGTTTTAACAATGCACATAACTTTTGCGTCCACAGATATCATTGCAAAAAAGTCAATGCCTGTGGCAAGATCATTCTCTGCGGTGTCAAATGTACCACCTGTCCAACCTGCAACCAGACATGTCCGGACTTTGTCAAAGAACGATGTAACCGACTCGATAAAGCACCTTATGTGTGTAATGGTTGTCCAAAAGCAATCAATCACTGCACGATTGCCCGCAAATACCGCTATGATGCTATTTTTGCTGACCGCAAATACAAAGAATGTCTTTCACAATCCAGGGCCGGTATAAACATGACCAGACACGAACTGCATCAGAAAGATATGGTCATCACGCCCCTGATTTTTCAGGGACAGTCTCCATATCAGATTATAACGAATCATCCAGAACTCGATATGTCCGTGAGAACTCTATATTCTTACCTTGATAAAGGAATCCTGTCCGCAAGAAACATCGATCTGAAACGTCAGGTAAAATTCAAACCCCGCAAAGTACACAAGACCCAGATCAAAGACAGATCCGTTTTTATCAGACGTATGTTTTCTGATTTTCAAGCCCTTGAACTTGACCATTTTGCTGAAATGGATACCGTTCACTCATCACAGGACTCAAAGCGTGTCATCCTGACATTCTTCTTAACCCGTGAAAAACTGTTTCTTGCATTCATTATGAACAGATGCACCAAAGGTGCCGTAAAACTTGTTTTTAACAAGTTGGAACACCAGCTTGGCACATATGATTTTTTAACCTTATTCAACACGATTCTTACGGATCGCGGATCCGAATTCGGAGATCCGGAGTCTCTCGAAAACGGCGTTAATGGCATTATGCGGTCAAGCATCTATTACTGTGATCCGATGAGAAGCGGTCAAAAAGGCGGCATCGAACAGGCACATACCATGCTTCGAATGATTCTTCCTAAAAAGACTAGCTTTGAATATCTCACCCAGTGGGATTTAAGAACTATCGTAGACCACATAAATTCAACCCCAAGAGAAAGCCTTGGTGGTCGAACACCGTATGATGTAGCACTTGAAAACTATGGTATAGACATCTTAAAAGCACTTCAGCTTAGGCCGATTCCACCCGATGAGGTCAATCTGACGCCTAAGCTGATACGCTTTAACCACTAACTTAGCATAAAAATCTGCTGTCAGGCTGGAACTTAACAATTCGCATTTTTTGAATGCGGCCTGTGGAATTTAGTTTCGCACAAAAACTATCCAGAGGCTTGTTTGCCATGCCTGAAAGTAAGATGTTTTATGGAAAGTTAATCTAATTATAGCAGTTTTATAAGGATTTAGCCTCCCACAATTCTAAAAAATCAAAGAATTTTAAAGCGTGGTGGAATTTACCCCTGCACTGGAATTTACTTTTTCAAGTCAGCCTCATTTTGTAGAAAACCTTGTCTTCTGATTAAAGTTTTCTTAAATTCATCCGCATCATATTTACAATTATGTTCTATCGTGACATAATCTTCCACAAGATATGCACATACTATATTGGCATTTGTAAAACGCTTCAAATTGGATCTGGCATATGCCAGACGCATTTCATTCATCCCAGCATGTGCGAATAGGAGGTTGTTATATGAGCAGTCCTGAGAAATCCAAAAAAGGAAGCCGCATTCTGATCGTTGCCCTTGTGATTGTTTTTCTATGTGGCATTACGTATTTTATTGGAAAACCAATGGTCCATTTTGCATCTGACCCGGATAAATTCCGTCTATGGGTAGATGAAAAGGGCTTTCCCGGCATTCTTGCTTTTATGGGAATGGTGATCTTTCAGGTATTCATGGCCGTTATCCCGGGCGGGCCTTTTGAGATCTGCGCCGGATACGCTTTTGGCATCTGGAAAGGTGCACTGCTTTGCGATATTGCTACCACAATTGGAAGCGTCATCGTCTTCCTTTTTGTCCACCGGTTTGGCATGGATTTTGTAGAATTGTTTGTAAAACGGGAAAAGATTGAATCCGTCAGATTTTTAAAAAGTTCCCGCAAATCAGAAAGCATTATTTTTCTGCTTTTTCTGATTCCGGGAACTCCGAAAGATCTGCTTTCCTATGTAGTTGGTCTGACAGATATTTCCCTGTCCCACTGGATTTTTATCACGTTTGTCGGACGTTTTCCGGCGATCTTTTTGTCTGCGCTGAGTGGAAGTGCACTTGGAACCGCCAGATATGAGATTGCGGTTGCCGCATTCGCTGTGATCATTGTGTTATACATCATCGGTCTTATCGTATATCGCTTCCATAACCGTGAAAAACCGCAGTAATTCCGCAAATCAGTGATCTTATGCTTCTTTTGGATAATAAACCTTGTCCTTTTCAAGAACGGTTCCGACTCCATCCTTAACATCAACAATGCAGACGGAACAGTTCTTTGGCACGCCTCCACGCCAGATATCTTCTTTATCCTCATAGAAGTTAGCAAGCAGGCAACGGCTTGCAGCTCCATGTGTGGAGATCAGTATCGCCGCATTCTCATATGCTTTGTTATGCACTAATGACTGATAGAAATCTGCTGTTCTTTTTAACACATCCTGAAAGGATTCTCCGCCCGGCGCCTTTGGGCAGTGAAGCGGATCATTGTAAAATTTGTCCTTATAATCCGATGGAAGAACTTCACTGTTATTGACACATTCTCCCTCCCACTTACCGAAAGACATTTCTATGATTCTTTTATCCGTGATCATCGGAAGCTGTCTGCCAGCCATCACAAGCTCTGCTGTCTGCTTTGCTCGGATCAGCGGACTGGAGATTACAAGATCAAATTCTATATCTTTCATGCCTTCTCCGGTGAGTTCTGCCAGACGGAGTCCATTTTCATTTAACATGATATCGCGTTGTCCCTGTAATTTTTTTTCTTTGTTCCATGAAGTCTCTCCATGGCGTATAATATATAATTTCATGCTGTTTTCCTTCCTTTTTCATATTTATTTAAACATTGCAGATATTCATTATCGTTCCTTTCATGCTATCGTGCATCTGCATGTCAATGATGATCGCACTTTCTACACTGGATCATCGTATTTTCACTGTCATCCTTATAAAAAGCTCCCGACCACTATAACATTTTTCATCAATTCTATATTATAAAAATCATACTGTTCTTTTGCAAGTAACTATGTAATTTATAAGTGACTTATAAATCAACTAATATCTTTTCCTGCAAAAGTAATCCTCCTATAATGAAGTCACGTTCGAAAAAACCCGAAACAGACCAGGTCTTTCAGGTCTGTTTCGGACTCTGTGAAACGCTCTCGATGCGTACTTTTTGCTTTTATCTGAGCAGCATCGTGAAAATAAATGCAATCACCAATGTCACAACTGCAGCTCCAACTGAAAGCAGGATCTTCTGATATGGGGTCTTCCCTTCTTCTCTTGCCTTTGCAATCTCATCAAGCTTTTCCCCTTCCATAAATGCAATGATCTCGCGATAGGTCTGGATATCAAACTGTTTCTTCTTTTTTTCCACGATGAATGAAAAATACAATGTAACAACAGCAAGCAGCGCCCAAATCGCAATCCCCGCATATTTCAGATAATGGATAAGCGGGATCGGCGTGATCATCATTGCCAAAAACAATACGCTGAATATCCTGCTGATCTTCTCAAATTCTTTTCGATCTTCATTCTTTACCTGCTCTTTCATGACTTCAACATCTCCTTTGATCAAATTGTCAATCGAGGTATGAAATACTTCGCTTAAAAGAATAAGACTGTTCACATCCGGGTAACTTTTATCATTTTCCCAATTCGAAATTGTCTGTCTCGAAACGTATACCTTTTCTGCCAGTTCATCCTGAGATAAAGACTGTTCCTTCCGGTATTTCCGTATCTGTTTTCCAAGCTCCATATTCTCTGCCTCCCTTCCTTGCTCACATTAACCAAATTCGTGTTTTTTGTCTATCAACATGCTTTGACATCCCGTTTTTTCGCATGTCAAAACATTTTTACATTGGAAAATCCACCCTCTTCGGCGCTCACTGTGCCTGAATAAGTGCTTTTTCGTAACATAAGAACGGCTGATCATACAGCTCACATTCACCCACCGTCTGGAAATTCAATGCCGCATAAGAACGAAGCGCCTTCATATTATACCTGTTCACTAGAAAATGTACGCTTTTATATCCCTGGCTGTATAAAACCTGCATTCCGTACTGCAACATTTCTCTTGCAAGACCATGGTTCTGATAATCAGGGGCCACTGCAAGCCGGGACAGTTCCTTTCCCGGCTGAAGCTCCGGTGTCCAGCATTCCAGTTTTTCCACAGCTTCATCCTCATCAATGGATATGGATGCGATAATTTTTCCTTTTTCATCCTTCATGACAAACAAGGCATCCCGGGATAGATCAAATTCAATTTCCTTTTCTCCCGGATAAGTCTCATCCCAGGGACAGAATTCCCGCCCCAGCTGCGTCTTATATAATCTTAAGATCTCCTCTTTGTCTTTTTCCTCTGCCTGTACAATTGCTCTCATTTTTCTCCCATCTGCTAATTTTCAAAATCGAGTTTCTGTTCACGTTTTTTCCAGCTTAAAAAGCCATACATATTTTGTTAAATCTTTTATTGGATTGTTCATTATAATCTCCTTGAATAATAATTTGTTTTCTTATATTTTCAAGGAATATTTCGGATCTAATATTGGTATGATCCGTTTATCTAAAATCATTGCTGAAACTCCTGTTTGTCTTCCTGCCATCCTAAAAATTTATTTCACAATAGTAACATTTATGGATTCTTCCACGGTATTCTTCCTCTTCGACCAGATCATTTAACTGCATTCCGGCTTTTTCCATTACTCTGCGGCTGGCTGTGTTTTCTTCAAAAAATCCTGCCATTACCTTCTGAAATCCCATTTCTCGCAATTCTTCTACAATGGCCAATACTGCCTCTGTCGCATAACCATGTCCTTTATAATCCGGATGAATTACATATCCGATTTCAATTGTGTCCTCTTCTATTCCGCAATCATTGACAAATCCGATCATGACATTGTCACAATAGATGCCATATTCAAGATGCACCGTATCTTCTATCTGGCTGAATTCAATCAGCTTATGCACCAGATCTTCTATCTGTTTTTCCGATTCAAAATCCGGCACCATGAAAGTTTTCGAGATCTCATCATTTTTAAAAAATTCTGCCAGTCTGCCTGCATCCTCAGATGAATATGGTTTCAGACACAGTCTTTCCGTTTGAATCTTTGCTTTCTTTTTTATTGGTAAATTCATTTTCTTGTCTCCTGTTCCGGTTTGTAAAATTCCAGATGTATCTATCTCCTTGTCATTAAGTATCTATTCTGTTTCATACATGGATATTCTTGCTACCGATAACTAGTTTATCAGCAGATTGTGGTTCGCGCTGGGCGAAGTGGCAACTTTTCAAAACAAATACTGCTCAAATCTTCATTTTATTGATCTAAGCAGTATAACTGCTTTAAAATGAATGAAAAGCTAGAGCAAATACTGCTTAAAATCCAAAAACATTCTTTTAGACAGTAAAATTTCTTCAAATTGCTGGAAGGCTTGAATATTTACTGCTTATAATCAAAAAACATTCATTTAGGAAGTAAATCTTTCCCTTATATGTTAGAATGCTGAAACCAAATACTGTTTGAAATTGCAAAATACCTTTTCAGACAGTAAATCATTGACGAATGTCCATTCTCAATCAAACATAGCAACAGGAAAGCTTATAACTTTGTTATCTGAAATAGAAAAAAGCCGTTCTAACGAACGACTTCTTTCATTACCAATGAGACATCGGGGATTCGAACCCCGGACAACTTGATTAAAAGTCAAGTGCTCTACCAACTGAGCTAATATCCCATATACTCATAATCGAGTAAATGCCCAGTTCCGGAATCGAACCAGAGACACGAGGATTTTCAGTCCTCTGCTCTACCAACTGAGCTAACTGGGCAGTTATGACATCATTGATGTCGAGTTGCGGGAATAGGATTTGAACCTATGACCTCCGGGTTATGAGCCCGGCGAGCTTCCAGACTGCTCCATCCCGCGATAATATTTAATTCTTCAAAAAGAAGAATGGGCAGAGGTGGATTCGAACCACCGAAGCAAATTGCAGCAGATTTACAGTCTGTCCCCTTTGGCCACTCGGGAATCTGCCCATTACTACAATATGAAATTGTAGAAGCCGATGATCGGACTCGAACCGATAACCTGCTGATTACAAATCAGCTGCTCTGCCAATTGAGCCACATCGGCAAAAAATGGGACCTACAGGGCTCGAACCTGTGACCCTCTGCTTGTAAGGCAGATGCTCTCCCAGCTGAGCTAAGATCCCACGCATTACTTGTAGTGAGTATCACTCTCTACAAACGACCCAAGCGGGACTCGAACCCGCGACCTCCGCCGTGACAGGGCGGCGCTCTAACCAACTGAGCCATTAGGCCATAAAGGTAATATACCTTCAAAACTTCATACAGATTCCGATTGTTCTTATGGAAGTTCGAGTTCGCTTCGCTTACTCGAACGACCAAACGACTAAATTCATGCTTCGTCTTCGACTCGCATTCATCAAGTCTTATTGGTCAAGCCCTCGACCTATTAGTAACAGTCAGCTCCATGTGTTGCCACACTTCCACCTCTGCCCTATCTACCTTGTCGTCTTCAAGGGGTCTTACTTCCTCTTGGGAAGGGATATCTCATCTTGAGGGGGGCTTCACGCTTAGATGCCTTCAGCGTTTATCCCTTCCGGACTTGGCTACTCTGCCATGCCGTTGGTCGACAACAGATACACCAGTGGTCCGTCCATCCC
>NZ_VUNI01000023.1 GCF_009695765.1 Roseburia porci
TGGATGAATTGCATCAGCGAAGCTGCTTGTCATTGACATTTAGCTTAGGTGCGAAGTAACATCTGACAGCCTGAATGATTGCAACAAAAAGTTAAAGTTTTACTGACAACTAGCTTGACAATGAGCGCAAGAAAACTTAACAAAAGAAGAAAGAAAAGTTTTTTCTGACAAAATGATTGAGGAAGCTGAAAAGATAACAGAATTATATTTACAACAACAGAAATTTCATGAGCGAGTACTGAAGATGATTGGTGTGGGGGTAACACTGGTTTTAGGAGTGACAGTAACAGTGCTTGGGGGGAAAGCCATTGGTAGTGAGGATGATTTGCCTCAACTTGCTGATGACAATTTGAATGTTACATAATAGATTTAAATATAATTGAAAACAGGACGAGATTTACAAAATGAAGAGGCTCAGAAAAAGGTGTTCTGGGCCTTTTGGCGTAGAAAAATAATTGTAAGTTTAAAAGAAGAATTTAGCAGGCAATTTTATACTTCATCTATTGATATACATTGTAACCATCAAAGAAGATTAAGCAACAAAATTTAAAGAAACGGAGGAACTGGCAAGAAAAAGGGTGCAATTACAGTGGAAAAAGAAGGATAAACGATGTACATAAAAACGAATTGACCGTTGATAAAATTTAGAAATATGAATATAATAGTAACAAAAGAAAAATAAAAACGTAAAATCCGTTTTTAATCTGGAGGTTCCATATGAAATTATTGAGAGTAACAGCACAAGGTTTACCATTATTTAAAGAAAAGCTGGATTTACCCTTTTATGCGCAACAAAGAGTTGAAGAGGAAGATAGGATAAATTTGTGTTCGTTGTTTTCCAATATATATCTAAATCCGTCTAACGCATTTATAGGAATCAATGCTTCAGGAAAGACATCTGTTTTAAAGGTGCTTCTTCTCGCATTAGGAATTATAAATAACGAACCAATCAACCATATTAATACTAAGGAAATATTAGGAAATACAGAAAAAGCTGTTTTGAATATATATTTTTATTCAGAGACTAATAAGGAAATTTGCAAGTTGGAAACGGTTATTACATCTAAGAATACAAAAGTAGAAGGAACGGTGTATCGAATTGTTTCAGAATCATTGTGGTCAAAGAAAGTTGAAGAAGTAACAACACGTAAAGCTATGTTGACTTTTGATGGGAGAGAACCAATCATTGTTCGAGATGAACAGGAAAGCTTTTTGTCTGATGATGTAAGTATTATGATTGCATACAATAAGAAAACTGGTGAACATATTAAAGTAGTCAGCATGTTACTTTTTACTAATATTAATGTATTACCATTTTCAGAAGGCATCTCAGCGGAGGTTATTTCTTACTTGGATCCAACAATTGAAAATCTATATTTTGAAGAAAAAAATGAGAAACCGGTAATTCACTTGAAGTTTAAAGGAAAAGAAGAGATTGTATTGAACAATGCAATAGAATTGAATAATTACCTTTCATCAGGAACAGTAAAAGGAATGATTACGTTTACACTGGCGCAGGAAGTTCTGAAAGATGGAGGATGTCTGATTGTTGATGAGATTGAAAACCATTTTAACAAAGAAATAGTAAGTACTTTAATTCGTTTCTTCATGGATGGAAAACTGAATAAAAATGGTGGAATGTTAATTTTTTCTACTCATTATCCAGAACTTTTAGATGAATATGATCGTAACGACAGTATATTTATTATTAGAAATCGGGATGGAATTACAGCCGAGAATCTTTCTAACATTTTAAAAAGAAATGATATTAAGAAAAGTGATGCTTATCAGAGTGGATTCTTGGAAGGAACGACACCTACGTATGAAGCTTATATGCAGTTGAAAAAAAGTATAGTTGCATCTCTGAAATAGGAGGTGCGTTATGGAGTTGGCAAAATATAAAGCGTGTATATGTGAGGGGGCAGCAGAAAGTGCTATTATGGATATTCTTTTGGATGCAGAACTGCTTGTGTTTTCAAGAGAAGAGATGCTAGAGGAGGCTGTGATCCGTTGCCGGGACGGTAAGAAATTTGAACAGAAATATTTGAGAAAAGGATTTGCGGAAAAGATATCGGTAATCAGAATATTGGACTCAAGAAGAGAAAAATTTAAAATTGGAAAAGCATATGAACATAAAATAGATGTTATCAATGTAATTACTGCACCGGAAATAGAAATGCTGATTATCTTTGCTGAAAATCAGTATAAAGAATTTAAAAAGTCAGGGAAAAAACCAAGTGATTTTTGCAAGGAAAATCTAAGAATGCCAGATGTAAAAACTTATGATTTTGTGCTTGATTATTTTTCAGATTCGAAAATTCTTGTGGCAGCAATAAAGGAATATCACAGAACAGCTAAGATTCCAAAGGGCGAATATACACTGCTTGACTTGTTAAAATAAAAATTATATTAATGCAGTTTGGAGACGAATATGGGAAGAGCATCAACAAAAGAAAATAAAAACATATACCAGATTAAACGAGAAGAACTTGGATTGACAAGAGAAAAAGCAAGTGAAATCATAGGCTCAGTAACACCGGAGCGTATAGAAAAGATAGAAAATGAAAGATCAAATCCACATCCGGACGAAGTGCGTGCAATGGCGGAAGGCTATAAAGCACCACATTTATGTAATTATTACTGTGCGAATGAATGTCCGATCGGACAGCGGTATGTACCGGAAGTAAAGGTAAAAGATTTATCACAGATCGTGCTGGAAATGCTTGCTTCACTCAACTCCATGAATAAAAAGCAGGAACGGTTCATTGAGATCACTGCTGATGGCAGTATTGGTGAAGAGGAAGTAGAAGATTTTATAGAAATACAAAATGAACTTGAGAAAATCTCAATAACAGTAGAAACACTGCAGTTATGGTCGGAACAGATGCTGGCAAATGGCGCTATAGACATGGAAGTGTATAACAGAAAGAAAAATAACCAAAAAGAAGAATAAGAGATGCTATTTTTCTAAAAAAGTAAAAAACCGGGATATTAACACGCCGATAAATTCATTTAATGAAAAAAGAAAGAACCATATAATCATAGTGAAATGATTAAGTGTGTCAGATGCACACACGAAAACGAAAAGGAGATAAGAAAATGTTAAAAAAATTTATGGTGCTTGCAATTGGCGTGATTATGGTCGCGGGAATAATGACCGGATGTGGCAGTAAAAAATCAGATGAGGAATTGCAAAAAGATATCATTAATTCAGCTATAGACAAAGCTGATCAGGTACCGGCTACAGGTGACACGAATGAAGATTATGAAAAAGGCGATTTCAAGTATAACAGTGCTGGTGAGATTATAGGTCTTACAGACGAAGGTAATGAGAAAGAGACGATTACCATTCCGAAAGGAAAGAACGTAATAAGCACACTTTTAACAAGAAAGTCAAAAGCGAAAGAATTAAATTTTGAAGGAAGCGTTGATCCGGATTATGATATGTCGTATATGTCCGATCCACATTCCAACTTAGAGAAAGTTGTATATCCAGAAGGCATAGAAACGGTAAGCCGTGAATTCGCCTACTGCAGCAAGTTAAAAGAAGTAGTGCTGCCGAGTTCGGTGAAAGAATTGGAAGGTTTTGCATTTTCGGATGCAGAATCCCTCGAGAAGATTAATTTAGAGGATACACAGATTGAAATCGTGCGGCAGGGTACATTTTTAGATTGTGAAAAAATGACAGAAATCCATTTGCCAGATACAGTAAAAAAGATCCTTGAATATGCAATTCCGAAAAATGTTGTGGACATCTACATCGCAGATAACACGGAAGGTGGATGGTTCTCTGATGATATAATTCACGATAATGAAGGCACAAAAGTACGTATCCATATGAAGCAGGGCTCAGCAAGTGATCAGTATTATGCCAAGACCTTTAGTGAAAGTACAAAATTTGAAGTAGTATATGATTAATTAGCATTTTTGTAAGACCCTCTAAAAATGTTGGGGTAACGAATATCAAATATAATTCGTTACCCCAACATTTATGTTAGAGCTATTTTTTTGGTTTAAAAAATTGCAATTTTTTTAACTAAGTAGTAGAATTAGTATAAAAAAATAAAGTATATTGAACTAACAAAAAGAGCAGTTTAAAAAAGTAAAAGAAAATAGACTAAATTGCGCTTGGTATAAAAAGAATAGAGATATTAGACTAACAAATTTGGTAGTTCAAAATGATGAAAAAAATTAAACTAAAGAAAAGGGGCGAAATGCGCAATGAATTTTGAGGAGATTTATAAAAACGTGCCAAAACCACATATACCAGAAAAGTTACCAGTTGAGCTTTCTGCAGCATTGTATGATTGCGAAATAATAAAACTTATATCAAAAGCGAATAATGCAATGGGGGCATATAGAGGTTTTTTGCTTAATACTATCAATCCGATGTTGCTTATTGCGCCATTGATGTCGCAAGAGGCTGTTCTTTCATCAAAGCTTGAGGGAACACATGCAACGATTGAAGATTTCATTAATTATGATGCAGGAAATGAGGTTGCCGTATCTAAAGATGAAATGCAAGAAATAATGAATTATAGAACTGCATTGTTTTATGCATTAGATAAAATGTCTACTATATCTGATGAGTCAGAAGAAGGAAGGCATAAGTTACCATTAAGTGTTCGTTTGATTAAGGAAATGCATAAAATTTTATTAGATAATGTAAGAGGTAAGACGAAAAGCCCAGGTGAATTCAAATCCGAACAGAATTATATTGGTAATTCAAATAAGATAACCTTTACACCACTTCCACCGGAATTAACTTTGGATTATATGGCAAATTTAGAAAAATATATTCATCATGAAGAAGTGGATCTGCTAGTACAGGCGGCGTTATTGCATTGCCAGTTTGAGATGATTCATCCATTTAAGGATGGAAATGGAAGAATAGGCAGACTGTTGATACCTTTGTTTCTGTATTATAGAGATATGTTGCCAGTTCCGACATTTTATATGAGTGCTTATTTTGAAAAAGACAGAAATATGTATCTAGAAAAATTATCAGCTGTTTCTAAGGATAATGATTATGCAGCATGGATTAAATATTTTTTGGAAGGTGTGATTGAGCAGGCCGAAATTAATACTATGAAGGCCAAAAAAATGCTAGGTATGTATAATGACTTTAAAGAATTATGCATATCCGAAATGAGTTCTAAATACGCAATTATGCTTTTGGATGAAATATTTAAAAAGCCGATGTTTAAGGCTAAACAAGTTCAAGATATAATACCTGGAAGTAAAGGCACCTTATATAATATGTTAGATGAATTTGTTGAGAAAGGTATTTTGAGGAAAGACGAAAAGGTCAGAAATACAACGTATTATTGTCCTGCAATTTTAACATTGTTATAAAAGCTACCTACCTTAGTGAAAGTACAAAATTTGAAGTAGTATATGATTAAGATGCTGAATTCGCTTCGAAGCAGTTAGCAGAAGAAGGTGCAGAATGGAAACCCAGGAGCAAAAGCAGAGACGAGGGGCAAGGAGCAATCAGAAGCTCAAGATCCTTTATCTGGCAAAAATTTTATTAGAAAACACAGATGCAAACCATGATATCACATTGCAGGAGATCATCCATAAACTGTCCGCAAACAATGTGACTGCGGAGAGAAAGAGCCTGTATGACGATATAGCACAGCTCGACGACTTTGGAATCAAGATCCGGAAGACGCAGTATGGCAAAACGTATCACTACCAGGTGATTAATCGGGATTTTGAATTGGCCGAATTAAAGCTTCTTGTTGATTCCGTAGCATCGGCAAAATTCATTACCGAGGAAAAATCCAATGAACTGATTAAGAAAATCGAGCATCTTGCAAGTAAACAGGATGCGGCAATGCTGCAACGACAGGTATATGTTGCCGGGCGTGTGAAAGCAATGAACCGTGATATTATGGAAAATGTCGATGCAATCCACAATGCCATTGCGCAGAATTCAAAGATCTCCTTCCAGTATTTTCAGTGGAATGTGAAAAAGGAACCGGAACTGAAAAAAGATGGCGCAAGGTATGTGATCAGCCCCTGGGGATTATCCTGGGATGATGAAAACTACTATCTGGTTGGATATGATTCAGACGCAGGAATGATCAAACATTATCGTGTAGATAAAATGCTTCACATAAAAGTGGAAAATATAAGCCGCGAAGGAAGATATAAATTCAAAGAACTGGATATGGCAGCTTATGCCAAAAAGATGTTTCATATGTTTAGCGGAGAGGAACAGAATGTAGAAATTCTGTGTGAGAACCGTCTGGCTGGAGTTATGATCGACCGGTTTGGAAAAGATATAAGAATGCTTAAGGCGGATGAGGAACATTTCCGGATTGTTGTGAAGGTGGCCGCAAGTATGCATTTTATTCACTGGATCATGGCATTGGGCGATGGCGCCAAAATTATTGGACCTGAAAATCTTGTGGAAGAGGTACGCGGGGAAATCAACCGTTTAACGGCACAGTACAGTAAATAATAGAACAAGCAAGAGATCAGGATAATAATTTGAAGTGTAAAATTCGGTAATGGATTGTTTTATTATTGAAATTGTGATAGAAATATGATATTTTAAAAATGTAACATAAAAAAAGTTACATTTTTAAAATTGATGGGTATATGAAAGATTATTTAGAAAAAACATTACGTCAGAAGGTTAATATAAATAAAACAGAATATTTAAATGATAAGTTGCCGTTAGCTTTTCGGGGAAGGTATTTCTTTTATAAAGTCGAAACCAATGGCTCACCTTGGATAGCAATTCAACCTAAGAGTGAAGTCGGTTTGGTAATGCTTAGAAAGGATCATGCCAGAATTGAAAAGGCATCAGGTCTCAATTGTGCTATCTTTTTAGAGAAAACAACTTTTTATATAAAGGAAAAGTTGGTGGAAGAGGGCATTCCATTTGTAATTGAAGGAAAGCAGATGTATTTGCCATTTATTGGATATTTGCTTTCAAATAAAAATGAGAGAGAAATTGCTCCGGTACATTTGATTTCTTATCTGACTCAGCGAATCATATTTGTCTCAATATATGAAAAATGGGAGAATGTAACTGTATCAGAAGCAGCAGTAAGACTAGGCGTCACGAAAATGTCAGTCAGCAGATGTTTTGATGAAATGGAGTATTTGAACGTGAACATTCTTGGTATGAAAGGAAAATCAAGAGTGATTACTGTTCCGACAGACATAAAGAAGTTGTGGGATGATATGCAAACAGTTTGGAGAAATCCTGTTATTGCAAGGTATGAACTTAAAGATGATATCGGGTTAGAGAAAAAAGCTGGGATTAGTGCATTGTGTGAATACTCATTACTCTCAGATAATAAATATCCAACTTATGCTATTACGAAAAAGGAAATAACCGGATCAGGGATTAAAAAGATGAAACAAGCGCATCCAGCAGAAGAAATAGGTTGCGTTGTTTTGGAACTGGGATATTTTATTGACTTTGAGAATAAGGCTTTACAAGATCCGCTCAGTGTTGCATTATCTCTTACGGAAGCAGAAAAACAAGATGAACGAGTTAATATCTCAACAAATGAGATGTTAGAGAAGTATGTATGGTAAAAGGTTTAAATACACAATACAGTAAATAACAGAACAAAGATTCGACAAAATGCAAAGTACGAGTGAAGATTTATGGACTCGTAATTTGGCATAATAGAGTCATCCTAAGAAAGAAACAAATTCTTAGATGACTCTATTTTTTTACAGATTAATAGGAGGTTGATCGTATGGCTATACATGATTGGAATTATGGTGGGAAAAAGAATGGAACAAAATTTTTCATAGTGCTTGCAATCATAGGAATGATTTTCATGATAGGGCTGATCTCTGATACCAGTGAGCCGAAATGCATAGAACCTGGATGCGATAATAAACAGGCGTCGAATAGCAGTTACTGCTATCTTCATAAGCCATACACAGGAACATCATCCGGTAACTATAGCAGGGACAGTAAGTCAGATACATCAAGCGATCCATCTTATAACAGTAAGTTTAAGAATACAACATCAGGTTCAAGTGGATCTTCTAAGCAATATAACTCGTATGATTCATATGATGATGGATACGATGACATCGAGATGGATGGTGATTATGATTATGACAGATACGACAGCGACAGTGATTATGCAGATGGTGTAGATGATGCAATGGATGAGTTCGATGGGGACTGGTAAGTTGCAAGTAAATATTTGATAACTGAGTAAGAAGGAGGAAAAAGAATATGGAAGAACTGTTTTTTACAATTGCAGGCTGCAATCATTATTTCGGCAGTGAATTTATGGAAAAAGGAATGAAGGTGAAGCTGCTCAAGGAGCCGGACAACGAGTTTGACAAAGAAGCAATACAGGTAAAAATCAAAGGACTTGGAAAAGTGGGGTATGTGGCAAACAGCCCGTTTACCGTTAAAGGTGAGTCAATGAGCGCCGGCAGACTGTATGACAGGATTGGAAATAAGGCAAAAGGAAAGATTGTATTTGTTGTTGATGGTGGAGTTGTATGCAAAATTACTGATGCAGGATTGGAACCAGGAACTGCTGTAATTGAAAAAGATATGAAATCTGATAACACACTTTATACGTAAGCGCTTGAGTACAACAGAACAAATCGGCCTGGAAATGTCAAGAAAGTCCAAATAGAAGGCTTTAATTTGATATTTTCAGGCGGATTTTGTTATTTTAGGTCAATAAAGATAAAAATGATTTAAAATATTAGCATGTAGGAATATAATATTATTAGTATTGTTTTATGGAGAAGGTAAGATATTGGCTGATTTGATAATTGATAAAAAATACTATAATGCGCTCGATATAGAGGGATTCTCAAAGATGATGAATTCCCCTTCGTATTGCTATAAGTTTTATTGGCTCGAAGCAATTGTGCAGCTGATATCTGAAAATAAAACAGAAGCTACATACGATGAAATAATCAATAAGATGATTTCAAATGCCTGGTATCCGGTCCTGGAATATCATATTCACTTGAGTGGAATTTATGGAGAAGGAATCATTAAGGATAACCTTGAAAAGGCAGTACTAAGATTAAAGAAATTAAGTCAGCTTGATAATGATGCTGGTAATATAGAAATCATTAATAAATTACATGAATTCTCAGAGGACAAAGAACTTACAGATTATAAAAAGGCACTTACTTTGAATGTTCCATATAAATCTTTATCGGGATTTGCAAATCGCGGAACAGAGAAGATTGATTTAAATAGCAGTGCCGGAAGAATGATGGCGTATTATAACAGATTGAGTCAGTCTGAAATTTTATTGCCATATACATTTAATGATGATAAAGGCTTAAAGAGAGGCATCACCTTCAATAATAGCTGGATTCAAATGATTCGAGATAATACGGTTAATATTCTCGGTTGGATTCAATTGGAAAAGGTTAAGTGGTTGCAGAACAATAATCCAGAAGTCCCTGGATTAGTATATAAACTTGCTCCTGCGGATGAGAAAATGCGTAAACTTACAAATGCAAGAAAACTGTGGAATGCGGTGCTTAATGTGGTGCCGATAGTTGATGTGTTTAAAGATGAGCTGATCGATACGGAGAAATATGATTTAGATCATTTTATACCATGGTCATTTGTGATGAATGATGAACTTTGGAATCTTATGCCAATGGATTCGTCTTTGAATTCAAAGAAAAGCAATAAGCTTCCACAATGGGATTTATTTTTTGACAGATTTGCAGATAACCAGTTCACTTTATATGAATTACTGTATGACAAGCCTGGAATTCACAAGTTATATGAAGCGTGCTACAGAGATAATTTACATTCAATATGGGCTAATCAGGAACTTTATCGAAAAGGGAATTCAAGAGAAGAGTTCCATGTCATTTTAAACAAAAATATGAGGCCGGTATACGATTCAGCAAGAAGACAAGGATATGAAATCTGGAATCTTGCATAGGGGGATTAGATGAAAGTATATAACAAATTAGTTCGAGATAAAATTCCAGAGATTATTGAGGCAGATGGGAAAACTTGCAAAACACGTATCTTATCAAATGAAGAATATATCGCTGCACTTGAAGTAAAGCTGAATGAAGAAGTTGCTGAGTACCAGCAGGATAAGAATCTGGAAGAGATGGCAGATATTCTTGAAGTGTTACAGGCTATCTGTGTGGCAAGAGGATATTCGTTAGAAGAATTGGAAGTAATGAGAGCGAAGAAGGCTAGTGAAAGAGGTGGATTTGTGGAGAAGATATTTTTGGAGAGCGTAGAGTAAGGAATATTTGTGGAAAATGGAGAACGATAATGAGCAATATTGATGAAATGCGAGTGGGGTTTGAAACTGCATTTGTTGATGGTAATGTAGCATCTAATCTTGCATATAAACCACAATTTATATCGAATAATTATAAAGAAGGGAAAAAGGTACTTTCATCCATAGAGGATGAGCTCTTAGCATGCGATCAGTTTCAAATTAGTGTCGCTTTTATAACACTTGGTGGAATAGAACCATTGCTCTTAACATTAAAAGAACTAGAAAAAAGAAATATTCCAGGAGAAATTCTAACAACGAATTATCTTTATTTCAGTCAGCCCAAAGCACTTGAAAAATTAAATGAATTAAAGAATATAACACTTAAAATGTATGATGTCGAAGCAGCCAAGGAAAATTTTCATACGAAAGGATATATCTTTAAAAAAGAAGAAGTATATCGAATTATTATTGGAAGCTCAAATATGACAAAATCTGCTCTAACCTCAAATCGTGAGTGGAATACGAAAGTTGTATCTACAGAGCAAGGTGAGATTGCACAAGAAATAGTTGCTGAATATAAAGATTTATGGGAATCACCATATGCACTGTTGTATGATCAATTTTATGAAACTTATAAAGAAAAATATGAGATAATAAAAAAACAGCGTAAAATTGCAAAACAGGATATAATACCTTCAATTGAAAAATATAAGTTACAACCAAACAGCATGCAAGTTGGATTTATTACTAATCTTAAGAAAATTATTGAATCAGGACAAGAGCGTGCGTTACTTATTTCAGCTACAGGTACAGGAAAAACATATGCATCTGCTTTTGCTATGCGAGAATTAGGATTTAAGAGAGTTTTGTTTCTTGTACATCGTGGGCAGTTAGCAAGGCAGACCAAAAGATCATATGAAAAAGTTTTTGGTAAGTCTGTTTCTATGGGATTAGTGGGCGCTGGATATCGCGAATATAATGCAGATTATGTATTTGCAACGGTTCAGACATTGAACCGTGATGAGCATTTGCTTCAATATGACAGGAATGCATTTGAATGCATTATTTTGGATGAAGCACATCATGTTCCTGCTGATACATATCAGAAAGTAATGAAGCATTTTACACCAAAACTTTGGCTTGGAATGACTGCCACTCCAGACAAACGAGATGATAATATAGAAGGCAGAAATGTCTATGAACTCTTTAATTATCAGATTGCTTATGAGATTCGATTGCAGCAGGCAATGGAAGAGAATCTATTATGTCCCTTCCACTATTTTGGAATTACAGATTTATCTATTATTGGTGATAATGAAGAGATCGGTCGCGATTTCTCAATGCTTACTAGTGATGAGCGGGTAAAACATATTATCAATCAGGCTGATTATTATGGGTATAGCGGTGACAAGGTGAAAGGATTGATCTTTTGCAGCAATATTAAAGAAACGGAACAGTTGTCTGCAAAATTTAATCAGATGATTAATCCATCCACCGGTCAGAGATTCAGAACAATTGCTCTCAATGGTGGTGCTTCGGAGCAAGAAAGACAGAATGCATTTGAAAGACTTGCTATGAATGAAGAAGATGCGACTGCTGATACGCAACCATTGGATTACATTTTCTCAGTTGAAATTTTAAACGAAGGTGTTGATATTGTTGAGGTTAACCAGGTTATTATGCTAAGACCAACACAATCACCAATTGTATTTATCCAGCAGCTTGGACGAGGTCTTAGAAAAGCAAATGGAAAAGAGTATGTAGTAATTCTTGATTTTATTGGGAATTACAATAATAACTTTATGATCCCAATTGCTTTATCTGGAGATAGAACCTACAATAAAGACAACATTCGTAGATATATCATGGAAGGTGGAAGGATTATTCCTGGGGCTTCCACAGTTCATTTTGATGAGATTAGTAGAAAGAAAATTTTTGCATCTGTTGATAATGCGAACTTCAGTGATATTAAACTTATCAGAGAAAACTATACAAATCTAAAGAATAAGCTTGGGCGAATCCCAAGATTACGTGATTTTGATGATTATGGCGAAATGGATGTCCTTAGAATTTTTGATAACAATAGTCTTGGATCGTATTACAAATTTTTAGTAAAATATGAGAAAGAGTATAAGGTGCGGTTATCTGAGGACGAAGAAAAAGTAATTGAATTTGTTTCAAAGAAATTAGCAAGTGGTAAACGTATTCAGGAACTTAAAATGCTGAAGAGAATGCTTGCATATGCTCATGGATTATCCCAAACTGGCTTATTTGCTGGATTATCTGAGGACATGAAAGAGTATGGAAAAAATATTAGTCAGGATCAAAAGGAAAACATTGTAAATGTTATGACAAATGAATTCCCTGCTGGAGCAAGTAAGAAGACATATTCCCAGTGTGTATTTATTGAAGAAGAGGGAACTGATTATAAACCAACGAAATCTTTTATGCAGATGATGTCAGATAATGAATTTTATGATGTTCTCCAGGAACTTGTTGAGTTTGGGATTAGTCGATATGAAAGAGATTATAAGAATACTTATGATCAGACAGATCTGGTTTTATATCAGAAGTATACATATGAAGATGTTTGCCGGCTTTTGAACTGGGAACAAAATGAAGTCCCATTGAATATTGGTGGATACAAGTTTGATAAAAAGACAAAAACATTTCCTGTATTCATTAATTATGATAAGTCAGAGGATATTAGTGATACCACAAAGTATGAAGATCATTTTGTACCAGGATTTAGAGATCGCTTGATCGCAATTTCAAAGTCCGGAAGGAGTCTGCAGTCAGAGGATGTACAGAATTTCTTGAAAGCAAAGGAACGTGGAATCCGAGTGGAACTCTTTGTGAGAAAGAACAAAGATGATAAAGTTTCAAAAGAGTTCTACTATCTTGGACATATGACGGCAAGTGGAAATACGAAAGAATTTACAATGGCCAACACCGCCAAAACAGCGGTGGAAATAGAGTGGATACTAGATGTTCCAGTCCGTGAAGACATTTACGAGTACATTGTGAATTCTTAATTGGAGGATATATGAAGACAATAAGAGTAGTTGCAGCCGTTATAAAAGCTGTTAATGAAAATGGAGAACCAATTATTTTTGCAACGCAGCGTGGATATGGCGAATTCAAAGGAGGTTGGGAATTCCCAGGTGGTAAAATCGAAGCTGGTGAAACTCCACAGGAAGCATTAAAGCGAGAAATTATGGAGGAACTTGACACCGAGATATCCGTCGGAGCACTGATTGATACGATTGAATATGATTATCCAGAATTTCACCTTTCGATGGACTGCTTTTGGTGCAAAATTATAAGTGGTGATCTTGTGCTGAAAGAGCATGAAGCTGCTAGATGGTTGACTAAGAATCAGTTAAGGGATGTTGAATGGTTGCCAGCAGATATTACATTAATTGGGAAGATTAGAGAAAAAATGCAATAAATGACTTTTGATCCATCGAATTAGAAGTTAAAACAAACGGTATCCAATATAAGATCTGAAATACATAGACCTCATTCGAGCAACATTTTAAATGTTCTTGACTTATTTTGGACTAAAAAATCATAATATGTATATTCATTTTAATGTTTGCAAAAGAAAAAGGAGGCCACCCTCATGAAACATAAACTTAATCCCAGATTATCCTCCAGTGACTGGAAAGAATTTTGTGGCCGTTTTCACTTTCCGGCGGATGAGATGCCGAACATTCGGGCAATTTATACGGCACTTTTTCCACTGATAGAAGCCTATGCGTACTATTCTCTGGATCAGGATTTGGATGAAGTCGAACTTGCGCACTATGCCTATGGGTTTGTGACGCTTGGAAATGGGACGGATGAACTGGCGGAATTATATCTGAATCATGAGCAGATTCAGGAAGCCTATATTGTGGACTGCATCAGTCTTATGCTTTTGTCGAAGGCATACGAAGAGTTTGCACAGGTGGTAGAAGAACAAAGTGGCTTATATCTTCAAGAATTATCTTTTCTGGGAGATACCTATTCGCTCGGGCTGCTTCCTCAGATTTATGAGCGTCTTGCACCGGATGCGATCCAGCTTACCGAGGGTCAGATGCTTCGACCTCTGAAAACAGCGACAATGATCCTGCATCTGGATACAAAAATACATGCGGATCTCAAGCAATTATGTAATACATGCGAAAACTGCAGGAATTTTTCCTGCCCATCCAGAAAGGCTCCAGCGCGGTCTCTGCCGCACACCTATGGTGCTATGCAGATATTTCATATAAAATAAATACAACAAAAGAAGGTGTTTGTTTTGAACGATTTAATTGAATTCTTGAAACACGAAGGTATTTCCGCGGATCTGGTGGAAGAGGTGCAGCATTATGCGGATTCTCATGCTGTCAAAGAGGAATTGAAAAGCAGGATTCCTGTGCCTCATTTTCACTATTATGGCAATAAGATCTGGGAAGAGGCTCTCGCGGCACTTTTATGTGGAAAGAATCTGATGCTGGCAGGTGAGAAAGCTACTGGAAAAAACGTGCTGGCTGAGAATCTGGCAGCAGTTTTTGGCCGCCCGGCGTGGGATATTTCTTTCCATGTGAATATGGATGCAGCGTCTCTGATCGGTTCTGACACTTTTCATGATGGCAGGGTTACATTCCGCCCGGGACCGGTTTACTGTTGTGCAGAAAATGGCGGATTTGGGATTCTGGATGAGATCAATATGGCGAGAAATGAAGCTCTGGCGGTATTGCATTCGGTTCTTGATTTCCGGCGTGTGATCGATGTGCCTGGCTATGAACGTATTTCCGTGGCAGAAGATACAAGATTTATCGCAACCATGAATTACAATTACGCAGGTACGAGAGAGCTGAACGAGGCACTTGCTTCCAGATTTGTTGTCATCCAGATGCCACCGCTTATTCAGGATGATCTGCAGCGCCTGTTGAAAGACCAGTTTCCGGATCTGACCGCCAAATATAACAAGCAGTTTGCGCTCCTGTTTCTGGATCTTCAGAAAAAATGTGAAAATGGAGAGCTTACCGAAAAAGCGCTGGATCTTCGTGGAACGCTGGATGCGATCAGTCTGATGCAGAAAGGAATTCCAGTCAGGGATGCACTCGATCTTGGTATTACAAACAAAATATTTGACAGCTATGAGCAGGGACTCATCCGGGATGTGATAGCTGCCCGGCTGCCAGCAAAACTCAGACCTTCAGAGGTGTTTGAATAATGAGCGCCGTTACTTATACTGCCAGGGAACGGCGGGCTGCCAACCAGATCTGGAATGCAGCAGGACGTTATAATTTTGACCCGTTGTTTTTGGCGGTGGAAACGAAGAACCAGATTTCGGATTTTTACATGAATCTGATCATCGGACTGGCGTATAAGTATTACGGGGAGAAAACGCTCAGTACGTTATTTGGGTATTGGAATGGCGATATCAGTCAGGCGATGTTAGATGATCTGACCTGGCTGTATCTCGAACACGTTTTGTATACGAAGGAATCTCCTGTCCGCCCATCGATGACAGATCTGCGGATTGCTTATGGCAGCGATTTTTTTGCCGGTGAATATAAGCTTTCCAGACAGGAATGGATGAGCAAAAACCGACTTGTATACAATATGCAGTCCGCCAGATGGAGCCATGTACTCGGGAAGAAAAATCCTCTGCTTACGCCCATTGAGCAAAAGCTTTATTGCGCTCTGACTCCGTCAGAAATGCCTTCTCCAGACGAAATCAAGGAAACCATACTTGCGATTTACCGGGAATTTCATCTTTTTGATGGCAAAAAACATGTGAAAAAGGGATTCCGTCTGCATGTTACCGGAGCATTTGCCCGTTTTTTGACCAGAATTATGCCTGTCCAGACGGTCAGAAATGACCAGATTATGGTTATGCGTTCTTCGCAGGCAGATGTTCAGATGGGCGGAACGTTACAAAGCAAAAAGAGAGGGCATATTGCGCTTAAAAAGGAGATCAGCGATCGTTCTTATATTGAGAATTGTTTCGGAAGATCTCTTTTTTCAGATCAGGATCTTGTGAAAATCGAAAAAGAACTGTGCACCGGTAATCATAACGGCTGTCATCTCTGGTTTACGGATGGGAAATACACTACACATGGGAAAATCCCGGACAAATTCCGTCATTTAAGGGACCAGGCCGGGCTTCAGGCCGAGAGAAACCGTTCTTATTATCATAAGAATCTGCAGCTTCATAACAGTCTGGTTTCCCACCTGACGGAGCAGATCCGTAACTGCGAACAGGTCCATCAGCAGACGGATGTATTATCCAGTCAGAGTGGCAGTCTGGATATTACAAGAGTATGGCGGGCAGAATATATAGAAGATGATCGGATTTTTCATGCGAAGGAAGATGATAACCAGCCTTCGTTTACGGTTGATCTGCTTTTAGATGCGTCTGCTTCAAGACTCCAGTATCAGGAAATTCTTGCAGCACAGGGAGTGATTCTTGCGCAAAGTCTTCTTGCGTGTCATATTCCGGTCCGGGTATCAAAATTCTGCAGTGTGAGGGGCTATACGGTTTTTCATGTTTTGAAAGCTTTTGAGGATAAGAAATGTGACCGTATTTTCAATTATTTTGCTGCCGGATGGAACAGAGATGGCCTGGCGCTCCGCGAGGCGGAGAAATTTCTGCGTCTTGCACCAGGTCCTGCCGACAGGCATCTGCTGATCATTCTCACCGATGCCGCGCCCAACGACAGTCAGCGGATTCTGCCATCGGAGCATGCTCCGATGGGACGCAACTATGAGGATGATGTTTCCGTTCAGGATACTGCATCCGAAGTCCGTGCACTGCGTGCCAATGGAATTCACGTCTCAGCAGTTTTTATGGGAAATGATGCGGCTGCGCATAATGCGGCACAGATTTATGGCAAAGAATTCACAAGAATCCGCCAGATAGACCAGCTGGCAAAAGCCGCCGGTCGTCTGATTCAGAAGGAAATACAGGAATTGACCATCGGGTGATGGTTATCGGTTATCCACTTATCTCAAATCAATGTGATGAGATATGATTCGGAAATGAAAAAAGACGGAATTCATGACATTTTGAAATTAGGGATAGCTTTTTCAGGAAAAAAAGTAAGTGTAAGAACAGAATAAGATAAAGAGGAGTTGCAGAGTAATGGATAAGTATCCTAAGAGTGTTTCAAAAATTTTTGAGCGCAATACCAGGCAGATCAATCGCATCGTAGCAAACATTATGGCAATATGCTCGGTGGTGATTCTTCTGATGACATTTTTGTCTGTAACAGGATTTTTTGAATTTGGGACAAGTTATACGTATTTCGTTATCATTGTCGGTCTGTTAGTCAGCCTTTCACCAAAGATTTTATCACGTTTTTTATCCGACAATATTATGAAATATTACATGCTCATCTCCGCGTCTGTGTTTATTGGAGTTATGGGGGCAAACGAACATATCGGTATTTATATTACATATGCACTGGTTCCGATCATGAGTTGTCTGTATTTCAAAGAATCCATCGTATTGAGTGCATCGGCGATTTCTTATATGGCGATGCTTGTTTCGGTATATGTAAAAGCGGCAGGTTTGCCGGAAGTATTGTACGGGGTGTATACAAGAAATCATCTTTTTCTGTTCTATGCGGCAGGCTTTACATTTGAGTATATGTTGTGACGTCGATACTGTATTGTCTGGTAAAACACGTGAATCGTCTGATACAGGAATGTGACCAGATGAAGAGTGATTATAACCATGCTGAAAAAGAACGTCAGTTGTTTAATGCGCTTTGCATTAATTATTCGTCCGCGTACTTATGTGATCTGATGAATGATTCGCTTGAACCAATCAAACAAACGAAAGATTCGCATTTTGCTGTTGCAAGGGAACATATGGACAACAAGGACAGTTATTCCGAATGGATACAGTATTCATATGATCATATTGTCATCAGGGAGTCTGCACCGGATTATCTGGAAGTATTTGACGCAGATCATCTGATGCAGCACCTGAAAACAGAAAAGAGCGTGAGCTATCGTCATAAGACAAGAAAAAACAATGCTGGTGAAGAGTATTTTGAAGCGACAGTTGTCCGGCTTTTTATGGATGATAGCAGTTTTAAGGTTATCGTAGGTTATCGCCCGATTGATAATCTTATTGTGGAAGAAAAGAAACATCAGCAGCAGCTCGAAGAGGCACTGAAAAAGGCAGAAGTCGCAAACAGTGCCAAAGAAGAGTTCCTTTGCAGAATGAGTCATGATATCCGCACGCCGTTAAATGGGATCATGGGACTGATCAGGATTGATGAAGCGCATGCGGACGATTCCGAACTGATTATGGAAAACCATGCGAAAATGGAAGTTGCTACGAATCACCTGCTTTCGCTGATCAATGATGTTTTGCAGATGAGTAAATTGGAAGATGGATCGGTAGAGCTTGCACATGAACCGATCTGTCTGGGGGATATGACAAAAGAGATCGTTGCAATTGTTGTTGACCGGGCAAAGGAAGCAGGAATTGCATGGAATTATGATAAAGAAAAAATAAACATTCCATATCCGTACGTGTATGGAAGTCCGCTGCATCTGCGCCAGATCTTTTTAAATATTTATGGAAACTGCATTAAGTATAATCGTCCAGATGGAAAAATCACCACAACTGTGGACGCATGGAAACAACAGGATGGTATGTGCATTTACCAATGGACGATCACGGACACCGGTATTGGAATGAGCCAGGAGTTTTTGAAACATGTTTTTGAGCCATTTGCGCAGGAGCGGGCAGGCGCCAGAAGCAAATATCAGGGAACGGGACTTGGCATGGCAATTGTGAAAAAGCTGCTTGATAAGATGAATGGTACAATTTCTGTTACAAGTGAGGAAGGCGCAGGTTCTTCTTTTGTGATCACAATACCTTTTGAAATCGCATCACAGGAGGATATGGCGATTCCGCCAGTTTCACAGGATAATGACATTCAGGGAATACGTTTGTTAGTGGCTGAAGATAATGAATTGAATGCGGAAATTGCCAAAACAATACTTGAAGAGGAAGGGGCAGAAATTACGATTGTAGGTGACGGATTGCAGGCTGTGGAACAATTCAAAAACAGCCCGGCAGACACGTATGATGCAATTCTGATGGATGTAATGATGCCCGTCATGGATGGAATTACTGCAGCAAAAGAGATTCGCGCCATAAACCGTTCCGATGCAAAGCGGATCCCAATTATTGCAATGACCGCGAATGCGTTTAAGGAAGATGCACAGAAATGCTTCGAAGCAGGTATGAATGCACATCTTGCCAAACCGCTTAACGTTAAAATGCTGAAACAAACGATTGAGGAACTGACTGGAAAGTATATTCAGACCTGATTTATATAACAGGTGCAAAAAACGTCGTGATTATGGATGAAAATGTGAAGGGAAAACCGGAGCATGTTTCATGGGAAAACTTACGGTTGATGGATTATAAGCAAAATTGGACATAGGACTAAAGTTTCGTTGTTCCCATATCTGAAGTGTGGTAGACTTTAGAATTGTTCACGGATTTCTATATGAAATATGAAAAATTTAGAAAATTTATATTTATATAGAAAATACGACAATAGAAAGGGAAAGTAAATGAAAAAAAGATTATGCACAATTGGCTGTATTCTTGCAGCCAGCGTTATGATGTTTGGAGGCTGCGCATCGGGTAACAGCAAAGCTGAGAGTAAGGAAAATGCATCATCACAAAGTGAGGCTGCGGAGGTAACGGAATCGAAGGCAACGGAATCGAAGGAAGGCAAGAGATCTTCGGATTTTACTACGGATTATACATATCCTGGTACAAAATCAGGATTTGTAATTCTTGATTTTTTCATGAATGAAGAAGGCGAGACAAAACAGGATGTATCTTTGGCACATTTAGGAGCGATCAAGGATATTACAGCAGATGATGTCTTAGAACTGGCAGCAGACGAATCTGAATATGATGATTCATTGTTGGATGTGGAAGCAAATTCATTCGAAGATAGTAGCTTAGAGCCTGTTGATGAGTATGGAGACTGGCCATCTATATCATTTGTGGCATATCATACAAAAGATATGAACTGGTCTCAAATCAGACGTGATCTGATCAAAGAGGACATGTGGACTTTGTTGACGTCAAGAACAAGTGGTTCCATTACAGGATCTTCCAGCATACCGTTAACATCATCTACCATATATCAGAATGGAGAGCCACAGGATCCGGATGAAGCTGTTGAAAAGGTAGAAGTAACTCCGGAATATCTTGGAAAACCTACAACTGCAACACTTTTCGTGTCAGAGCCTGATGGAAAAGTCTGCTATGATATGTTTGTCTGCTGGAAAATCGGCGATAATGTGGTATATACAGAATTCTCTGGTCAGTGTTTTGATGATATCCAGATGATAGATAGCTGGCCAATCCATGTTACAACGGAGAAAGGATATAAGGAAGAGATGCAGGATAAGTATGATCATGCAGAGAGTAATAAGCAGACTACATATGACTTCACATTTTAAATAGTATTGTAAGAAATCAAACCAGATTCGTAAAGGGAGATCGGCCATGTGGCCGGTCTTCTTTGCATTTTAGATTCTGTTTTTGCCATTTACCGGGAAGTGCAGGACAACTTTGCGGAAATATTGTATGATGTCCTTAATGAAGTGATCGGATAACGCATCACAATATAGATTCAGAAAAGATATAGGAGTAATGGAACAGGCATGAAACCAAGAACACCAAAAAGTATGGAACTTTATCATATCCTGATGAAACGAGGATATCCACAGGAATTTTGTGAACAGATTACATTGAACTTAAATACAGACTGGACGGCACAGAGGATGATTGGATATCTGTCCCATTATCAGAAACTTCCAATGGAAGAAGTCGTGGATGAAATGCTTGCAATCCTTAGTGACAGAAATCGCATTATGCAAAAGCATGAGCTGGAATCTGTTAATGTGAAGTGGAATGAATATCTGAATAGATAAGGAAAATGAATTTTGAGTTAATGATAAGATAGAGCTTTTTATTTCATATTCATACTTTCATCGATTTTACTGCTTAGATCGCTATTTTGCTGATCTAAACAGTATATATACTTTAAGATGAGTGGAAAGTTCGAATAAATACTGCTTGAAATCAAAAAATTATTTTATAGGCAGTAAATATTCTTTGAAAGTGCTGGAAGGTTTGAATGAATACTGCTTGAAATCAAAAAACCATTTTATAGGCAGTAAATATTCTTTGAAATTGCTGGAGAGTTTGAATAAGTACTGCTTGGAATCATAAAACCATTTTATAGGCAGTAAATATTTTTTCAAAGCGCTGGAGAGCTTGAATAAGTACTGCTTGAAATCATAAAAAGTCCTTTCAAGCAGTATTTATTTTCCAGCAAAGTGATATTTATGTAGATGGTTGCGTTTCGAAACACTTATCCCCTTTTTTGAAACAGTTCGGCGATGATACGGGCTGTTTCTTCTACACCAAAATCATCGGATTTGATGCAAAGATCGTAATTTTTGGCATTGCCCCATTCGGCTTTGGTAAAGTGCTTACAGTGAACGGCACGTTCATGGTTTACTTTTTTAACTTTGGCGGCAGCAGCATCCAGCGATAAATGATCGCGTTCGGCAACGCGCGCAGCCTCGGATGTGGTATCAGCAGAGATGAACACATGGTAAGTGTTCGGCAGGTCTTTTAATATGTAATTAGCCAGTCGGCCGACGATGACACAGGATTCTTTTTGTGCAAGACCACGGATGATTTCTGTTTCCTTGTGGAAAAGCTGATCGACTTTTGGCAGCTCAGACTGATCAAGCGGACTGGAATACCAGGCAAAAAAATCGTGGAGAACAGGATTTTTTAAGGTCTGTTCGTTCTGTTCTACGTATTCCGGTGTATATCCGCTTTTTTCTGCAACAAGACGGATCAGTTCTGAATCATAATAATGAAAACCAAGCTGGTCCGCGAGGAGTTTACCAATCTGACGACCGCCGCTTCCAAATTCACGGGAGATGGTGATTACAGAATTGCAGGCTGATGTGGAAATTCCTTGATCTGCAGTATCATTTTTTCCGAGCAGGGCATCGCGCTGTTTTCCAAAAGCCCGGTTGATGATACCGACTAATGTTCCGACCAGGATGGCGGCGATGATTGTTCCGATGCCGACACTTCCAAGATTGTGGAGAATCGCCAGGCAGGTAATGGTAGAAACAATGACCATTGTGCAGTCAAAGCCGATTTTTACTTTGGAAAATTCAATATGTGTTACGGAAGAAACCGCCTGCATACAGCCTTCTCCGGCAAGCGGAATCAGATCTGCCGGCAGATATAAAAAGATACCAATTGCGACAAATACGGTGCTGATCAGTACCATTCCAATGCGGATCGCCAGATTGTTTGGTGTTGGAAGATAGGATACCATATAGTTACAGAATGTCGTGAAATATCCGAATATAACGCCGACTGCAATCTGCAGAAATTGAACGGGTTTGAATTTTTTCCGTAAAAGCAGAATCTGGATCAGTACCAGTACGATGTGGAAAAGGATGGTTGCTTTTCCCATCTCGATTCCCCAGACACAGGTCATCGTATACGGAATGGAGCTGACCGGAGAGACTCCGAGATTGGATTTTACAGAAAAAGCGATTCCAATCGTCATAATAAACAGCCCGATAAAATACATCGGGATTCTTACTTTCATATGTTTCATTTACTATTTCCTTCTTTCATCATATTTTCATAAATCCGTCCTAAAAAGTCATGAAATTGCTGGCTTTCCGATGCAGAAAATCCGTCCAGTGCACAGGACTCGATCTGTAAAAATTCCTGTTGCAGCCGGTTGGCATAAGCTCTGCCGGTATCAGTCAGATACACGTGCAGTGATCGGCGGTTGCCGTTGTCTGTCTGCCGTTTGATATAGCCTTTATTTTCCATTCCACTCAGGATCACGGTTAAAGAAGCCGGTTCGATATGGCAAAAAACAGCAATGTCCTTTTGAATCGCACCGTCGTGATTGAGCAGGTAATCAAGAATCTTAGGCTGACCAGGGGTAAGACCGGTGTCTTTCACGCGGCTGACCAGTGCCTTTTGAAACATCAGATGATCAGACATCAGAAGATAATGCAGTGATTCTTTCATAAACAAAACTCCTTTGGTTAGATTTCTAATTGTTAGGATTCTAATTAATAATAGTATTCAGAATGGGAAATGTCAAATCGTATATAGCGCTCATCAGGTATTGTATTTTTATATTTGAACGAAAATGACGGAAAATGACGGAAAATGCTTGAAACACTATGCGCAGTATGATACACTGTCTGAGAAAATTTATTTTACGTTTTATGAGGTGATATGTGATGAAAAATATAAATTTATTTCAGCTGACGAAACGGATCATTGTGTTTCTTGCAGGACTTTTGATCATTCAGACAGGTGTGGCAATTTTTATTCAGACATCAATCGGTGCGGACCCATTTACCATTTTTACAACTGGAATTGCGCGTCTTTTACATATGAATGTAGGTAATGCAAATCTGTTTTTATCGATCATATTTACGCTGGTGATCGTGGTCGTGTTCCGGGAATGGAAGCAGATCAATATTGGAACCGTGATGGCACTGGCATTTGCCGGGGTATGCATTAATTTGATGAACCGCGTGATCATGCCACTGTCATTAGGAAGTTTTCCGGTTCCGGTAAGGCTTCTTTTTGTTGTAATCAGCTGTATTTTGATCGCGGTTGGCTTCTCCATGGAAAAAGCATGTGATCTTGGCGTTGCACCAAATGATCTGTTTATTCTTATTTTTACGGATAAAACAAGAATCGAATATCGTTTTGTCAGAATTGGAATTGATATTACATTCCTGACTGTTGGATTTTTGCTTTGTGGCGTAAATACATTTGGCTCAACACTTGGATTTGGAACAGTGTTAAATGCGCTTATTCAGGGACCACTCATCCAGTTCTTTATGGAGCACATCGAAAAGGCAATACGACCAGTGATTGCATATGACAATTCCAAAGAGGCAGAAAAAGAGGCTTTCTAATAAAAACAGACGAATTGGCAAATATCGACAAAAAAATACGAAAATATTTTGTAAATTAGTGAAAAAGTGCTATAATAAAAGAAAATGATTTTTTTATAAAATAAGAGGAGGACGGGCACATGAAAAAATCATTATCTTTTAAATTATCAGCGATTTTTTCAGGGATTGTTTTAGTTACATGTCTGATTCTTGTCGGCACGTGTGGGTGGATTTTTACCACCACAGAGAAAACGATCAAAGATATCCGTTACGATGACATTTTAGACGGATATAAAACAGAGGTAAAATCGCAGGTTCAGTCGGGACTTACCATTGTCCAGTATTACTATGATCAGTATCAGAATGGGCAGATGGATGAAGATACGGCGAAGACAGAAGCTCTTGAAACACTGAGAAATTTCCGTTATGGAGATGAAGGGGATGGCTACATCTGGGTCGACAGTACAGATTATACGCTTGTTATGCATCCAATCCTTCCGGAGCAGGAGGGAACGAACCGGCGTGAACTGCAGGATAATAACGGTGTCATGATCATTCAGGAGATCATGAAAGTCGCACAGCAGGGCGGCGGATTCAATGAATTCATTTTTACCAAATCAGATGGAAAAACAGAAGCACCTAAGATCGCATACAGCCAGGAATTTGAGCCGTGGAACTGGGTGCTTACAACGGGATGTTATACAGATGATATCAACGCCAATATTGATTCCAGTGACAATACAAAGCAGATTTCCAAAACATTCCGGACAAACATATATGAACTGACAGCGGAAAGTGTTGTATTAATTATCGTAATGATCGTTATTACATTCCTGATTATTAAACGGGTGATCAAAGTACTTGATGTTGTAAAAGGAAAACTGGAAAGTATTTCTTCCGGAGATCTTACCGGCGCGATCGACAGCAAATATGCAAAACGCACAGATGAGCTCGGTTCCATGGTGCAGAATGCCAATAAATCCATGGAAAACTTCAGCGGAATCATTAAGGACAGCGTATTGATTTCGAAAAAAGTAACCGATGCCGGAGACAATGTAAAGAATATGACAGAGACCGCACTTGAAGCAACCGGTCAGATCGAAAAAGCGATTGAAGGTGTTGCAACGGAAGCAACCCGTCAGGTTCAGGCAATTGATAATATGCACAAAACCGTTTTGAAGATTCAGGATGGCGCAAACGACATCACTTCTGCAACCGAAACGATCAATAAATGCACAGAAGAATTAAGCCTGAATTCCGGCAACATGAAAAAGCATATTGAAGCAATGTCCAAGGGCAGTGGAGAAATGACAGAAAATGTTTCTACGATTGCATCACAAATTGCAGAGACAAACCAGACAATTGAGAAAATGTCCGAGATTCTGTCCAGCATCGAAGAGATTGCTTCAGAAACAAATCTGCTTGCACTGAATGCGTCTATAGAGGCAGCCAGAGCCGGTGAAGCTGGTAAAGGTTTTGCAGTAGTCGCAGACAGTATTAAGGGATTATCAGAGAATACATCGAAAGAACTTGAACGCATCAAAACGATCATTACATCACTTGTAACCGGATTTGATGAGTGTGCACGGTGTATTGATCTGGTTGTAAACAGCAATGAGACTAATATTAACGATACCAAAGAAGTGATCACAGCATTCTCACTGATTGAAGCAGGAATCTCAGAAACCAATGACAAGATCGAGAAGATTTCATCGGTTATCTCCGATACGATGGATGAGATCAATTCTGTTTCTACACAGGTTGAAGAGGTTGAAGGAAGTGCTGAAAGTACGGCAGCAGCAAGTCAGCAGGTAACGGCTTCCACAGAGGAACTGACATCACTCATGAACTCCGTTGAAGGAGATATTTCAGAACTGGCTTCAAGTTCGCATGAACTGGAAAAGAAGATGAACCGGTTTACGGTATAAAGAATCAGTTTTAAGGAAATCTTAAGGCAGACCCCATTAAACATTAAATGTGAAAATATACAATAAAAGCTATAAAATGTATAAAGGAGTTTTATAGCATATGGAGAAGAAAAAACTGATCAAAAACAAAATTGTTGACACACTTCCAATGTTGTATCTGGAAACGTTTATTCTGATGTTCCTGGGGCAGTTTCTGGGTGGACTTGTAATCGGAGTGCCATTCCAGCTTGGGTTTATGCTGAATACAAAGATGCGGGAATCGGCATTTTTGAATACGGCGTATATGTACGTGATCTTTCTTGGAATCTGGGCAGTAGCGATTTTCTGGATTCTGATCAAAAAACGGAATCGTCCGATCATACAGGCGATCGGAACCAAGCCACAGGGGAATAATTGGAAATATCTGCTTTTGGGAACGGTTCTGGGATTTGTGATGAATGGCTGCTGTATTCTGGTCGCATGGCTTCATAAGGATATTGCACTGACATACGATGCTTTTCATCTGGCATCGTTTATTGGAATATTTGTTACTGTATTTATCCAGTCCTCTGCGGAGGAGCTTTTGTGCCGTGGTTTTCTGTATCAGAAGCTTCGCAGAAGTTATCAGAAACCGGTAGTTGCGATCGTGGGCAATTCATTATTTTTTGCATTTCTGCATTTATTCAACGATGGGGTAACAATTCTGTCGCTGATTAATATTTTTCTGGTGGGAATTTTGTTTTCACTGCTGGTATATTATATGGACAGCATCTGGTGTGCATTTGCACTGCATACGGCATGGAATTTTACCCAGAATATCATCTTTGGCCTGCCAAACAGCGGTATGATGGTTCCATATTCGGTATTTAAGCTGGATGCTGCAACTGCAGCAAACAGTTTTGCATATGATGTTGGTTTTGGAATTGAAGGAACGATTTTTGCGGATATTGTTTTGCTTGCCGCCTGCATCATCATCTATCTGTGGGGCAGAAAACACGGCAAACAGGCATACAATGTCTGGGCAGAATAAATTGTGTATACAGAATCGGAAAAGAAGAAGGCCGGGGATTATTTTGTTAATTCACGGTCTTTTCCCATGAAAAAGACAGCCACAGTGTCTGGTCCGGCGTGGCTTCCTGTGCAAAAATCGTAGGAAGTGTTAATGAAGCCACGCACTGGAATACGGCTTTTTATTGCGTTCATTACGTAGAGGGAGTCCTCGTAAGCATCGGCGTGTGCGACGCCAAGAATCTGACCGGCTGGATCTACAATGTTATTGCAGGTGAGCTCGACCAGTTCATTTAAGGCAGCTTTGCGTCCGCGGCAGTTTTTGTAAGAGACGATAAAGCCATCCTGACTGCCCTGTAAGATCGGCTTGATCTTTAACATATTGCCAATGGTGGCAACGGAGCTTTTCAGTCTTCCTGTTTTCGATAGATATTTCAGGTCTCCAACCGTAAAAATGCCGTTCATTCTGGCCGGATAGGTTTCAAGAATGTCAGCCACTTCATCCAGTTCCATGCCTTTTGCACGGAACTCACTTGCATAAATGGCTAAAAGTCCCTGACCAAGGGAGGCATTTAAAGAGTCAATCAGACGGATTTTACGGTTGTTGATCGGATGTTCCATCAGATCTTCCGCAGCCAGGCGGGCAGAATTGTAGTTTCCGCTGATGTTTTTGCTCAACGAGAAATACAGTACATCCTGATTATTTTCCATTGTTTTCTGAAAAGCTTCTTCAAAATCGGCGGTGCTGATCAGCCCGGTTTTGATCTCACAACCGGCGCGCATGGCATTATAGTATTCGGCGCCTTTTTCCCGTTCTTCTTGCGGAGTAAGATCCGGGGTGTAGCAGACGAGCTCCTTTCCATTTACATAATTTACGAATGATAATACGTGAATATTATATTGTTTTGCGATTGTGGCAGGTATATTTGCTGCAGAATCAACAAAAATCTGAAACATATGCAGTCTCCTTTTTCTTTTTTATAAGTATCTCCAAATTTTAACGATTTAAAACGAATGCCGATACAGGCAGACGGATCAGTCTATCACATGGTGATTCAGCCATTTTCTCGAATGAAAACGGATGCTGAATATGATGGCGCGAAGTGTCCAGTCACAGAACATGCCGATCCACACGGCAATTGGTCCAAAGCCCCATACACGGCAGAGGTAAATACACAGGCTTACCCGGCAAAGCCACATCGTACAGCAGGAAGTGATCATTGAGAATTTTACATCACCTGCGGAACGCATTCCATATGGCGGAATAAATGCGAGAACCCATGAGAGTGGTTTTACAATGGTAATGAATGTGACCATGGACAGGCACAGTTTTGCGCTGGCAGGCTCCATTCCGGCGATGATCGTAATCGGTTTTGTCAGTGCAAAAACAAGAAGGCAGCTTGCAATGACGACGGCTTCTGCAAGCCAGGACAGCTTCTTGATATAGTAGATCGCTTCATCTTGGCGGTTGGCACCGAGACATTGGCCGACTACGGTCATAAGGCCGATTCCGATTCCAATCGCGGCAATTCCGTTTAGATTTTCCAGAATATTGGTCATTGCCTGTGCTGCAATGGCAACGGTTCCAAGGGTAGAAACCGTGGACTGGATCGCGAGTTTTCCAAACTGAAACATACTGTTTTCGATTCCAGATGGAATGCCGATAAACAGTATCTTTTTAATAAGATGAAAATCAGGACGTATCGAGAAATAATTCCGGATAGAAATTGGTGCGTGATCGCTTCTGAGCTGCCAGATAACAACAACTGCGCAGAAAATACGTGATACAAGCGTTGAGATTGCAGCACCTTCTACGCCCATTTGAAATCCGAAAATTAAGACCGCATTTCCGGCGATATTCATGAAATTCGAAATCACAGAGATGATCATAGGATTCCGGCTGTTATTTTGCGAACGCATGATGGATGCGCCGGCGTCATACAGTCCGATAAACGGAAACGAAAGCAGTGTAAACAGAAAGTAGATCTGTGAATTGGTCATGACATCGGGCTCTACTTTGCCGAAGATCAGACGAAGAAGCGGATCTCGGAAAATCAGACAGAATGCGGACAGCATTACGGAAAGAACGACCATGACAAAAAGTACCTGCTGTGCAGAACGATTGGCTTCTTTCTGGTTTTTGCTTCCAAGATACTGGGAACATAAAATGGCGCCTCCAGCCGACAGGGCTGACAATGCCTGAATGACAAGAATATTGATGGAATCCACGAGTGACACTGCAGATATGGCAGCAGAGCCGATATTGCTTACCATCATGGTGTCTGCTGTTCCCATTAAAGACGAAAGCAGCTGTTCCACGATGATCGGGATCAGCAGTTTCCTTAAATCCAGATTGTTATATAAATGATGCGTGTTATTTTGCATTGTTTATCGCTCCCCTGTATTTCAGATATTATAGCACATTATTTTCTGACTTTGGGAGTTCAGTAGAATTTTCATACACAAAAAGGAATTCTGTTTCATCCAATAGTTCCATTGTTTTGGCATTGCAAGAGTGCGGCGGAATGTGATAGACTTGGGTTAAAGAAAAGACACAAGGGGCAGCAGGTTCCTTGTGTTTTTTGTAAAGATAGCGGACGGCGTTACGAAGGAGAAAAGGTGGATGAAAGAGGAACGTGAAGAAAACATACGTATCAATGGGGAAAATTACGTAAAAGAGAAAAACCAATTTCCCAAATGGACAATTCCGGTGATTGTGCTCCTGATACTTGCAGTTGTTGTTTTTCTGATATATAAAATGTTTTCCGGAATAGATACAGGAAAGAAAATAGCAGACAGTATCAATGAGAATATTATTGGAACAGAAGGCGAAGTAAATACCATAACGGAATCGACGATCAAGGATGTATTTGAGATCAGCGAGCTTCAGACTGCGGATTACATTTACAATGCGATAACGCCGGTCTGCGATGAAGACGGAGAAACGGTAAAATATTATGTTGCATACGAGGGAACTGTGACAGCGGGAATCGATTTTGACAGCATAGACATTGATATCGACCATGATGCGAAAAAGATCACGATCACAGTGCCGGATGTGACGATCCAGGATGCGGTGGTGAATGCCGGTACACTGGAATATATTTTCAAAAAAGATAAATACAACAACGAAAACGTATTTAAGGAAGCATATGCAAAATGTCAGGAGGATCTGGACAAAAGAGCGGGTAGTGAGGACAAACTCCTTACGATGGCGAAAGAGAATGCAGATCAGGTGATCGAGGCACTGGTAAGTCCATGGGTTGAGCAGATAGATCCTGCATATGAGATCGAGGTCAGGTAGGAGGCTGTTATGAAAAAGAGAGTATTACTTATTATCATGGGAATCCTGTTGTTATCGTTGGGAGCCTGCTCTATGGAAAAAGAGGACACAGATCAGGCGACACAGGAAGCAGAAGCTGCAACAGAGAGCAGTGCAAAGGCAGTGGTAAATGAAGAGCCGGATATTTCCCAGATCCGCTCTATTTGTAAACTGGCAACACTTGAATGCTATTATCACAATGTCGCGAAGTCGGAAAAAGAGGCCGGAAGCGGACTTACACACTGGGGTGAATCAGACCGGAAATTCTGGACAGAATACACCGGAGTTGCCAAGATCGGTGTCGATATGTCAAAAGGTGACATGAAGATTAACGGAACCGAGATCACAATCTACATGCCGGAGGCAGAGATTCTCAGTATCAAGCCGGATTCCGAATCCGTTTCCACACCGGTTGTTGATACGGACAGCTGGAACAGCAATCCGATCGATGCGGACGACGTGACCGGTGCAGTCAGCGTTGCACAGGATGATATCTGCGAAAGCATCCAGAATGATTCGAGTCTGCTTGCTAACGCGCAGGATCGGGCCAAAAAACTGATTGAAAATTACATTAATCAGCTTGGAGAAGCATCTGGAACAGAATTCACAGTAAAATGGGAAAGTTTGTGATGCAGGAATGCTGTTATATGCAAAGACGCAGGAACTTACACAGATTGCAGAGCAATTAGATAGAATAGCAGGAGATTATTTTGGAACAGGAATTATACATGGAATTGTTTGATGTTAGAATCAGATGATAGCAAAGATTATAAGATAGTAGAATAAATTTTTAATTGCGGTTTATGGTTACAATATAAAGAATAGATTTATTGCATATTATAATAAAAATGGAGGTAGCGTTATGGGGAAAGACAAGCTGTTTTCTGGTGAATCAAAAAATATTGAATATAAGGTGACAATACCAGATAAAAGTGAAAAATACATGAAAACCGTTGTGGCTTTTGCTAATACGCAAGGCGGAAAATTGGTTATAGGCATTGACGATAAAACGCATCAAGTAGTTGGAGTGGATAAGGATAGTCTTTTTCCGATTATGGATTCGTTGGCAAATGCTATATCTGATTCGTGTGAGCCACAGATAATTCCAGATATTGAACCACAAACGGTTGATGAAAAGACAGTGATTGTTGTTACCGTAGAGGCAGGAAAAAATCGACCATATTATATTAAGTCCAAGGGCAAAGAAAAAGGAACTTATATTCGTGTCGCAGGAACTTCAAGACTTGCTTATCCGGAAAAGATAAGTGAATTGGAGATGGAAGGCGCACGTATTTCATGGGACGAACTAACCTGTGTAGGATATGATGTAACAGAAGCAGCAACACAAAATTTGTGCAAAGATATAGAGGATTTTCGTAAAAAAGCTGGTCTTTCGGAACATACTGTTAGTAAGGAACAACTATTTAATTGGAAAATTTTGAAAAATAAAGATGATAGTGTACTTGCATCTAATGCGTATGTTTTATTGACATCGGATTATTTTCCATTTTCAAAAACGCAATGTGCAGTATTTAAAGGAACGGATAGAACAGTATTTTTAGATAAACGGGAGTATACAGGACCGATATATAAACAAATTGAAAGTGCGGTTGATTTTGTTTTAAGAAATATCAGACTTGGAGCAACGATAGATGGTTTAGTGCGCCGGGAAAGCTATGAACTTCCGCTAGAGGCAATTCGAGAAATGATAATCAATGCTCATTGTCACAGAAATCTGTTAGATGAATCGTGTATACAGGTAGCTATTTATGATGATCGTTTGGAAGTGACTTCACCAGGGGGCTTGTATAATGGGCTAACCTATGAAGAAGTAATGAGTGGTCATTCTAAGATCAGGAATAAGTTGATTGCTAATATTTTTAGTCAGATGGGATTGGTGGAAGCATGGGGAAGCGGTATAAGAAGAATTATAGGTGCTGCCAGAGAATATAGTCTTCCTGTTCCGACTGTGGAAGTATTTGATGATATGTTTAGAGTTATTTTATTTAGAAATGTGCAGGACAGTGGAAATGGTAGTGATTTCGGAGTAAATGGTGGAGAAAACTTCGGAGATAATTTCGGAGTAAATGGTGGAGAAAACTTCGGAGATAAAAACAATGTCAGCAAAAACGGACAGAAGGTGACGGGTACCCAACAGAAAATACTTGATTGCATAGCAGAAGATAAATATATTTCAGCTAAGAAAATAGCAGAGAAAATAGGTATGTCCGGGCGAACTGTTGAAAATAACATTAAAAAAATGAAAGCGTCAGAGATTTTGGCTCGTCATGGATCACCGAAATCTGGTTATTGGGAGATTATAGAATAAGTTATGCCTTTATGGGCAGGGTTACTGTTCAGTGATTAGCCAAATCCAGTAAATATAAAGGGTACAGTATGTAGTTTGTAAGTATTTCACAAACTTTGCTGTACCCTTTTGCTTATTTTGCAAATGCAGCTTCAATAGCATCATAAACATTGCAATTTTGCATTTTGGCAGTTTCGATAATTGTCAGGGCATCACAAATATGTTGTCCTCCGGCATCGCTCCGAAGCACAACCGCTTGCTTTTGTTTTCGCTTGAATTTGCGTAGTTGGCGTTCACTTATGTTGTTGGTATAGTCGACTTCAGGATGAGAAAGAAAGTATAGGTGATCATCCTTATAATCACGTAGTCTTTTGTATAGGTTGAAGCCATCCATAAAATCTTTGGTGGGCGGATATTTCTCATATTCTTCGGAGGCGGTAGCGAGGACAGCATCATATTTATCGGTTAAAGAGTTAATCTTATCATTTGAAATGCCGGATTTATTATGTTTTGCAGTATGAATCATCTTCTGCAAAAGTCCATGCATTTGTTTGTGCCACTTTAGATTTGGTTCGGATTCGATGGCTCCAACAAGATATCTTAATACATGTGCAAGACATTCCTGATGAGAAGAACCATAGGAGTAATAAGTTTTATCGTGGTCGTGAATGATTGTACCCTCAAAGTTTTTAACCGGAGTTTTAGATAAACCATCATGACCTTTGTGTTCTGTATGCTGATATAAAACATGCTTTTTATCAGTACAAACAATAACAGCTTTTCTCTTGCCATTTATGTTGCTGACTGTAGCGTCAGAATATAAAACGTCTGAGTGTGTGAGAAGAGAAAATATCTTTGCTCTTTCTGCTTCAGTAGATGCCGAGAATTCAGTTGAAAGATTATAAATTGTGCCAGTAGAAATGTTAACAATCCCTTTGGTGATGTCAGAAATACATTGCTTGGTTTTAGCAATGGATACGTTGTAATAATTGTTCAGCAGGAAAGCAAGAGCTTTAATGGAAGAACCGTAATTAACATCATTAATGATACCATCAGGAAAATGCGCATGACATCTGGCACCGGTTTTACGATTGCGATATTCATCTGTAATGAAGTTAGTAACATTTACAGAAATAGAAACATCAATGAGCTGTTTGGTAATCTTTTTTCCGGTTGGATATAAGTCTGGATTTGAGATAAAGGACTCTGGAGCAGGAATAATTACAGGCTCCTTTGTGGCATTAAGTTTGGTGACAGTATGAGCTTTGTGACCTTTTTGCGCACCTGGCTTTTTACCGGAAGGCTTGCGGCTGTTAGGCACCTTTTTACGGAAAGGAAGGGCAGAAGAAGGAAGAGAAGAATTCTCAAAACTTGTATTCAGCCTTTTATTCAGCTTGGCATTTGTACCATTAAGCATGGCAACTTCAGCTTCAGCTTTTTCGGCGCGCTGACGCAGTTGTTTGTTTTCAGAAAGAGCGGCTTTGAGTTGTTCTTTTACATCAAGAAGTTCAGGTTCAAGGTCAAATTTAAGAGATTCCATGTGTTTCCAATGAGCTCTGGCTTCTTCATGACGACGATTTTCGGTTCTGTTTACTTGCTCAAGATGACGAATATGACGCTCTAAAGCCTCTTTTTCCTCCACGGGAAATAGACCAGTGGACTGCTTTTCGAGGCGGGCTACTTTAGCACGAAGAGAAATAAGTTCCCGGCGTTGTAGCTCATGAGCCTCTTTTAAAGTCATCACTGATCCTCCTTTGATATATGAAAAGTGTAAGATTAATTGGCAGCCTGAATACGTTCAAGTTCCTTCTTGAGAGCAGAAACCTGGAGCTTGAGCTGACGATTTTCATCTTCTAATTCCAGAATACGCTTATCTTTATTAATTCCAGGAGATACAGAATCTGGTTTGGATTTGGCACCCTTGTTTCTGCCGTCGGTGGGAATCATTTCGCCTGTGTCAGGGTCGATTTTACCGATAAGAGTTCTTTTGGCTCTGGAACACTTTTTTTCTTTGTCGTAGTAAGATTTAGAGTCGTAAACATAGGTAATACCGGATCTTTTGTCGAATTGTTTTATGATAGCCATTAAAAATACCTCCTCTGTGGTTATGAGTTTATTATAACACATAACTCTACAAAAATGCAATAAAAAAATGGCAGAAAACCGCCATTTTTCAAGGAATTTTAGATGCTTTTATAAATAAAATATGGTTACGAGAGAGGGCATCTGGCCAGGGACTGAACAGTAACTGGGCAGGATTAGTGTGTACAGGTGGGATTTTTATACCCCACCTACTGTAATAGACTGTAATCATCAAAGAAGAAGCGGAGGATTTGATGATGAAGGGATATAATACAGGCGATGGATACATGGGACTCGTGGAAGGCAGATATATCTTATTTGCCAGTGAATCGGAATATTATGATTATATGAATGATTAGGAACAGGCGGAGAATATAATTTTAAGAACATCTGAGATATGGTATACTTGGGTTATCATAGACAATTGCGAAACAATTGAAATATAAATTAAGCATATACTTACAGTACATGCAGAAGTAAGTTTTAAAATTGTTTCACAAATGTCTATTTGGCAATTGTAAAAGGAGATGCTGCCATGCCAAAAGGGACGAATCAGAAGTTTAAATTATACCGTCTTGCCCAGATCATGCTGGAGAACACGGATGAAGAACATTATATTACGATGCCGGAGATCATAGATGCACTTGGAACATATGGAGTTACCGCGGACCGGAAGAGTATTTATGCAGATCTGAGAGATCTGGAGATATTGGGGATCAATGTGGAAGGAGAGCCGGTTGGGAACCGTTATCATTATCATGTGGTGGACCGGCCCTTTGAACTGCCGGAACTGAAGCTTCTGGTAGACGCAATCCAGTCTTCCAAATTTATAACAGAGAAGAAGTCCAATGCGCTGATCCGTAAATTGGAGAGGTTCGTCAGCAGATATGATGCGCAGAAGCTGCAGAGGCAGGTGTATGTTTCCGGGCGTATCAAGACGATGAATGAGAGCATTTATTATACAGTGGATGCAATCCACAATGCGATATCCATGAATAAAAAGATCCGTTTTCAGTATTATCAGTGGAACGTGCAAAAGGAGATGGAACTGAGACATAACGGGGCATGGTATTGCATCAGTCCGTGGGGACTTTCGTGGGAAGGCGAGAATTATTATCTGGTTGGATTTGACCAGGGGGCAGGTAAGATTAAGCATTACCGGGTAGATAAGATGTTACATATCCGGATCATGGAGGAAGCACGGGAGGGAAAAGAGCACTTTCAACGGCTCGATATGGCAGATTATACCAGAAAAAGCTTTGGAATGTTTGGTGGAAAAGAACAGAATGTAAGGCTTCTGGTCGATAACGAACTGGCAGGAGTCATGATCGACCGTTTTGGCAAAGACGTCATGATGATTCCGTCTGGGGAGGATCATTTTACGGTAAATGTGGATGTACGCGTCAGCAGACAGTTTCTGGGCTGGGTATTTTCGCTTGGAGAACAGGTTGAGATCCTTTCGCCGGAAGAGGTCAGATCTGCGATGAAGGAAGAAATCCAAAAGCATATGAGGCAGTATCAGTAAGATTTGAAGCAAATGGAGGCTATACATATGACAAATAATCAGAAATTTGATTTTACAACTATTATGGACCGAAAAGGCAGAGATGCGCTTGCTGTTGACCGGCTTCCATATAAAAATGTTACGGTGCAGGATGGATTTTCCGTTATTCCAATGTGGGTTGCTGATATGAATTTTGCAACGGTTCCTTCCATACAGAAGGCAATGACGGACCGTATTTCGCATCCTGCATTTGGCTATTTTGAGCCAAGGGATGAGTATTACGATTCCATCATCCGGTGGCATACGGTAAGAAACAGCGTAACAGGTCTTGATCGCGATTGCATAGGGTATGAGAATGGGGTTCTCGGCGGTGTGCTCAGTGCATTGAATGTATTCTGTTCAAAAGGTGACAAGGTGCTTGTTCATGCACCGACGTATATCGGATTTACATTCAGCCTCAAAAATAACGGATACGACATTGTGCAGAGCCCGTTAGTACTGGATGAGCAGGGTGTTTGGCGGATGGATTACGATGATATGGAACAAAAGATCAGGGATAACCATATCCATGCAGCAATTTTCTGCTCTCCGCATAATCCGTGCGGAAGAGTCTGGGAGCGGGAAGAGATTGAGCGCGCGATGGCAATCTATGAGAAGTATCACGTGGAAGTTGTAGCAGATGAGATCTGGTCGGATATTATTCTTAGAGACAATCAGTTTGTGCCGGCACAGAGTGTTTCGGAATATGCGAGAATGCATACAGCTGCGATGTATGCACCTTCAAAAACGTTTAATCTTGCAGGTCTTGTAGGCAGTTATCATATTATATATAATCCTGTGATCCGTGATCGCATTGAAAAGGAATCCTCACTTTCCCATTACAATGAGATGAATGTACTTTCCATGTATGCGCTGATCGGGGCTTATCAGGATATGGGATATGAGTGGACGGATGAATTGTGCAGTGTTCTGACAAAGAATGCAGAGTATGCGTGTGAATATATCCGGTCACATTTTCATGGAGTGCAGGTGGCTATGCCGCAGGGAACGTACATGCTGCTTCTGGATTGTACCGAGTGGTGCCAAGAACATGGAAAAACGATTACGGAACTCCAGCATGCAGGCGTTCGGGTTGGTGTGATCTGGCAGGATGGACGGCCATTTCATAGTCCATGTGGAATCCGCATGAATCTGGCACTTCCGTTCTCTTTAGTTGAGGAAGCGATGGAACGCCTCACAAAATACGTATTTATATAGAATGTTATAAATTGCATAAAAATATTTATTAAAAATAGAATATATGATATAATATAACCAATATATTGGTCGAATTCATAACAATTAACATGAATTACATATTATATTCAGGAGGGTTTTTACAATGGCGAGATTTACATTACCAAGGGATTTGTATCACGGAAAAGGTGCTCTTGAGGCACTGAAGACATTTCAGGGAAAGAAAGCAATCATCTGTGTCGGTGGCGGCTCTATGAAACGCTTTGGATTCCTGGACAAAGCAGAACAGTATCTGAAAGAAGCAGGTATGGAGGTTCAGTTGTTTGAAGGAATTGAACCGGATCCTTCTGTTGAGACGGTTATGAAAGGTGCAGCAGTGATGCAGGAATTTGAGCCGGACTGGATCATTGCAATGGGCGGCGGTTCTCCGATCGACGCAGCAAAGGCAATGTGGATCAAGTATGAGTATCCGGATATTACATTTGAGGATATGTGTAAGGTATTTGGCATTCCATCCCTTCGAAAGAAAGCACATTTTTGTGCGATTTCTTCCACATCCGGAACTGCTACAGAAGTAACCGCTTTTTCGATCATTACGGATTATGAGAAAGGCATCAAATACCCGATCGCAGATTTTGAGATCACACCGGATGTTGCGATCGTTGATCCGGATCTTGCAGAGACAATGCCACAGAAATTAGTGGCTCACACTGGCATGGATGCCATGACACATGCGATTGAGGCATATGTTTCTACCGCAAATTGTGATTTTACAGATCCACTCGCACTGCATGCCATTAAGATGATCCAGAGAGACCTGGTAGGTTCTTATAATGGAGATATGGCAAAGAGAGATTCTATGCATAATGCACAGTGTCTGGCTGGTATGGCATTCTCCAATGCACTGCTTGGAATCGTACATTCTATGGCACACAAGACCGGTGCTGCATTTGCAGATTATGGTGCACATATTATCCACGGAGCAGCCAATGCGATGTATCTTCCAAAAGTTATTGCATTTAACGCCAAAGATGAGACGGCTAAGAAGCGTTATGGTGAAATTGCAGACTTCATGGGACTTGGCGGAGACAGTCTGGACGAGAAGGTTCAGCTTCTGATTGAGTATCTGCGTAAGATGAATGATGAGCTGAAAATTCCACATTGCATTAAGAATTATGGAGCGGACAGCTATCCAACGGAACAGGGATTTGTACCGGAGGAAGTATTCTTAGAGAGGCTGCCTGAGATTGCAGCCAATGCGATTCTGGATGCATGTACTGGTTCTAATCCGAGACAGCCAAGTCAGGAAGAGATGGAGAAATTACTGAAGTGTTGCTACTATGATACGGAAGTAGATTTCTAATTACAAATTATAAAGATACGTTGTATGATTACAAGCGAAAGGTGGGGAGAATCTTGCGGGAATCTGTCCATCTTTCGTATTTTATCTGGGAGGAATAAATATGAGAAGAAAATGCTTAGGAGGAATCCTTGCTGCAATGCTGGCATGTACAACATTAGCTGGCTGCAGTCAGACGACACAGAATGCATCAGGTGGAGAAACACTGAGCACAGAGAATGAAGCAACAGAGACAGAAACGGCGCAGGATGATGGTAAGGTTTCTCTGACCGTATGGGCAGAACAGGCTAATTTTCCGCTTTTGCAGGAGATGATTGATAGTTTTGAACAGAAATATGCCGGACAGGCAGATTTTGATATACAGCTGGTGGAAAGTGCAGATGCTGATACAAAGGATAATCTGTTAGCAGATGTTCATAATGGGGCAGATGTATTTCCGCTTCCGGATGATCAGTTATCCAGTATGGTTGCCGCAGGGGCACTCGCACCGGTTCCAAATGCAGATGAAGTAAAGAAGGCTAATTCAGAGGATTCCGTTGCAGCGGCATCTATCAACGATGTGTTATATGCATATCCAATGACGGCAGATAATGGATATTTCTTATATTATGATAAACGATGTCTTTCCGATACCGATGTTCAGACAATGGATGGACTGCTTGCAGCTGCACAGGCACAGGGCAAAAAGGTGACGATGGACTGGAGTTCCGGCTGGTATCTGTATGCATTTTTCGGAAATACAGGTATGGATTTTGGTGTAAATGATGATGGTGTTACGAATCATTGCAATTGGAATACAACAGATGGAAACATAAAAGGTGTGGATGTAGAAGCAGCTTTGCTTTCGATTGCATCTAATCCCGCATTTTTGAACTGCGTAGATACAGATTTTGTGGCAGGTGTGCAGAACGGAACTGTGGCTGCAGGAGTCAGCGGGGTGTGGAATGCTGCAGATATCAAACAGGTATGGGGGGATGATTATGGCGCGGTCAAGCTTCCGACTTATACCTGCGCAGGACAGCAGGTGCAGATGTCATCCTTTACCGGATATAAAATGATGGGTGTAAATGCTTATTCGGAACATAAGGAGTGGGCATTAAAATTGGCAGACTGGTTTACAAATGAACAGAATCAGATGCTTCGTCTGCAGGAGAGGGATCAGGGACCTTCTAACATTAATGCAGCAGCTTCGGATCAGGTTAAGAATGTACCTGCAATACAGGCTGTAATGGATCAGGCACAATATGGTAAATTACAGCGTGTAGGAAACAGTTACTGGGATGCTATGTCTGCATTTGGCGAACAGATGGCAACCGGTAATACAAACGGTGCAGATCCGCAGGAAGTTATGGATACACTGGTGGACGGAATTACACAGTCTACCGTAAAGTAAGAGCAGGGGGAATAGATCATGAAAAAACAAGGACGAATTAGTACAAAATTTATTATACTGCTACCGGTTTTTATTCTGGGATTTGTATCGGTATTATCCAATATTGTAGCTGTGTTTAATGTGCGCAGAGTCAACCAGAATGCAACACAAATCGCGAATGGTTATATGGAGTGTATTTCAGAACTAGGAGATATACAGAAGGAGACACTTGATATACACAGACTTGGTCTGTCGCACATTGTGGCTACGGACCTGAATGGTATGATCAGTCTTGTAGATTCTATTCGCAGTGAGGAAGATGTTTTAGACGGATATCTGTCAGAGTTTAAGGTATATGTGAATGAAGATAATAAAGCAGATTATGATAACCTGCTTTCGAATTATGATGGACTCAAATATGAGCTTGCCAATCTGATGGCATACAGCGCAAACGGTGATAATGAAGAAGCATATGCACTCGCAAATGGTAAGATTACAGAGTATTCCTCTGCAATGCAGAGCAGCATTGAAGCAATCCGCGAAAACGTGAATGAGGAATCCGATCTTGCCAAACAACAGTTGCAGACAGTATATAGGACTTCTCTTACAACGAGTGTTGGAGCAATTCTGATCAGTGTAGCTGCTCTTGTTGTAACATTATTCTGTGTATTCAGACTTGTGATTCTTCCACTGGTACGTACACAGAAAGAGATTACAAATATTATTCAAAATATTGATAATCGTGAGGGTGATCTGACCAAACGGGTATCCATGTCAGCAAACAAGGAGATTGCTGCTGTAGGAAACGGCATTAATATTTTTATGAATAAGCTTCAGGATATTTTCAAGATTATTATAAGTAATTCAAACAAAATGGATACTGTTGTAGGAGAAGTGCGTGACAGTATGCAGACATCCAATGGCAGTGTATCAGATCTTTCGGCACTTACACAGGAACTTTCAGCAACTATGGAAGAGATGTCGGATAATGCATCTGTAATCAATACAAGTACAGAATCTGTAAAAGCAGATGTCGACCAGATTGCATCTCGAACTCTGGAGATCAATGAATTCAGCCGTGAGATGAAAGAGCATGCAGATTCCATGGAAGCATCCGCAAGAGAAAATATGGAATCTACGGGAACAAAAGTAAATGAAATTCTTGAGATTCTGGATAAAGCAATTGAGGATAGTAAGAGCGTTAATCAGGTTAACAGTTTATCCAATGACATTCTCAACATTGCGAGTCAGACAAACCTGTTGGCTTTAAACGCATCAATTGAAGCTGCAAGAGCTGGTGAAGCAGGTAAAGGATTTGCAGTTGTAGCAACTGAGATCAGTCAGCTTGCATCTGCAAGCCAGGAAGCTGCAAATGATATTCAGCAGATTAACCGGGTTGTAACAGAGGCAGTAGAAAATCTGGCAGAGCATGCAAATGATCTTATTCAATATATGAAAGAGGAAATCCTTCCAGAATTTGATAATTTTGTGACAGCAGGAAATGAGTATAGAGAAAAGGCAACTTATATTGAAAACAGCATGGATGAATTTTCTCAGAAGACGGATGATTTGAAGAATAGTATGACAGAGATTGCAGATTCTATTCAGACGATAACCTTTGCAATTAATGAAAGTGTTAAGGGAATTGGAAGTGCTGCAGACAGCACACAGATTCTTGTCGGCGATATGGAAAATATAACCGGTCATATGAATGAGAATCAGCAGATTGCATCCGATCTGAAGAAAGAAACGGAGGTATTTAAAAAACTATAAGGACACAACCTCCTGCTTTTTGCTTATTATGCACAAGCAATCTTGCTAAAAATATATGATTATTGTTAAATTAAGACAATAGAAAGAAAAGATGGTATAATAATAGGAAAAAAGGGAGGAACTATTATGAGAAAGAAATTGGCGCTGATTTGCGTAATGTGCCTTGGAATGATGTTAATGGGATGTGGAACAACAACGACTCCGGAGATCATTATGCCGGACAAACCAATGACATCATCGGTTACGCAGGACAGTACAGAAGGAAGTACACCGACAAAGAGTGCGGATAAAACAGAGACGACAGACAAGGACACAACTTCAGGAAACAGTTATAAAGTATATCTGATCACGATGGATCTGACCGACAGCTATTGGCAGTCTATTGATAAGGGATGCCAGAAAGCAGCAAAAGAGATCGGAAATATTACATATAAATGGATTGGACCGGATTCACATGATGATGCTCTTCAGAGTGCCTGTGTGGATCAGGCAGTTGCAGATGGAGCCAATGCGATTTTAATCGCAGCTAACAGCGCAGATGGTGTGAATGACAGCTTAAAGGCGGCAGAACAGGCCGGCTGCAAGATCGTATATGTAGACAGTGCTGCAAGCTATGATTGTGTAACTGCGCTGGCAACAGATAATGAAAAGGCAGGACAGACTGCGGGACAGACAATGCTTCAGGATCTGAAAGATCAGGGAATTGAAAGCGGAACGATTGGTATTATGGGAGTTACAAAAGATACCGCTTCCTGTGTTGCAAGAGAAAAAGGTTTCCGTGAGGCATTTGAGGGAACCAACTATACTCTTGCGGATACGGTATACATGGAAGATGATGCATCTAAGGCCGCATCAGCTGTTTCAGATGGTTTAAGCAACGGATATATTGGATTTTTCGGAACCAATGAAGGAACTACTTCTGCAATTGGACAGGCATTGAAGGATGCTGGACAGCAGAGCAATGTAGTTGGTTTTGATACCTCGGATACAGTTCTTTCGCTTGTTGCCGATGGTGTAATTTATGCAACCATGCAGCAGAACCCTGAAATCATGGGACATGATGGACTTGAGATTGCGGTTAAGGCATTAAATGGTGAATATACCGACACCAACACAAAAACAGATACAGGAGTTACTGTTATTACAAAGGATGCAATGTAAGGAGGCAGCAGGATGAAGGTAAAGTTCAGATTTAAGCAAAAAATGCTGACCTTATGCTGTGTACCATTGGTGTTACTTACCGTGATTTCTTTGGTAGTCGGATTGATACAGTTTAAGGATGGCATGTACAAAGAAACCAAAAACAGTCTGTACTCCAGTGCGATTGCTGCACTCAATCTGTATGACAGTCAGGGATATGGCGATTATGCATTAAAGGATGATGGCGATGTCTGGAGAGGCATGAATTTTGATGTTTCATCGGAAACATTTATCGTGGATGGACTGAAAGAAAAAACAGGCGTGGATATTACATTTTTCTATAAAGATACAGCAGTCATGACTTCGATCACGAATGAAGACAGTCAGAGATGGATTGGAATGCAGGCTGGTGATAATATTCAGAAATACACACTGGGACAGGGCGCTGAGCTGTGGTATAAGAATATTGAGATCGATGGAAAAATGTGCCATGCATATATTATTCCAATCACACAGTCCAGTGATGACAGCGTAATTGGTGCAATTATGGCATCACAGTCGGTTGATAATTTAAATGGACTTGTAAATCGATACGTACTCATAAGTGTTATAATCTCACTGGTCATTCTGCTTGTAGTAATCATCTTCATTTTCTGGTACATCGGAGCTTTGACCAAAGTGCTTCATGATGTAAGAAGGGTATTGCTGAGAGTATCCATGGGAGATATGTCAGATGACCGTCTGATCGAAACAAAGCGAACCGACGAATTTGGCGAACTGGCACAGGGAACCGAAAAGCTTCGTGTAAAAATATCAGAACTGTTGTCGGAGACACAGCAGGGCGCTGCAAAATTAAAAGAGGCAGTAGACCGTCTGAATATTACGTCGGAGCAGGTGATTTCTGCGGCTAAGGAAACAAGCTCCAATGTAGAACAGATCAATACAACGGCTAATGTTCAGAAAGATAATACGAAGAATGCATCAGAAGATGTAGAATTCACGAACAATGCGATCAACCTTATGCTGGAACAGATTGGTGATATCAATCAGTTGTCCAATGAGATGGATGCATCTGCAAGGGAGAGCCAGGTGATTCTGGAGGGACTGCTTGAGAGCAGTAGAAATTCTCAGGAAACAGCCCAGAATATCAGCAAACAGGTTGAAGTTACAAACGCTTCTGTTCAGCAGATCCAAAGCGTTACCGATTACATTACCGATATTGCAGAGGAAACCAATCTGCTTGCATTAAACGCAAGTATCGAGGCTGCAAGAGCAGGAGAGGTTGGAAAAGGATTTGCAGTTGTTGCGCAGCAGATCCAGAAACTGGCAGAGCAGTCGAACAATTCCGCAGTACAGATTGGAAAGAATATCCAGGAACTTGTAGATAAAACAGAAGGAATTGTAAGTTCAGTTGCTGTCATTGGTGATACCTTAAAAGAGCAGGAAGAGAGCGTTGACAGAACCAAGAAGATTTTTGATCAGTTAACGGAGAGCATCGTCAATGTAAATCAGAAACAGAATGACATGCAGAAAAATGTCGGTGAAATGAGCCAGGCAAAAGAGAGCATGTCCAAACTGATCGGTGAACTTACAGATTCGGCAGAAGACAGTGCTTCCGCATCAGAAAATGCAGAGCAGATGACGGAACAGATGGTTGAGGAGATGAAAGGACTTGCAAGCCTGACATCAGATCTTACCGATCTGGCGAATAAGCTGAACGATAATCTTGAGAAATTTCTTTCTTAATGAGTAAATAAAATATTGGAATTATCTGGTATTCCTTGCGATCATGGTTATGTTTATGATATGATGAGTAGTGATAACTAACATATGTTAGAATAATATAACTACAAACATAATCGGAGGCATGGGAATGGGTAATTCAGCGTATACACCAACACAGGTGATGCAGCGTATCATACAGGCAGGAGAAAAAAGAGTACTCCTGCCTGTTTGGCGTTGTGTCCTGCTTGGAATGCTGGCAGGAGGGTTTATTGCATTTGGTGCGGCGACGAGCAGTGTTGCGGCACATCATATATCAGATGTTGGAACGGCGAGAGTGACTGCGGGAACAATTTTCCCGGTCGGACTTATGATGATCATTCTGATCGGCGGCGAATTATTTACCGGTGATTGTCTGATGGTGACCGGTATATGGAATAAAAAATACAGGGTTACAGAAATGATCCGGGTGCTTGCCATTGTGTGGATCAGTAACCTGGTGGGGGCGGTTATTGTGACAGCGCTGGTATCAAACAGTGGGATTTACGCATACAGCGATGGCGGACTTGGTGCGTACCTGATCAAAACGGCATACGGAAAATGCGGAATAGAACCGATCCGCGCATTCTGCTCCGGAATCCTGTGCAACATTCTTGTCTGCGCAGCAGTTTTAATGTCGAATGCAGCCAGAAACGTGATTGGAAAGATTGCAGCAATCTTTTTCCCGATTATGGCTTTTGTGGTCGGTGGATGGGAACACTGTGTTGCAAATATGTTTTATATCCCGGCAGGAATCATGGCGGCAGCCAATTCGGAGTACGTTGCAAAAGCCAGTGAATGGTATGGTTTGTCTGCACGGCAGATCGCGAATCAGGTGAATTTCGGAGGCTTTTTTTCGAATATCATTCCGGTAACGCTTGGAAATATTGTCGGTGCAATGCTTTTTGTGGCGCTTCCGCTTTACCTTATTCACAAAGACGATATCACATCGGAAAAATAGGGAATTTTCCTTTGAAATAAAAATATAAAAAACAGTTGAAATCTGTTTCTAATGCAGGTATCTTATATATCATGTGCATCAGCACTTTGTAATAAGTAATAGGTAGTGTCAAATAAGATATGAAAAAACTGAGTTAAAAAATTAGGCTCAGATGAACCTTGAAAATTGTAGATATTAGAGGTTGTGGCAGACGTCCGCCACCCTTGACAGCACGAAAAAGAACTGCTG
>NZ_VUNI01000024.1 GCF_009695765.1 Roseburia porci
AAACATGAAAAAAATGTAACAGCCGCATAGGATTCCATAATAGCCTTTCTTATGGGGTAAGGGGAATTATACACGTTTTATGAAATATAACTACTGTTGTATCCATAATAAAAAGGACGCATGAAAACACGCCCTTTTAATACAGCAATCACTGCAAAACCTCTGCCTGCATCACCACTTCTTGAAGCTTCAACCGCAGCATTCATAGCAATAAGATTTTAAAAATAATGTCTCTGAAAAGTTACCTTTGTTGTGAATAGTGTTGTATAATTTGTAATTTGTCTTTATTTTTTTGTGAGAAATGCTATAATATTCAGAGTGGGATGTCTCATTTTTATAATATAATTTGTATACTTAAAAATGCGATGGACAACCTATTTTATGTAACTGTTTGGTGATTTGTAAGTATAATTTCAGGAGGTTTAGAATGGAACGTTTAAAGGATAAGGTTATCATTGTAACAGGCTCAACAAGTGGAATTGGAATTGGGATTGCGAAGCTTTGTGCTAAGGAAGCAGCTACAGTTGTCATTACGGGTCGTAATGTAGAGCGTGGACAGAAGGTGGTCGATGAAATTACAGCAGAGGGCGGCAAAGCATGGTTCCACGCATTTGATTTGACGAATACAGATTCTATGCACAGCTTGATTACTGATGTTGCAGAGAAGTTTGGCCGCATCGATGTGTTAATTAATAATGCTGCAGGAATGGGTATGAAGGATGGTCGTGTGGACGAGCTTAGCTTAGAAGAGTTTAACGCCGTGGTAGCAACCGATTTAGGTGGAACCTTCAACATGATTAAGGAGGCTTTGCCAATCCTCATGAAGAATGAGAAAGGTGGCAATATTATCAATATTGGTTCTATGGCGAGTGTTGCTGGAGATCTGGGAACAATTGCTTATGCCTGTGCCAAAGCGGGAGTTGATAAGCTGACGGAATATGTGGCTTGTATGTATGGTCCAAGTGGAATCCGTTGTAATTGTGTTCGGCCGGGACTGATTGTCACACCACAGAATGAGGCTCGTATTCCGGATGCATTAAAGGATATTTTCCTTTCTAACATTCTTGGCAAGCGCTATGGTAATCCGGAGGATATCGGTCATCTTTGTGTTTACCTTGCAAGCGATGAGGCAGAGTATATGAATGGACAGGTACTTACCTGTGATGGTGGTCTTAATTCACATACACCTACCGTTGCACAGTTTAGACAGATGGCAAGTCGCACTTGGTAAAACATAGTATATAGAAAGTAAACGATTCAGATACCAAAATAGGATTCACACTAAAGCCTGTTTGAATACAAGCTGGTTAAGAAGTTGAATCGTCTTAGCTCTGAACAGTTTAAAAATAAGAAAGTAGAAAGCAGGAGGTTTTTTATGGCTAACAAGTATGCAGGAACAAAGACAGAAAAGAATTTATGGGAAGCATTTGCAGGTGAATCACAGGCAAGAAATAAGTACACATATTTTGCTTCGGTTGCAAAAAAAGCAGGGTATGAGCAGATCGCTGCATTGTTCTTAAAGACAGCAGAGAATGAGAAGGAGCATGCCAAGCTTTGGTTTAAAGCACTCGGAGAGTTGGGTGATACGCCTGAGAATCTTTTGCATGCTGCACAAGGCGAGAATGCTGAGTGGACAGATATGTATGACAGAATGGCTAAAGAAGCAGATGAAGAAGGATTTCCGGAATTGGCAGCACAGTTTAGAGGTGTTGCAGCGATTGAGAAAATGCATGAGGAAAGATATCGTGCTCTCCTTCACAATGTGGAAGCAATGGAAGTGTTTAAAAAGAGTGGAGTTACGATGTGGGAGTGCAGAAACTGTGGTCATGTTGTAGTTGGACTGGAAGCTCCGGAGGTTTGCCCGGTTTGTAATCATCCACAGGCGTTCTTTGAAGTAAGACAAGAGAACTATTAATTCGTTATTGAATCAGATTAGACCAATTACCATTCTTAGAATGCCTGCATTCAAAAGAATGGTAATTCTATTATGGAGTAATAATTATGTTTGCAATAGTATTTTGCGAATGAAGGCTTTAGTAACATGATTTATAATTATGGGGAATAAGGAAAATGGATAGACCGGCAGTTTTAATTGTAGATGATATGGAAGTTAACCGCGATATTTTAAGCTTTTATTTCCGCAAAGAGTATACTGTTTTAGAGGCGGCGGATGGGGAAGAGGCAATTGATACCATCAAAAAATATACAGATAGGATTGCTCTCGTTTTTTTGGATTTTTATATGCCGGGGAAAAGTGGACTCGATGTTCTTTCGTTTATGCAAACGGACAATTATAATATACCAGTCATTATGGTTACCGGTGAACCGGATAATGAGCTTGAAAAGCAAGCTTTTGCTCTTGGTGCGGTAGATATTATTTATAAACCTTTTGACCCTGATGTTGTTTATGGTTTCGCTTCTAAGTATATTCAATGATAGGAAACTGAAAGAATAATTTAGTTTTACAAATAGTATTAACGCCTTTTCACACATAAAAAGAACCTATTATTATTGATCAGCCTGAGGATGACTTGGACACAAAAAATATTACTGATTTTATTGTAAAAGGAATTAATGAAAAGAAACAAAGTCAGCAAATTATTGTGGTAACACATAATCCCAATATTGTTGTGAATACAAATTCAGAACAAGTGATTCATATGGAATTTGCAGGTGGAGAAATAAATGCATCTCATTCAGGTGCTTTACAAGATTTTGAGATAAGAGATGCTATATGTGATGTAATGGAAGGAGGAAGAGAGGCTTTGGAGAGCAGATATTATAGAATTACTAAAGCTCTTGAATAGGAAGAAAAAGTAACGCATATTCGCATATTTAAAATTTTTATTGATTTTTGCGACAGAACTGCATATAATATAAGTGAGCAAAGAAATTTGCTCGATTTAAGTGCGTTGCTACTTTGAGTGCAAACCTTTAATTTAAGTGCTTCACTACTTTGAATGTGAACCTTTAATTTAAGTGCTTCGCAGCTTAAAATGCGAATCGTTAATTTTCAGGGAGATAAGCATCTTATCTCCCTGTTTTGTTATACTATGGAGGATATAAATGGATTTTTACCGCATAAACGAGGAGTATAATAAATTTCTCCAAAGATACGAAAAGGAAAAAAGAGGAGTTACGAAAGTACCGAATATCCGGTATACAGACCGTAATAAGTTTGCATTTGGTGCTGTTATGCAAGTAAATGGGATGAATTATTATGTGTCTGTATCATCTTTTGATAAGAAGCAGGAGGCGAACATTTTGATTCGTGTTCCGGGAGATGAAAAAGAAGTGAAAGGCTCTTTGCGCTTTAATTATATGGTTCCGGTTCCGGATGAATGTATTGAAAAATTGGTGATCAAAGATGTTGAGGATGAGAAATATAGACTATTGTTAAATAAAGAATATCAGTTTTGTATGAACAATGCAGAGCGAATTCATAAGAAGGCTAATAAAATATATGAGATGGTTACAACAAACCGTAAGCAGATTTTAACCGACAATAGCTGTGCATTTCATATTTTAGAGGATGGGTGCCGGGAGTACATAGAGAAATATCTGAGGAGTGATTCGAAGTAATAATGATTGCAAAATGCTTGCAAAAAGTGCCAAAACGATAAAGAATGCATAGAATATTAAGAATAATAATACAAAATATAGCAATATATAATTTGATAGACATAATATATAGTTGCCAAAATCGAGTTTGAGTAGACCTGAAGTGGTTTAGAGGTTGGTATAACAAATCAAGTATTTTTAAGGCTTGAAATCATGTTAAGAAAACATGATTTCAGGCCTTTTTTGTGTCGTGATACGATTATGATACTGTTTTTCTCAAAAAACTGTATCGGAATTATTCCAGAATAAAGTCCAAATCTGTTTTTCATCTTTTATTTTCCACAAATTATATAATTTCAAACTTTTTTTGCTCTCGTTTAGTAATGGGGATTTTTTCAACCCAAATGTATTACGTAACAAGAAATAGTACGTAAGCGGAGGGCAAAAAATATGTTTGAATGCAGAACGTTTATATCAGTAAAAGAGATCTGTCAGGTATTGAGTGTTTCCGAATCAAAGTCATATGCAATCGTTCGTGACTTAAATAAGGAACTTTCTGATAAAGGCTACATGGTAATCCCGGGTAGAGTAAGCAGAAAGTATTTCGAAGAAAGATTCTACGGAGTTGATTCATTTGAAAAGGAGGACGAAGATGGCAGTTTATAAAGATAAGAAGAGAGGCACTTGGTATGTGTCGTTGTATTACACCGACTGGACAGGCAAGCAGCAGAGAAAATTAAAGCGTGGCTTCTCGACTAAAAAGGAAGCACAGGACTGGGAACGTCATTTTTCATTGGAAAAGGCCAGTAGCCTTGATATGACCTTTGGGGATTTTTACAAACGCTATACCGATGATGTAAAGCCAAAGCTTAGAGAGAATACGTGGAAGTCCAAAGAATATGTAATCGAGTTAAAGATACTACCGTATTTTAAAGATTTGGTAATGCGTGAGATTACACCGAGAGATGTTATTGCTTGGCAAAACGAGATGCGTAAGTGTGAGTCGCAGGATGGTGAAAAATACAAAGGAACCTATCTTAGGAAGATGCAGGCGGAACTTTCAGCCATATTCAATCATGCGGTGAAGTATTACGAACTGCCAAAGAATCCGGCTGTAATTGCTGGTCCACTTGGACAACACCATGCAGATGAAATGCTTTTTTGGACAAAGGAAGAGTATATGCGCTTCATTCCCGAGGTCGCGAATAAAACCTATTCCTATATGGCATTTGAGCTTTTGTATTGGTGTGGGATCCGAATTGGTGAACTGATGGCTTTAACTCCTGCGGATTTTGATTTCGATAAGAATAAGCTATCTATCCATCCATGTATGACAATATGGATATGGATGAGGTGGCTGGGTTAGTTATTGGTGCTATCCGTCAGAGAGATAGCAAACAATCCTCTGAGTTAATATAAATCAAAATAGTAGGCTGGAGTTGTGTGTGCTTCAGCCTATTATTATGCCCGTAAGTAGATACAAATTCTTTGAGATAATTTATGTGCTACAAAGTCTTTAAGGTACTTATCCAATTGAGAGCATTTTTGCCATCATGAAAACTGATTTAGCTCAAGTAATCTTGCAGACCTTGTAACCCGTGTGTTTGATTTAGTGCATCCAGTACCTGTAGTTGCTGTAAATGAGTTTGTTCAGGATATTTTGAGGTGCTTTGGGGTACTGATGCCTTAAAACATTTTCTTGACAAAGTAAAAATGAGAGGTATCATACACCTACTTGGATGAGAGGGGAGTGTAAAATATGCAGGAGTCTATTGATAAAATTAAAGGTGCAGCAGCAATTATTCAGAACATGGTCAGCACAGATGAAGAAGTAGTATATAATGATTTAGCTTTGTTTTTTACTGCCAAGCTACTGTATGAAGCTATTGATGAATTGGAAGAGTTTTTGAGTAAGCAGAAAGATTGAAAGTATTAGGGGTAGTTTTTTTATAGGTTCTCATGATATAATGTGTAAGACAAATTTGAATTTTGCGAGGTATATTATGAAGAAACTTTTACTTATTATGGGAGATTTGGCAACAGGAAAATCTACTTTTGCAAATATTCTTTCAAAAAGATATGATACAAATGTATTTTTTAAGGATTCAATCAAAGAAGTGTTAGGAGATACAATTGGATTCTCAAATAGAGAAGAAAATAAGAAATTATCAAGAGCAACAATGGAATTAATGTTCTTTATCTTTTCAGAGTTTGAAAAACTAGATAAGAATCTCATTTTGGAATCAAACTTTCATACTATAGAATTGGAAACATTACACAAAATGGCATATGAAAAAAACTATGAGGTGCTTACCCTTGTTCTTCGTGGAGATGTTGAGATTTTACATAAGCGATATTTAAATCGAATGCATAATGAGAATAGGCATCCCGTACATTTAAGTACAACATTAGATGTTTTTGACGATTTTAGAAGATATACTGAATATTCGAGAAGTGAAAAAATTCTTGGTAATACAATAGATATTAATGCAAATGATTTTTCATATCAAACAAACATAGATGTTTTAGAAAAAATAGACCAATTTATGAGAGATTGCTAACCCTCAATTTGTGGAGGTGTGATAGGGTGATAATAGAAATCAAAAAGATAGACCGCGATTTTTCAATTTGTAAAGTTACGGAAATTTCTGAAAAGATGCTAACGGAAGAGTACTGTTTTGTTGGAAAAACGGACGAAGAACTGTCGCTTGTTTGCCTAACGTCAAAGGTTCCCCAAAATACAATAGAACGTGAGGACGGCTGGAAAGCATTTAGAATTCAAGGAATATTGGACTTTTCTCTAATAGGAATTCTGGCACCAATAGCAAACATTTTAGCCGAAAATAAAATAGGTATTTTTGCTGTATCAACCTACAATACAGATTATATTCTTGTAAAGCAGGAGAATTTTGAAAAAGCAGCTACTCTTCTTGCAGATAATGGATATTCGATTACATAGGGCAAAGTTACTTAGTTGACAAACCCCAGTTTGACGTTTCGATAAACCCCAATATGCAGAATAAGATGTTTAAGAGTGGCAAAATTAAGTAAGGTAGAATATGATATGCTTTCATTTTTGGGTGTGCTTATATGGATTTGATTTTTTATATTTCTTATAGTTGGTGATTTGTTTCTGGCAGTTAAATGGTTATTCTGTCATGGCAAGAGGAATTGCTTAAACACTCAATGTCCTATCCGTAGTAAGTGCAGTCAGGCAGGTCAGACAGAAGAAGAGAAAGCTATTATGCTTGCAAGGATAAATCAGTTATTAGCTGAGTTGGAACAACAAAATATGTAGTATGCTTTAGAGCGTTTATCCAGTCTGGGGTAGATGCTCTTTTCTTTTGCTCATTTCTTTCAATTTCCTCCAAGACACGCAAAGATTCTGATGTTTTTTATTGAGATGATTTTTAATTATATGAGATGACTTGCAAATATCTAAGCTGATGGTAAAATGACATCATTTCAAAAATAGGAGGTGTCGACCATGACAATGAAAGCAATGCTAAAGCGTCACGTGAATAAGTTTATTATTTGCATACCAGCCCTGCGTGATGCTGTAACCAATCGACCAACAACCTTTAAGGTGCTTAACACCTGTCGTTCAGCAGATGAAGCCTGCGAAGCTTTGGAGAACTACGAAAAAGAAGGTGGAGATTATGCCAATACTATTATAGTTCCCAACTTCCCTGAAGAGTTGAATGAGAACCCACCAGAACTCTGTCCATCAAAGGTTGCAAAGATGTTTAGAGTTCTCTATGGTATGCAGTAATATCAACAGCTTCTTGAGACCCTCGACTTCGATTATCAAGTTGGGGATGTATAAGGCTCATGGGGAGTATATGGGGATGGTTAATCGGAGACAAGGGAGACATGGTGGAAAATTCGGTACAAAAGTGCGTTTATGTAGATGAAAAATGTCGGAAAAGCATCCAAAATTAAAAAGTCGAAGCGGAGTTTGAATAATTTTCAAAAGCTCGCAAAGCCTAGTAAAATGGGCATTTGCGAGCTTGTTTTTTGCCTTGTGGTACTAAAATGGTACTAAAGTGAGTTGTGCAGGAATAGTTTCATTCACGCATGAGGCCATGTTATTTTCCACTCAAAATATTCATTAGGAGAAATTTCTCCATTATTTAATTTCGTTTTCATTTCACACCATTCCGAAAGGAAATCATTTACCAATCCATATTCAAAGAATCCGAATTCTTTTACTGAACAGTTACAGCTAAGAACACAGACCAGGATGATGGCAGAGGAAATCGTTATTATGCATGCTTTATGTTTATGATGATGTTGTTTCGGAAAAAGTAAAAAAAAATAGAATTATAGAACTGAAAGCACTTTTCAAGGACAGAATACCAGAAAAGAGCGTTTTCTTTAAGAAGAATGAACTTATATGTAGTTCATACCGATTTGTTAATTGTATTATTGATTACTTATTTGGATGATTATTTTTGCAAAATGTGTTGACATTATTGTTAGAACTGAATATAATAAACGCAGAATCACAAAACACTATGTGTTTTTGGAGGAGCGGCGTTGCGACGGCGCTCCTTCTTTTTTTTCTATTGAAATAGAAATGTCTGATTATCTGGATCGTGCAGTGCTCGAAGGTGTAGTAAATGCCTTGATTCATAGAAATTATATGGAGATAGGCAGCGAAGTCCATATAGATATGTTTGATGACAGAAGTGAAATATATTTCACCGGGGGGAGTATCTCTAGAGGGAAAGATTTATTGAAAATCCCATCTAAGCGAAGAAATCCGATATTAGCTGATATATTCAGCCGCTTGAAATACATGGAGCGAAGAGGTAGTGGATTTAAGAAGATATTGGCAGACTATGAGGGACAGGTGGAATTTGATGAGACTAAGATGCCGGTCTTTGAGGCAGATAATGATGATTTTACATTGACTTTGTATAATCTGAATTATGGATCTAGTTATATATAACACAGGCAAATGAAAATGTCATAGAAAATGTCATAGAAATTTCTGAAAAAATCAAGCGGTTATTGCCTGAATATTCTAAGAAGAAGCCCTCTAAAGCGTGTGAAATTCTGAAAATGATTTCGGAAAAACCGAATATTTCTATTGATGAATTAAGAATAGCCTTAGATGTCACAGATAGAACAATTGCCAGATATATATCAGAATTAAAGGATAAAGGTGCCATAGAACGAATAGGTCCAGATAATGGTGGAGAATGGAAAATTAAGTAAATGATAACAAATTTGGCACTCAAGAATATTTCAAAGTTAGTCGCAACAAAGCCTTATGAGATTTGAGACTGAGGAGGTTCAAAATCATGGACATAAGCAAAAAGGATTGGAAATTATTTCGAGAAAGACTATCCGGTTGGCAGGAAAATTATATGGAAGGTCTTGTTAAAGAGTATGCCAATTTTCTGAATGATGATAAAAAGCCTGCATCAGAGAAATTCTGGAAACTTGAAAAACGGATAAAAGAAGATAAGCGTCATCCGGGAGTTATCATGGAGATGAGTAAGTCAGAGGTGATAGGGGATATTGTTCGTCTTATTAGATTGAAAGTAATTACATATGATGATTTATCAGACTTTAGTGATGAATTGCAACAGGAAGTAAAAGGAATACTTGAAATGAGCAGGTGATACATATGGAGATTGGTGCAACAAAAGCAGTTCAAGATCGACTAAAAACAACAAAGATTGAAGAAAGCAAAGGTGCTTTACTTGTGTTCTGCTGGGACACACATTTGACGAAAATAAAAGGAAGAAATGTCTTGTTTATTGTGAATGCCAGTAATCGTTATACAATAGCAATGACAGATATTGAACCAAGAAACTGGAATTACTATACAATGTATATCCGCAGTGTGATTCATGGCGTGATGCAGGAAATGGGATATTCCGAGGAGCAGATAGGGCAGTATTTTAAAATGTCAGGCGATACAACTGTAACAAAAACTCATGGTAGGAAATCGGTTGGCGGCATTAACAGAATGGTAATGGATGCACAGTATTTTAATAAAAAACTGGAGAAAGAAGTAAAGTATCAATGGGAGCTTAGCGAGTATCTGAACAGAGATATTTGCCAGCCAGAGGGATTTGATGCATACGGATATCCAAGTGAACTTTTTAAATTAGACATGGAACGATTAGGGATTGCTGCTAAGAGAAAGCCAGCAAAGGTAATTGATTTTGCTCAGTACATAGAAAACAATCGTGGTACTAACGATTAGTACCACAAAACTTTTTCTTGCAGAAATATTGCTTGCAATGCACGAAAAAGATGTTCCTTTACTGGAAAATAATTTATGCAGAAAATGAAAGCGAAGGGATTATTCGGAAATATTGTCCGTTTTTTCTCCATGCAGAGCGCAAAAGCAACAAAGCTAGAGCCGTTTCAGGTAGAACGTGTGATTCATGAGTATCATCAACGCGAGAATATACCTAGGAGTTACGGAGAGGATATTCTGCTTACACAGACTGAAATTCATATGCTTACAGTGATTGGTGAACAGCCTGGGATAGGTACTAAGGCACTTGCAAAAGCAAAGGGAGTTACGGCCGGGGCAGCCTCACAGATGATAAAAAAGCTGGTTCAGAAGGGGCTGATAATGAAAAGAATATCTGCGGAATCAGACGCAAAAATTGAACTGTATTTAACAGAAAAGGGGCTTGGCTGCTTTGAAGAGCAACAAAGAATTCATAGAGAAGCAAACCAGAAATGGTATCGTTTGTTAGATGAACTGGATGACAAAACCTATCAATCCATGGAACGGATTATAAATAAGATGGAGGAAGTCCTGAGCTAGAGGTTTGCTTGAAATAAAAAGTAAGAGAAAATTAAAAGAATTTTAATAAGCATCTTTCCAGTTCCGTGCTATAATGTGCCTGTCATGAGAATACATGGATAGAGAGGACTGAGAACGATGAGAAACTATGGACGTTTCTTGAAAAATATAGCTGGAATTCTATTACTGCTTGCATTGGTTTCACTGCTTCTTCCGTTTTGCCGTTTTCCGGTGGGCGGACAGGAGATCACGCTTTCAGGAATGGATGTATTGAGTGCAGGAGCAAAAGCAGGTTATACTTATCTGACAAAGGGACAGCTTGCAGATGATTATGTATTAAAGGCACCACTTACTGTTGGAACGATGAAATCAGTTCTGACATTTGTTCAGGGAAATGTGGACAGCAGATTATTGGCGGCTGGTGCGGTGGCAGTAGTGCTTCCGCTTTTGCTTTGTTTTCTGGCGATGTGCATGCTGTTTTTGGCAAGAGGGAAAAAGACCATGGTATTGCCGACATTGTTTACACTTATTGTGCTGGCGGAGATGCTTGTGGCATTATTCGGACTGGCAGAACTGCATCCATATTTGCGGATTGGCGTGTATCTGTTCACGTTATTGCATGGAATCGCATTGATTCTGATCCTCATAGGATGGGTGACCGGTGGCTACCGCAGACCGGAAGAAAAGTCAAAAGATTCCAACAGCCATGAAAGAACTCCGAGAAAGTCACATCACAAATGGCCGCGCAGAAAACTGTTCCGGAAGAAGAAATCAAAAAAGAAACGGAAGAGTAAAAAGCAGCCGGCAAGGAAAGAAAGCACGGATAAAAGGCCGCAGACAGGAAAAGACAATACAGATAAAAAGCCACAGACAAAGAAAGACAACACAGATAAAAAGTCACCATCCAGAAAAGAGAGCACTGCTCAAAAGAATGGAACCACAAAAAGTGACAGCAGCGCAGCCGGAAAAAACCAGCCATCTAAGAAAAATAGCAGCAGGGATATGGTAGCTGACAGAGGAAGTGCATACGTATGGAACGACTGTTCCATCTCTTACGATGCAACAAGTAAAACCTATCAGATTGTCAACAATTCTTTGGAGGATATTCTGATCTACAAAGATGACACCGTCATCGGAGGACTGAAAAGTGGTGGAAAAGTATTTGTGGATGATACTGTGACACTGCAGCGAAAAGGAAGCCAGGAAAGGCTGAGGCTGTCAGTAAAAAGCAGATAAATGGTAAATGGGGGAAAACAAAATGAAATTAACACAAAAACTTGCAATTGAAAACCCACAGTATGTGGTTACCACGGATATCACCTATGCACAGGTGGATTCCTGGTATGGACATAGCAGAAGAGATCTGAAAATGGACCTGATCTATCCGGAGGACATGGAAGGACGTACGTATCCATGCATCGTGTGGATCTGTGGCGGAGGATGGCTTAGAATGGACAAGTCGGCGCATCTTGCGTATCTTGCACAATTGGCGCGGAAAGGATTTGCAGTGGCAAGTGTGGAATATCGTACTTCGAATGAGGGATCATTTCCGATGCAGTTAGTAGACGTGAAGTCTGCGATCCGTTATCTGAAAGCGCATGCTGAGCGCTATCGCATCAATCCGGATGCATTTGGCGTGATGGGGGAATCCGCAGGAGGATATCTGACATGCATGGCAGCCCTTGATATGGACGCGTCACTGGAAGTCGGGGATTATCTCGAGCAGTCCAGTCAGGTGCAGGCAGCCTGCCCATGGTATCCGCCGACCGATCTTGCAACATTTCCACATGAAAATGAAAAGCAGGCGGCAGCGTCTCCGGAGTCTCTGATGATGGGATTTTCTGTTATGGATCATCCAAAGGAAGCAAAAGAGAATTCACCGGTTTCCAAGGTGACACCGGCGTCTCCGCCGTTTTTTATCATTCATGGAAACGAAGATAAAACGGTTCCGTTTTCCCAGAGTGAAGAGCTTTATGAGGTGTTAGAGAAAGCCGGCTGTGATGTGACACTGCTGGCATTGGACGGCGCAGATCATGCCGACCTTATGTTTTTCCAGGAAAAAGTGTGGGAGCAGATCGCGGAATTTTTCATTCGCACTTTAGTGGAAAATAGATTTTAGCATAACGGAATTAAACGGTCGAATATTCATCTCTCGATAAAAGAATGCAGAGAATCTGAAACTCCAGATCGTTTTTGACACGGAAAAGATCTTTTAATTTTCCAATGCGGTAGCGTATGGTGTTTGGGTGTTGGAAGAGCGATTCCGCAGTGGGATCAATTTCAAAATCATGAAGGACCAGTTCCTGCATGGTATCTTTTAAGGCAGCATGTTTTGCAGGACGCAGAACAGCTGCTTTTTCTGCAAGAAATGCACAGGAATAACGGTCTTTGTAAATAGAAAAAATCAGATTGGAGAGACCAAGATCGCTGTATTTTGATAGCAGACAACCATGTTTTGCGGACATTTTGCAGGCATGGAGGCTGCGCTCAATCGCAATGTCGATTTTGGAGATTTGGAGAGGATGATCACTTATTCCGGCAATATATTGGGTAAGGTTTAGTTCTTTCATAATATCATTCCACATGGCATACGTATTTTCAGGCGAATTTTGTTTTTCTTCGAAACAGAGAAAAAGGATTCCTTTCTGATATTTCAGGATATGAAGGTCTGCTTTGGTTTTCATGTGGTTGACTTGAAGCATGAGTTTGTTGATTGTTCGCTGGAGTGAAAATTCGTCAGTGTCCGTTGGCGGAAACAGGGAGAGAGAAGTTACAGTTTTTTCACTGATCCGCTGGTCTTCATCAGGAAGAAGAGAATGAAGAAGCTCGTTAATCTGTGCATGATGAGACGGTGTGAGTAAAAAAGAATCAATCAGATTCTCATAATAGTTATAATTGGCAGAAGAACGTAAATGATCTGTAATGCTTAAAATAACATCCTCAATGTATATGTCGTGAAAGAAAAAGACAGGAATGCGGGAATGCTCTGCAAGTTCAAGAACCTCAGCGGGGAGTTCTGTAAAGAACACCGTTTTGATTGCAAAAGCAGACACTCCGATATCAATTAATTCCTTAAATGCGGGATATATTTTGGAAGTATCATTTTTCGCAAAAAGCATGTTGGTGATGACAAAATCACCTTCATGAAAACCACTGAAATCACCTTCTATTCCTTCGTAATCCAGAATTACAACATTTGAAATATTGCGATATAATCCTTTGGCACCGGCAATCAGCACAAAATTTTTAAAAAAGTCAAATTTCTCAAGAGAGGCAACGTCAAGCATATTTGTTCTCCAATCTGTAATATAAGGACACAATAGCATATTTTTGTAAAAATTACAAAAAATTATAAAAAAATTTGTTTCACAGTCCATTGAAAACAATGAACTATGCTGATATAAATATAGGCATAGTAAGCGAAGGGGCTTGCAGAAAATAATTCTGCAGGCCCCATTTTTGTAGTATTTAAAGCATTTTAGATGGATTTCAGGAGGTGGATATGAGAGAGGAAATGTTAGAACTTACCAGAAAAATGGTTGCAGTTCCAAGTATTAACACAACATCGGGTGAGAAAGATATTGGAATTTTTATAGAAAATTATCTGAGAGAGATTCCATATTTCAAACAGCATCCAGAGCTGGTCGTGATTCAGACACTGAAAGATGACTGGCTGCAAAGAAGAAATGTATTTGCTTTGCTTCGTGGAGAAAAGGATGAGAATTCGAATACGATCATTTTTCATGGGCATACCGACACGGTCGGTGTTGAAGATTATGGACAGTTTCAGGAGGTTGCATTTGATACGGCTGCATTGGAAAAGGAACTGGCAAAGGTGGAACTTCCCAAGGAAGTGAGGGAAGATCTTGAATCCGGAGACTATCTGTTTGGAAGAGGCGCATGTGATATGAAAAGCGGAGATGCAGTATTCATGGTTCTTATCAAGCACATAGCAGATCATGTAAAAGAACTTTCGGGAAATATTCTGCTCTCCCTGAATCCGGTAGAAGAAAACCTTCATACTGGAATCATCGAAGGAATAGAAACATTTGAGGTTCTAAAAAATAAATATGGATTAAATTACATACTTGCAATCAACAATGACTATACCTGTCCGATGTATCCAGGAGATACAAATCAGTATCTTTACACCGGTGTTGGCGGAAAACTACTTCCATGCTTTTACATTCAGGGAAGGGAGACACATGTCGGACAGTGTTTTGAGGGCTATGACCCGACAGCTGTGGCGGCCAGGCTGACATCAGAGATCAGTTTTCATACGGAATTTTGTGACAGCTATGGTGGAGAGTATTCGCTTCCTCCGGTTGCGCTTAAACTCAAGGATCTGAAGGGCTGGTACAATGTGCAGACAGCAAAAGAGGCTTTGGTTTATTTTAATTATTTCGTCCACAATGCCAGTACAAATGAAATTCTTTCAAAACTCAAAAAAACAGCTGAGAAAGCTGTTTCTGATACAATGAAGGATCTGAATCAGAATTATAAGGACTTTTGTGAACTTTCAGGAAAGGAATATGTCACGATTCCGAATGCATGGTCGGTGTTAACGTATGAAAAACTGTATCAGCTTGCCAGTGCAAATTGTAAAGAACTGGATGAGCTTCTTGCTACGATCACAGAAGAAGGTCTTCAGAAAAATGAGGATAAGCGGGAACTGCCGATCCGGATGATCCGGATGATGCTTGAAAAGGCGGGGATTTATCATCCGGTCGTAGTGCTTTATTTTGCTGCTCCGTACTGTCCGCATAACACTTTAAAGAGCGAAGAAGTGCAGGATAAGCGTATTATGGATAAACTGCGGCAGATTACGGATGAAGTGGAGAAAGAAACAAAGGTACATTATGAAATCTGCCAGTTTTTCCCGAGTCTTTCGGATAGCAGTTACCTTTGCATTGATGATCCACAGGAATCCACGGAAAGTCTGAAGAGGAATTTCCCACAGATGGAACAGCTTTATCCGCTTCCATTTGAAAAGATGAGGGCGCTTGGAATCAAATCGGTGAATTTTGGTGTTCACGGAAAAGATGCGCATAAGTGGACGGAACGTTTGTATATGCCGTACAGCTTTGAAGTTTTACCAAAGCTTATTATAAAAACATTGCAGAAATTCTTATAGGAGGGAATGTGAAGATGTTTGTAAAAGATGGAACAAGTAAGTTAAAAAAAGTATTGGTTTCAAAGCCCCAGTTTTTAAAACCGGCACCGATCAATGAAATCGCAAAGCTCTGGAAGGATACTACGATGGATGTGGATATCATGCTTCGTGAACATCAGGAATTTGTAGATGCGTATCATAAAGCCGGAATAGAAGTGGAGTTTTTAGAACCGGACGACAAAAGACCGAATTCCGTATTTGCCAGAGATTTTGGCGGATGCGTGAAAGAGGGATATATCATGGGACGTTTTAAGCTTGATATGCGTTACAAAGAACATGTAGATTACAAGCAGCGCATGGAAGAACTTGGAGTGCCAATGATTGGTGAAGTAAAGGAAGGACTTTTTGAAGGCGGTGACTTTATGTTCATGAACGAGCATTGGATTGCGGTTGGAATGGCAGATCGTACGAATGAGCAGGGATTGAATGAATTAAAAGCAATTTTAGAACCACTGGGATATGAAGTGACGGGAGTGCCTCTGAAAAGGGAATATCTTCACCTGGACATGTGTTTTAATCTGGTGGACGAACATCTGGCAGTTGCTTATCGGAATGGACTTCCAGAGCAGTTTCGAAAATTATTGACAAAGCGTGGAATTGAGATCATTGATGTGCCGGAAGAGGCAATTTCCCTTCATGGATGTAATCTTCAGGCTCTGGGCGGTCATCGCGTTTTGTCATTAAAGCGGAATGAAAAAGTAAACGAGCAGCTTGCGGCAAAAGGAATGGATGTGATCGAATTAAATATTACGGAAATCCTGAAAGCCGGAGGCGGACCGCACTGTATGACGTTCCCTCTGCTTAGAGGCTGATCGATTCATTACCTGATTGATGTAGAAACTAAGGGGAAATCTATAGAAAAAGGGTAAAAGAATGAAAAAGAAAATTTGCGTATTGATTTTTATGGTGCTCTGTATATTTGCACTTGCCGGTTGTGGAAAATCCTCTGCAGGAACCAAAAAAGTAACTTCGGTGGATGAACTTTCCGGGGCAAAAATCGGAGTCCAGCTTGGAACGACAGCAGATATTTACGCTTCTGATTATGAAGGCGATGATGCTGGAACAACGGTAGAACGTTACAACAAAATGGCAGATGCTGTTCAGGCATTGAAGCAGGATAAGATAGACTGTGTGATTATCGATGAACAACCCGCAATTGCAGTGACAAAAGATTCCGATGATTTAAAGATTCTGGATGAGGAGTTTACTTCTGAGGATTATGCAATCTGTATTGCAAAAGGAAATGACCAGTTAAGAGAGAAGATCAACGGTGCACTTGCAGAATTGAAGGAGGATGGAACGATCGAACAGATCCTCTCGAATTACATTGGAGAGGATGCAGGAAAACATCCTTATGAGACACCACAGGGAACAACATATGATAATGGTACGCTGGTTGTCGCTACAAATGCAACGTTTCCACCTTATGAATAATACTACGACAATGAGAAAGTGACTGGCATTGATATTGACATTATCACTGCAATTGGAGACAGGCTTGGAATGAAGGCTGAGATTTCTGATATGGAATTTGATGCCATTATCAATTCGGTAAATTCAGGTAAGGCAGATGTTGGAATTGCCGGTATGACGGTGACAGAAGACCGGCAGAAATCAATCGATTTTACAGATTCCTACACCACATCCAAACAGGTAATTATTGTAAAAAATAATGATCATGTGAATGGTTTGAATCTGGTTCAGAGATTTCAGAATAACTTCATCAAAGACAGCAGGTGGAAATACATAACAAAAGGTCTGAAAAATACGCTGATTATCGCAGTCTGCGCAGCTGCGCTTGGGGTAATTCTTGGATTTCTTACAGCGTTTGTCCGTGTTACACATGATAAAAATCACAGTCTTGGATTTTTAAACGCAATCTGTAAATTATATCTGACGATTGTGCGTGGAACACCAATGATGATCCAGCTTCTGATTATGTATTATGTAATTTTTAAATCTGTCAATGTAGATAAGGTATTTGTTGCAATCATTGCGTTTGCAATCAATTCTGGAGCTTATGTTGCTGAAATTTTCCGAAGCGGAATGATGTCAGTAGACAATGGGCAGTTCGAAGCTGGACGAAGTCTTGGATTAAGCTACAGGATCACAATGCTTTTTATCGTTTTGCCTCAGGCTGTGAAAAATGTCCTTCCGGCTCTTTGCAATGAGTTCATAACACTTTTGAAGGAAACCTCAATTTGTGGATACATTGGACTTAATGATCTGACGCGAGGTGGAGACATTATTATTTGTAGAGGGTCTGACAAAAGCATATGGAGACCACGTAGTTCTGGACAATATTTCGACGGAAGTAAAAAGAGGAGAAGTCATCGCAATTATCGGACCTTCCGGTTGTGGAAAATCTACTTTTTTAAGAAGTCTGAACCAGTTAGAAAAGATAACCTCCGGCTGCATTTTATTTGAGGGAGTAGATATCACTGGCAGCAGCGTAGATATCAATAATATTCGAAGAAAAATCGGCATGGTTTTTCAGCAGTTTAATCTTTTCCCACATATGACAATCAAAGAAAATATCATGTTCGCTCCGGTAAAATTAAAAGAAATGACCAGAGAAGAGGCCTCGAAGAAGGCAGAGGAACTGCTGAAAAGAGTCGGGCTTTCAGACAAAGCAGATGCTTACCCGGATATGCTTTCAGGTGGACAAAAACAAAGAATTGCAATTGCAAGAACACTTGCAATGAATCCGGATCTGATTCTGTTCGATGAGCCAACATCAGCGTTAGACCCCGAAATGGTTGGAGAAGTGCTGGCACTTATGAATGAACTTGCACAAGAGGGAATGACGATGATTGTTGTGACTCATGAGATGGGATTTGCAAGAGAAGTGGCAAATCGTGTTATGTTTATTGATGAAAAGCACATAAAGGAGGAAGGAACACCAGAAGAAATCTTTGAAAATCCAAAGAGTCCGAGACTGAAGGAGTTTCTTTCCAAAGTGCTGTAAATAGAAAAAGAAAGAGGAAGAAAGAATGAGTATATTTTTAGTAGATGAATACAAGGATATGGAGCCATATGTTCCAGGAGAGCAGCCAAAGGATAAGCCATATATTAAACTGAACGCAAATGAGACATCCATGCCTCCTTCACCAAAGGTTTTTGAGGCAATCTCGAAAAGTGAAATCTGGAATATGAGCTACTATTCAGATCCGCATTGCCATGAATTCCGCCGTGCTGTTGCGGAGATATATCATGTAAAAGAAGAAGAGGTATTTGTCGGAAACGGGGCTGATGAAGTATTAAGCTTTGTACTCATGAGTTTCTTCCGCCGGGGAATGAAAATATATTTTCCGGACATTACGTATGGATTTTACCGGACCTATGCGAAAACATATGGTCTGGATATGGAAGAGATTCCCGTAAAAGACGATTTTTCAATCGATATTAATGACTATATGGAGCTTGATGGGGATATTATTTTTGCAAATCCAAATAATCCGACTGGACTTACCATTCCAACAGCAGATATTGAACGTCTTGTAAAGAGAAATCCAAATCGCATGGTTATCGTAGATGAGGCATATGCTGACTATTCTGGTGAGACATGTCTTCCGCTTGCAGTGAAATACCCGAACCTGGTAGTTGTACGGACTTTTTCTAAATCCCGTAATATGGCGGGTGCACATATTGGATTTGCGGTTTCCAGCAGGGATATCATTGAGGATATGAACAAAATTAAATTTTCTTTTAATCCATTTAATTTAAATTCCGTAACTATGGCTGCAGGAATTGCTGCTGTAAAAGATGTTGATTATTTGCATAACTGTGTTACAAGAATTGTAAAAAACAGGGAGAATTTCCAAAAAGAACTGGAGAGCATTGGATTCCATGTAATCCCTTCCAAGGCAAATTTTGTATTCTGCTATCATGATGCAATAGATTCTGGCATTCTCTGTGAAAAACTCAAGGAAGAAGGAATATTGACAAGGCATTTTGCAGATGAAAAACTGACAAAATATTTGAGAATCACAATCGGAACAGAACAGGAAATGGATGTTGTGTTGATTGCAATTCGGGAAATTTTAGATGAAGTCCGGCAAAAACAAAGCGTGAAGGAAAAGAAGGCGTGTTAAGATGAGAGAAGGCAGACGGATAAAAAAAGTTTTGATCTGTGACTATGTAAGTGCAATGGAGAAGGATTATGAACCTACGATGCAGAGTGTCCGGAAAGCATATGGAAAAGACGTGGAATTTGAGATCTGTGCCTATGAGAATGACAAACAGCTGATCCAGAAGCTGCAGGGCAAAGATGGCCTGATTACTGGATTCCTTGAAATCGGAGAGACGATACTGGCACAGACACCGGAGCTTCAATGTATTTCGGTCAGTGGAATTGGGTATTCCAATATGGAACTGGAAGCTGCAAAAAAATATGGTGTGACGGTTTGCCATATCCGGGAATATTGCACGGAAGAGGTCGCAGAGCATACGTTTTCACTGATTGGGGCGTTGAACCGTAATTTGAAGTTTTATGACACACAAATTGATCATGCACACGAATGGAAGTATCATACGATTGCCGGAGGCAGGAATTTATGCAGTCAGACACTTGCGGTTTTTGGTTTTGGCAGAATCGGAAAACGAGTTGCGCAGATCGCTCATGCATATGGAATGAAAGTGATTGCAGTTGATCCTTATACAATTGGGAATGCCCAGGCAGTTGAGCAGGCGGAAGCTCTCGACGTCAAATTGGTATCAGCAGAGGCTGCTTTCAGACAGGCTGATATTATCACCAATCATATGAATCTTACGGACAAGAACTACCATTTTTTCAATAAAGAGGCATTCGCCCAAATGGAAAGAACTCCGATCTTTGTCAATGTTGGTAGAGGAGGAAGTGTCGAGGAAGCTGCACTTGTAAAGGCACTGGACGAGGGAAAAATCCGGGCAGCAGGGCTTGATGTTCTGGAAGCGGAGGAACCGGATCTTGTTCATTGTGGACTCTTAAACCGCAATAATGTTATCATTACGCCGCATTGCGCATTTTACAGCGCAGAATCGATTGAGAAACTTCAGGTGGTCAGTGGTGCAAATATGGGATATCAACTGGCAGGAGAGCCGGAACGGATCGATGAAGTTGTAAAATTAGGATAATAGTTGGAGAAGACAGAAAGTGGATCTTGTATTAGAATTAACCATTAAAATTATGATTCTGGCAGCAATTGGATTCGCAGCAGCAAAGGCAGGGATTATCGATGACACCGGTAAGGAAAAACTGTCTTCTTTGCTTGTAAACCTTTTGCTTCCGGTCAGTATGATCGCCTCATCACAACAGCCTTTTGGAATGGAGCATTTAAAAGGTGCAGGCAGTATTGTCTGTATCGCTCTGATCTACTATTTTCTGGCATTTGCCATTGGAATTGCTGTTGGCAGACTGACAAAGATGAATGTAGACCGGACGGCAATGTTTACTCTTTTAATCACATTTGCCAATACCGGATTTATTGGAATGCCGTTGCTGGGACAGGTAATCGGCGAGACAGGAACTTTTTATGGAGCAATTTATAACAGTGTATTTGATGTTCTCTATTTTTCGGTTGGAATATATGTGCTTCAGGGGAAAGAGAAGGGGCGTATTGATGGCAGGAGCAGTTTGAGTAATCTAATGATCTGGATTGCAGTAATTACTGTTTTTTTGTATGTTCTTCCATGGCGTTTTCCTACTGTCATAACGGATTCCTTAGCGATTCTTGGGGATTGTATGATGCCGGTCTCTATGCTGATCATTGGTGCTGAAATTGCAGGGATGAAAGTAAAAAGAGTACTCACTGACCGTGCATCTTATGGGGTCAGCTTATTTCGTATGTTTCTTTGTCCTACGATCACATTTTGGGTTATGAAGCTTTTACAAGTGGAAGTTGAAGTAGCAGCTACAGCAGTTATTTTATGTGCCATGCCATCCGCTTCTCTTAATGTTATTATGGGACAGAAATATAAAAATAATGCAGAATTTGCAGCTGCCGCAGTTATGCAGAATACAATGATTATGATTGGGACGCTGCCATTTTTTACATTCCTATGTGAAAATCTGCTGTCATGATATTGTGTGACAAAGTATACCGTCTTACCGCTCATGGACTGACACCGGAAGCCGGAGAAAAAGAATAATTTTTCGCAGAAAAATTGTTCACAAAATTGCCTTGTGAAAGTTTAACACTTTTACAAGGCAGTGTGAGTAAAGTACCACTTCTAAAGAATGAAAATTATGCATATTATACAAAAGAAGTGCATATATTTTATGGATTAGTGTAGAAAACACAAAAACCTATTGCGAAACTTAACGAAAATATACTATAATTCAACTTGTGAAAACGTTACCGCAAACATTACCGAAAACGTTCGAGTGTTTGCAAAAATCAAATCCTTTAGGAGGGGTTAAAATGAAAAAGAAATTAGTAACAGTATTACTTGCAGCATCTATGCTGGCAACCATGCTTGCAGGATGCGGATCAGGAAATGGGGGAAGCGGTGACAAGAAGGCAGATGGTTCTGTATACATGCTGAACTTTAAGCCGGAAACCGACCAGGCATGGCAGGATCTTGCAGCAACTTATACGGAACAGACGGGGGTTCCTGTTACGGTAGTTACAGCAGCAGACGGTCAGTATAAGACACAGCTTCAGTCAGAACTTGCAAAGAAAGAAGCACCAACCATTTTCAATATCGGAAGCACTGCAGACTGCGCAGAGTATGACAAATACATCTACGATCTGAAAGACAGCGATATTTACAAACATCTGAATGACAAATCACTGGCACTGGAATATGATGGCAAAATTGCTTCTGTAGCAAACTGCTATGAGTGCTATGGAATTATTTATAACAAGGCAATTCTTGAGAATTATTGCAAGAATTATCCGGATGCGGTTATCAAATCCGTAGATGACATCAAAGATCTGGATACATTAGAAAAAGTTGCAACTGACATTAATACGAATGTGGATGCGATCAATGAAGCATGCGGAACAAAACTGTTAGAGGCATTTGCTTCATCCGGACTGGATGATGGATCAAGCTGGCGTTTCTCCGGACATCTTGCAGGTATTGAACTTTACTATGAATTCAAAGATGCAGGCTGTGATCTGACAGCAGGTCAGGATACCATCGAAGGTACATACATGGATAACTATAAGAGAGTATGGGATATGTACACCAACACATCTGGCGCAGACAAATCCACACTGGATTCCGGAAGCTTAAATGCTGAGGCTGAGCTTGGTATGGAAGAAGCTGTATTCTATCAGAATGGTGACTGGGAATATTCCGCATTCGCTGACGGCAATGAGAACGGTTATACAGTAGCACAGGATGATCTGTCCATGATGCCGATCTACTTTGGTGTGGATGATGAGAATGAAGGTCTTGCAGTTGGTACAGAAAACCACTGGACCGTAAATGCCCAGGCAGATCAGAAAGACATCGATGCAACACTGGAGTTCTTAAACTGGGTAGTTACAAGTGATGAGGGACGTGATGCAATCACCAATAAAATGGGACTTTCAGCTCCATTCGATACCTTTACCGGTGATTATGCATCTAAGAATGCATTTGCAGCAGTAGCATCTGATCTTGCTTCGGAAGGAAAAACATCCGTTGCATGGTCCTTTAATGCAACACCTTCTGTTGATGACTGGAGAGCAGATTTCGTAGCAGCTCTTACCGAGTACACAGAGAGAGATGGTTCATGGGATGATGTTTCCAAGACATTTGTTGATCAGTGGTCATACTACTGGAAACTTTCCAATGAATAATATGGAGTAACTGCAGGGGTTATTTTCAGGGGTGAGTGGAACTTCACTCACCCCGTATTTTTAGGAGAAGAAGGGTATTTGTTATGGAGAAATCGATTAGAAAATATTTCTGGATATTTGCACTTCCTACAATGGCTGCATTTACGATCGGGTTTATCGTTCCTTTTTTATATGGAATTTTCTTATCCTTTTGTAAATTCACGACCGTAACAGACTGGTCATGGGTAGGTTTTCAGAATTATACAAGGATTTTTGTTGTAAACGGTATTGTAGATAAATCATTTTTACATTCTATCTGGTATACAGCATTATTTACCGTAGTATCTGTGCTTATCATTAATCTGGTATCTTGTGGAATAGCAATGGCGCTTACAAAGGGAATCAAGGGAACAAATCTGTTCCGTACGGTTTTCTTCCTGCCAAACCTGATTGGTGGAATTGTGCTTTCCTATGTGTGGTTGATGATTTTTAACTCTATTTTGCAGAACTATTCCAAAACGATCGTAAGCTCCCAGTGGTCTGCATTCTGGGGACTGGTCATTGTCGTATGCTGGCAGCAGATCGGTTATATGATGATCATTTATATTGCAGGAATCCAGAACATTCCGCCGGAATTGATCGAAGCGGCAAAGATTGACGGAGCAAGCTCATGGCAGCTCATCCGTTACGTCACACTTCCGATGCTGATGCCGACAATCACAATCTGTACGTTCCTGACGCTGACAAACGGATTTAAACTGTTCGATCAGAACCTTGCACTTACCGGTGGTAATCCGGGAAAAATGTCACAGTTACTTGCTTTAAATATCTATGACACGATGTATGGAACGAACGGCTGGCAGGGCGTAGGCCAGGCAAAAGCGGTTATCTTCTTTATTCTGGTTGCACTGATTGCACTGATCCAGAATAAGATTACAACAAGTAAGGAGGTGCAGGATTAATGGCGAAAAATAAAAAAGAAGAGGTCAGCACGGTACGCACAGCGAAACATGGCTGGATCTTAACACTGATATTCGGAATTCTCTCCGTTGTATGGATTTTACCGATACTGATTGTTTTGTTGAATTCATTTAAAAGAAAAGCATTCATATTCCGTTATCCATTTGGAATCAGCACTGCAAAATTATCGGATGGATGGGACGCATTCCGCTCCGGAATGTCGCAGCTTTTCTGCGGAATGTTGAATTATACAAATGGACTTCGTGCAACGAATTTCTGGGACTGCTTTGGTAATTCCCTTTTCATTACCATTGGTTCGGTTGCCCTTATCATCCTGTGCTGCTCCATGTGTGCATGGTATATCGTAAGAGTTCATACAACCGGAACAAAAATCATGTATACACTTTGCCTTTTTTCCATGATCGTACCATTTCAGATGGTTATGTTTACTTTATCTAAATTTGCAAACATGCTGCATCTGTCAAATCCGCTTGGTATCATTATCGTGTACCTTGGATTTGGTGCGGGACTTGCGGTATTTATGTTTACCGGATTTGTAAAGGGAATCTCCATTGAGATCGAGGAGGCTGCCGTTATCGACGGATGCAGTCCGCTGCAGACATTTTTCCTTGTTGTTTTCCCGATTTTACGTCCGACAGCAGTGACGGTTGCAATTTTAGAGGCAATGTGGGTATGGAACGATTATCTGCTTCCATCACTTGTATTAAATATTAATAAGTACAAGACCATTCCAATTGCGATCCAGTATTTAAAACAGAGTCATGGTATGATCGACTGGGGCGCAATGATGGCAATGTTAGTACTTGCAATTTTACCAATTGTTATATTTTACATTTTCTGTCAAAAGTATATAATAGAGGGTGTGTTAGCCGGAGCAGTAAAGGGTTAGCCGACTGATTATATCGAATATGAGGAACAGATTGTGACAATTGTAGATATTGCAAAAGAATCGGGATACTCGGTAAGTACAGTATCCCGAGTTTTAAATCATAGACAGGACGTGAGTCCTGAGGCAAAGAAAAAGATCATGGAGATCGTGAAGGCACATAATTTTGTGCCGAATACCAATGCCAAAAGGCTGAAGCAGAATACATCCCGCAATATTTATGTACTGGTAAAAGGTACATCCAATATGCTCTTTGCCAATATTACCGAGGAGATCCAGTCCGTTGTCGGTCAGACCGATTATGCGCTGAACATCACCTATCTGGATGAGGACGACAATATTGGAAGTGAGACGATGCGTATCTGCAGAGAACGGAAACCTTTAGGCATCATCTTCCTCGGCGGAAGACGGGATGACTTCAGTGAAGACTTTTCCAGTCTTTCCGTGCCTTGTGTCATTGTGACATCAAGCGCGGCAGACTGGGGAGTAGAGGGACTTTCCTCCGTGTCGATCGATGATGAGAAGGCAGGAGAGACGGTCGTGGATTATCTGATCCAGAACGGACATACCAGGATCGCTGAGATCGGAGCGAATCTGGAATTTTCGCAGACTGCGATTCTGCGTCATAATGGATATTTGAAAAGTCTGAAAAAGAATGGTATCACACCGGATGAACGCTACTATGAAAGAGCGCGTTTTTCATCCTATGACAGTGCATATCAGGCGATGGAACGTCTTCTTGACAAGGATATTGAGATTACAGCTGTTTACGCGGTTTCGGATGTGATGGCGATCGGAGCCATCCGTGCGATCTTAGACAGAGGACTGCGTGTGCCGGAAGATATCTCGATCACCGGTTTTGACGGTTCCAAGCTTGCACAGTATTACAATCCAAAGATCGTTTCGATCCGCCAGCCGCATAAGGATATGGCAGAGCGAAGCGTAGAAATGCTTTTCCGCATGATCGATCTGCACAAACCGGCGTGTCATGAGATGATCCCGTTTGAACTGACCGATGGCGAGAGTGTAAAAAAGGGTGGTAAACAATGAAGATCAGACTTGCACAGACGTTAAAAGGCTATGAGAGCAAAAATATTACAAAAGACATACTTGCGGGCATCATTATTATGGCGGTCTCTATCCCGATTTCCATGGGATATGCGCAGATCGCAGGACTGCCCGCAGTATATGGACTATATGGATCGGTATTCCCGATCCTTGTTTTTGCGTTTTTTTCCACTTCACCGCAGTTTATTTTTGGGGTGGATGCAGCACCGGCGGCACTTGTGGGCTCGGCACTGATCAGCCTGCATGTGGAGAGTGGTTCAAAAGAGGCAATGGCGGTTGTGCCGGTTCTGACTTTTTTTGTTGCGGTATGGCTTTTGGCCTTTTATATTATGAAGGCCGGAAAACTGGTAAATTATATTTCTGCGCCGGTAATGGGAGGGTTTATTACCGGAATCTGTACGACGATCATTTTGATGCAGCTCCCGAAGCTCATGGGAGGAACGGCTGGAACCGGGGAACTTCCGGAGCTGGCTGTACATATTGCCAGGACGGCAAAGCAGATCAATGTTCCGTCTCTGATTATGGGAATTGCAGCTCTTGCAATTCTGCTTCTATCCAAAAAACGAATACCAAAATTCCCGATGGCAGTTGTACTTATGGCGGCAGGCGCACTTATGACACGCTTTTTCCCGGTTGAGAGCTGGGGTGTAAAAACACTGGATACGGTGGAGACCGGGCTTCCAAAGTGGAGGATTCCGGATCTGTCACTCGTTCCGATGAATGACGTGATCACGATCAGCCTTTCCGTTGCAGTCGTAATCATGGCGGAAACATTACTTGCTGAGAACAATTTCGCACAGAAAAATGGATACCGCATCGATGACAATCAGGAAATCCTTGCTTTTTCCATGAGCAATCTGGTTGCAGCACTGACCGGATGCTGTCCGATCAATGGCTCAGTTTCGCGTACTGCGATGGGAGAACAGTATCAGGGAAAAACACAATTGACGGGAATCGTTGCGGGGCTTTCCATGATCCTGCTGCTGTTGTGCGGAACAGGATTTATTGGCTATCTGCCGATTCCGGTGCTTACAGCAATCGTCATTTCTGCTTTGCTTGGAGCAACGGAATTTGAACTTGCAGCGCGTTTGTGGAAGGTAAGCCGCACGGAATGTCTGATTTTTGTTGGAGCATTTGTGGGAGTACTTCTGCTTGGAACGATCAACGGAGTACTGATTGGAATTATCCTTTCTTTTTCAGAAATGATCATCCGTACTGCAAAGCCGGCGACCTGTTTTCTTGGAATCCAGCCTGGACACAGACATTTCCGCGATCTGAAGGAAGGCGCGCAGATTCACCAGATTGAGGGTGTGATTATTTACCGTTTCAGCAGCAATCTGTTTTTTGCCAATGTTTCGGTACTGCAGAAAGATATTGAAGACAGTATACGTGAGGACACCAGAGCCGTGATCCTTGATGCAAGTGGAATTGGAAGTATCGATATTACGGCAGCAGACCGGCTGGAGATTCTTTACCGTTCATTGAAGGAAAAAGGAATCCGTTTCTATATTACAGAGCATATTGCAGAGCTGAATGAACAGATGCGGAAACTCGGACTCGGTTATCTGATCGAAGAAGGGTGTGCACGGAGAACAATCCATATCGCGTTAAAAGATATGGGAATCAAAAGACCATATCCACTGGAAGGCGGTGTGGACAATGAGGAACGCAGTGCTTCAAGAAAACGGGTAGATAACCGTGTGCAGGAGTTTGTGTGGGCATTTGGCTCCGATACTGAGGCGGAGATCGAAAAGCAGATCATGCGCCAGATCGAGCAGCTGAAGCAGAATGGAGATGTGGAAAACCTGTTCCATGGCCGCTGGGCTCACATGGAGGAACTGGATCAGGATGAGTGGCTGGAACATCTGGAAGAACATTTAAAGGAGATCGTAAATATATCCGGAAAAGACGAGCGGACACTGGCTGCCCGTTTTGAGGAACACCGGAAAGAAGTGCATGAGCGTATCGCAAAAGATCATCCGGAGCTGGCAGAACGCTTCCATGAGAGGCGCCATCTTCTCGATGAACATCTGAGAGAACGGCGCCCGGAAGTCTATGATCTTGTTATCAGCTTAAGAGAAGCGGAAGAAAAGCGCGATCGGAACGATCAGGCATAATGATACTTCTTCCGCTGCCGGATGAGGAATGTGATCGTGACACATAATGTCAGAAGTTCGGCTGCTGACACGGCAAACCAGATTCCATTGATTCCTAAAATCGCAGGAAGAATCAGTACTGCGGCAATCTGGAAGACAAGTGTACGCAGAAAGGAAATTGCTGCAGATACACCACCGTTGCTAAGTGCAGTAAAGAAGGAAGAACCAAAAATATTAAAGCCGTTAAACAGGTAAACCAGACAGTAGATACGAAATCCCTGTCTTGTCATAGCCAGAAGTTCAGCATCGTATCCGACAAAAAGTCTGGAAAGCGGAATTGCAAGGAACTGGGAAATCACAGCAATCATCAGTCCCCAGCATCCGATCAGACGCAGGCTCTTTTTGAACAGGTTTTTCAGTTCATCGTGGTTGCCGGCACCGTAATGGAAGCTGATGATCGGAGCGCTTCCGATGGAATAGCCGAGGAAGATCGCAACGAATATGAAGCTGACATACATAATGGCTCCATAAGCGGCAACGCCGTTCTCACCGGCAAATTTCATAAGCTGGATGTTATATAAAGAATTAACAATAGAGCTTGAAAGGTTTGTCATCAGCTCGGAAGAACCATTTATGCAGGTCTGCAGAAGAACTCTTCCGTTAAAATGAGTTTTGCCAAGATGCAGCAGGCTTGAATTTGGTCTTGTAAAATACAGGATCGGGAAAAGTCCTCCAATGAATTCTCCGCATACGGTTGCAACAGCAGCACCGGTTAAACCAAGGCCGAGGACACCAACAAAAACGAAATCCAGAACCATGTTTGTCACACCAGCGGTGACGATGACATAAAGTCCAAGTTTTGGTTTTTCTGCGGTTACAAAGAAGCTCTGGAATACATTCTGCAGCATAAATGCAGGCATGGAAATAAAAGAAATCCTTGCATACAGAATACAGTTATCCAGAAGTTCGCCTTTGGCACCGAGCATTCTGGCAATTTCAGGGATCATCAGTGCGCCGAGAATGGAAAGCAGAATGCCACCGATGGCGGTCACATAGACCAGCATGGAGAAGTATTCATTGGCCTTTTCCTTCTCACCTTCTCCGAGGGTTTTGGCAACGATCGCGCTTCCACCGGTTCCAATCATAAAGCCTAAAGCGGACAGGCCCATCAGGACCGGAAAGACCAGATTGATTGAGGCAAGCGCAGTTTTTCCTGCAAAATTGGATACAAAAAGTCCGTCCACGACACTGTAGATCGAAGTAAAGATCATCATGACGATGGATGGAAAAACAAAACGCAATAGTTTGTTATAGGTAAAATGTTCGGATAATTGAATCTTCATAGTTACTCCTTTTATAGATTACAAATTCCATTGCGAAGCGCATGGATATAGTTGGTATGCAGCTGCAGAAGCTGCTGACAGTCGGTTTCACCCAGCTGGGAAAAGGCGGCATTTTCTGCCTGAACAACAGGAAAGATAGTTTTTTCCAAAAGTTTTTGTCCCTTTTCCGTCAGATGGATATGCATGCTCCGGCCTTTGCCGGGGGTCAGGAGGAGATAGCCTTCCTGTTCCAGCTTATGGATGGAGGAATTGACGGTCTGTTTCGGAATCAGGGTTGAATTGCAGACATCGCGCTGCAGGCAGCCATCTCCTTCCTCACAGATGGTATATAAAATATCAAAAGCACTGTCGGAAAGCCCGAGTTTTCGGGCTGCATCCCGGTAGATATCATTGTATTCCTTATAAAGACGGTTGAATTCGCGAAGACTCGAACTCATATAGGGAGTGCATTTTTTTTGCTCCATCATAAGAATCCTCCTTTAAGTCTGATTTCGTACTTGAGAAGTATAGTCTGATTTCGGACTTATGTCAAGTGTGGAATTTAAAAGATACCTGTGTTACAGTAATATTAAAGAAGGAGGGCACGCAGGATGCAGTGGAATGATGGAAAACAGAGGTGTTCCTGGGCAAATCCAAACAATGAAAAATACATAGAGTACCATGACCACGAATGGGGAATTCCGGTGTACGACGATCACAAATTGTTTGAGATGCTGATTCTTGAAGGGTTTCAGGCGGGATTGTCATGGGAATGCGTCTTAAATAAGAGAGAGGCATTCCGAGAGGCGTTCGATCAGTTTGAGGTTGAAAAAGTACGTGAGTATAATGAAGAGAAAATGCTTGAACTGAAAGACAATCCGGGTATTATCCGTAACATGCGAAAGATTCAGGCAGCGGTGACAAATGCGCAGGTATTTTGCGGGATACAGGAGGAATATCACAGTTTTTCCGAATATCTGTGGCATTGGACAGATGGAAAAGTAATCTATGAAAAGGGTGTTGCAAGCTCGCCGCTTTCCGACCGGATCTCAAAAGATTTAAAAAAGCGCGGCATGAAATTTGTCGGAACAACAATTATTTATTCTTATCTGCAGGCAGTTGGTGTGATCTATTCGCACGAAGAAGGCTGTTATCTGGAACACAGGTAATTCTTTACTGATTCTTAACCGGAGAATACGTATAATTTGCACTATGGGAGGCAGAAATGAAAAAATATCATAATTTGTTTTGGAATATCATAAAATCCATTGGGATACTTGCGGGATTTTTTGTTTTGTGTCTTGCAATTGAACGGTATTTTGAAGCAAGTACGCTGGTACCGGCGATTATGACATTGGCAGTATTTCTGGTATCCCTTGTAACAGATGGATTTCTGTATGGAATCCTTGCTTCTCTGCTCAGCGTTCTGGAATTGAATTTTGCATTTGCATTCCCGTATTTTGCATTCAACTTCAGTATTCCTGAGAATATTATATCTGCAATTATCATGCTGGTCATTACAATCATGACCTGTACACTTACCACCCAGCTTAAGAATCAGGAAAACATCCGCGTGGAAAGCGCAAAGGAGAAGATGCGCGGAAATCTTCTCCGGGCAGTATCACATGATCTGCGTACCCCGCTTACCACAATCTGTGGTTCGAGTTCAACAATCGTGGAACATTATGACCAGCTGACAAAGGCACAGGTGATCCAGCTCGCAAACGGAATCCGTGATGACGCGGAGTGGCTTGTCCGTATGGTGGAAAATATCCTGTCCATTACAAGAATCGACAGTGACGGCGTACAGATCACCAAGACATCCACGGTTCTTGAGGAGCTGATCGATTCGGTGCTCATGAAATTCTGGAAAAGATATCCGGATCAGAAGATTGAAGTGGATATTCCGGATGAATTTATCAGCATTCCGATGGACGCTGTTTTGATTGAACAGGTCATTATCAATATCCTCGAAAATGCCATGCAGCATGCAGCCGGAATGACGAAACTGGAACTTTCCGTTTTCCGGGAAGGACAAAAAGCGGTGTTTGAGATTCGGGATAATGGCTGTGGAATTGAAAAAGACCGGTTGCAGAATATATTCAAGGATTATTTTGAAATGAAGGATGCACCGGTGGATCATCAGAAAAAGAGCATGGGTATCGGACTTGCGGTATGTGCATCGATTATCCGGGCACATAATGGCACGATTACGGCATCAAACAGGAAAGAGGGAGGCTGCTGCTTCCGTTTTACCCTGGACCTGGAGAGGAACGAAGATGAACAGCTATAAAGTGCTTCTGGTTGAGGATGAACTGAATATCTGTAACTTTATCAAAATGGTATTCGAGACGAACGGCTATCGGTTTACCGCAGCACAGACAGGCAAAGGCGGACTGGACAAATTTCAGACGGAAAAACCGGATCTTGTGGTTCTCGATCTGGGACTTCCGGACATGGATGGTGTGGACATTATCAAGGAGATCCGCAAAAACTCGGATGTTCCGATCATCGTTCTTTCCGCCCGGACGGATGAGGCGGATAAGGTCGAAGCACTCGATCTTGGTGTAAACGATTATGTGACCAAGCCGTTTGGAACGGGAGAACTGCTTGCAAGAGTGCGGGCAGCTATACGGAACAGCCGTTTTCAGAATGCCGGAAGCAGCCGGTCAAATCTGCAGTTAGCGGATATGACGATTGATTTTGATGCGCGAAAAGTAACTATCGCAGGAAATGTGATACGTCTGACCCAGACGGAATATCATATTGTGGAACTTTTGGCGGTAAACACTGGAAAAGTTCTGACTTATGCCGAGATCATCAATAAGATCTGGGGATATTCCGATTCCGGAAGTGTGAAAAAGCTTCAGGTCAATATGGCGAACATCCGTAAAAAATTCGGAGAAAAGCCTGGTGAGTATCGATACATTCTGAATGAACTGGGAGTTGGATACCGTATGAGCGATGAGGGAGAAAGCATAGTATAATTCGGAAAGAAGGATTTTATTATGTTGGAAAATATAATCGTTGGTATTATCATTGTACTTGTAGTTATTTCGACAGTCATTGCATTCTGGCTTGAATATGGAGGACATGAATGATACAGACCCTGCTTATTATTGCGATAGTAATACTTGCCTGTGTATTTCTGGATAAAATCTCGGAGCGGATCGGTGTGCCGATGCTTCTGGCTTTTATCCTTCTTGGCATGTTCTTTGGGTCGGATGGTGTCGTAAAAATTGCATTTGACAATTATTCAGTTGCGGAGGAACTGTGTTCCATCGCGCTTATTTTTATTATGTTTTATGGTGGATTTGGAACGAACTGGCGTGAGGCAAGACCGATTGCCGCAAAAGCAGTGCTTTTGTCTACGGCAGGCGTCCTGATCACAGCCGGTCTTACCGGATGGCTCTGCCATTCGATTCTTCATTTTTCCTGGATGGAAAGCTTCCTTCTGGGTGCTCTTGTCAGCTCGACCGATGCGGCATCGGTTTTCTCAATTTTAAGATCCCGGCAATTAAATCTGAAATATAAAACAGCGTCTCTGCTAGAGGTGGAGAGCGGAAGCAACGATCCGTGTGCCTATATGCTGACGGTCATATGCATTACGCTTGCTCAGGGAGGAATGGATGGAATGACCATGTTTGGCATGGTGGTTGCACAGATCCTTTTTGGTGTCATATGCGGTGTGTTTTGTGCATTTCTCGCAATTGTAATGCTTCGAAGAGACGAATTTTCGACCGATGGGTTTGACATTATCTTTACAGTTGGGATCGCGGTACTCGCATATGCACTTCCGCAGTTGATTGGAGGAAACGGATATTTAAGTGTGTACATACTTGGAATTATTCTTGGCAATTCCGAGATCAGTAATAAATCCAATCTGGTGCATTTTTTTGACGGACTGACCGGTCTTATGCAGATTCTGATCTTCTTTTTGCTGGGACTTCTTGCATTTCCGTCGCGTCTTCCGGCGGTATTTGTGCCAGCACTTGTGATCGCACTTCTTCTTACATTTGTTGTGAGACCGATCGCTGTTTCTCTGATTCTGATTCCATTTTGCAGCAGGTTTTCCCAGATTTTTCTGGTGTCCTGGTCCGGACTTCGTGGTGCGGCATCTATTGTATTTGCGATTATGGCGACCAGAGCATTGCAGACAGAGATGGATCTGTATCACATCGTGTTTCTGATTGTAATTTTTTCAATTCTGCTGCAGGGAACCTTACTGCCGTTTATGGCAAAATTATCAGGAATGATTGATGCGAATGAGAATGTCATGAAGACATTTAATGATTACAGTAATGAAGTGCCTGTGCAGTTTGTCCAGCTTACACTGAGCGGGCGGCATGAATGGTGTGGGAAAAAACTCAGCGACATCATAATTCCACCGGATACGCTGATCGTTTTATTAAAACGAAACAGGGAGAATATCATACCAAATGGCGACACGGTACTTCTTGAGAATGATACGTTGATTTTAAGCGCACCGGCGTTAGATAAGATCAGTGGAATCCAGCTCATTGAGAAAAGAATTGAAAAATCCCATCGATACGTCGGTATGAGTCTGGCAGAACTTCCGCGAAAAGAGAATGAACTTGTAATCATGATACAGCGGATGGGAGAGATCATTATCCCAAACGGGAATGTGATCCTGCAGCCGGAGGATGTCCTTGTCATCAACCGCTCAAAATAAAATGTATAAAAATGAGCATTTTTCCAATAATGAAAATGTGATCATTATTTAGATGGAGGAATGAACTATGATTTTATCAGAGCGAGAAAAAACAGTCATTCAGGATCTGCAGACACAGGAGCAGAGCTGTGTGACAAAATATGCAAAGTATGCAACTCAGGCAAAAGATCCGGAGCTTCGCAATCTGTTTGAAGACCTGAAGCAGAAGGAACAGAATCACTATGACTCTCTGACCCAGGTACTTTCCGGAAGCGTACCGTCCGTTGATTGCAATGATTCTGACGGAAAAGATTACCAGCCTACCGCATGTTATGATTCCATGACTAATCCACAGGATAAACAGGACGACAGTTTCCTTGCAACGGATTGCATCGGAACAGAGAAAATGGTATCCGGAGAATACAATTCCAACGTATTTAATTTCGGGGATTCGGATGTCAGAAAGCTGCTTGCGGATATTCAGATTGAGGAACAGAATCATGCGGAAATGCTTTATAAATACAAGCAGGTAAACGGAATGTCATAAATAAGAATTTTTCTTCAAAAACCATTGGCTGCATCATTGCAGACAGTGGTTTTTTATTATACAATTGTTAGAAAACAAATGAGTCCATACAGGGGGAAGCCAGATTATGGAGAAAATACAGATTTACGATCTTGGAAATTATACAGAGGATATGAAAGAATACGAAAAGTATTCCGTAAGGGGAGTCATTGTGCGGAATGGAAAGATTGCCATGCAAAAAAGTAAGGAGGGTGATTATAAGATCCTTGGGGGAGGTATGGACCCGGGCGAAGACTATAAGGATGCGCTTCTTCGGGAAGTGCAGGAGGAAGCAGGGCTGATCGTGATTCCGGAGAGCATCCGTCCGATCGGAGAAATCGAAGAGAAGCGCAGAGATCGTTTTGATGAGCATATGATCTTTCACTGTCATTCGATGTTCTTTTTCTGTGATGTAAAAGAGGAGATGACAAAGACCAGTATGACGGCCAGTGAGATCGAGAAGGGATATCATCTGGAGTGGGCAACACCGGAGGAGATTCTGTCCGGAAACAGGCCATTTATGAATCAGCCATGGATCTACCGCGATACGGAATTTATCCGTATGTATGCAGAAGGGAAGTTTGATGAATGTCAGAAAAAGAACCAATGAGAGCAGAGCAGAAATCAAATGTAAAGAATAGTATCGGAAGACTTGGTGTTACCGGAATCAGCATCATTATCCAGGTGCTGTGGATTATTTTCCTTTTTATAAGACTGAATCGCTATTCTACTGCAATTTCGCTGTTTAGCAGTATTCTGGCATTGATTGTGGTGTTACATATTTATGGCAGACGTTCCAACGCAGCATTCAAAATGCCGTGGATCATTCTGATCCTGGCGTTCCCAGTTGCGGGATTGTGTATCTACGGCATTTTTGGAAATGCCAATTCTACAAGGAAAATGCGGGATAAATTTGCAGAGCTGGACCGGGAACTGGAGCCTTTGAATCCGCAGAACCCCGAAGTGATGACGTCACTTGAGCAGGAGGATTATGCGATTGCCAATGAATTCCGTTATGTGCGGGATTATGGAAAATATCCTGTGTATCGGAACACAGATATCCAGTTTTATGATGATGCTGCAAAAGGTCTGGAGGCACAGCTTGCAGAGCTGCAAAAGGCAGAAAAATTCATTTTTATGGAATATCATGCCATTGAGGAAGCAGAGGCATTTGAACGGATCAAAACAGTGCTGGCGGAACGTGCAGCAGCGGGCGTGGATGTCCGCTTATTCTATGACGATGTCGGAAGTATTGGATTTATCAATACGGACTTTATACGGAGAATGGAAGCAGTCGGTGTAAAGTGCCGCGTATTTAATCCGGTAATTCCGATTCTCAACGTGTTTATGAATAACCGGGATCATAGAAAGATAACGGTCATTGATGGAAAGGTGGGATTTACCGGAGGATATAATCTTGCCAACGAGTATTTTAATCTGACACATCCGTATGGGCACTGGAAAGACACTGGAATCCGGCTGGAAGGTGACGCAGTAAGAAGTCTTACCATCATGTTTCTTGAAATGTGGAAGGCAATGGAACGTCGTGGCAAACAGGTACAGCTGATTCCGGATGATTACAGAAAGTTTCTTGAAATTCCGGAATATCATTCCAGAGAAAACGGATATGTACAGCCATATGCGGACAGTCCACTGGATGATGAGTATCTTGGGGAGAGTGTTTACCTGAATCTGATCAAGGGTGCAGCGCACAGCTTTTATGCAGCAACGCCATACCTGATCATCAGCGATGAGATGACAAGAGAGCTGGGGCTTGCGGCGAAAAGAGGTGTGGATGTCAGAATCATTACACCGGGAATTCCGGATAAGAAGATTATTTATAAAGTGACAAGATCCTATTATGCGGGACTCGTAAGACAGGGTGTACGCATTTATGAATATACGCCGGGCTTTATTCATGCAAAACAGACCGTGGCAGATGACCGTATCGCAACGATCGGTACGATTAATTTTGATTACCGGAGTCTGTACCATCATTTTGAAAATGGCGTTTTGATGTATGATATGCAGGCTGTCCACGGAATACACAAGGATTTTGAGGCTCTGTTTGATGTATGTGAAGAAGTGACAGAAAAATACCGCACAGGCCGTTCGGTTGCGCTTCGGATCGGACAGTGTATTTTACGTTTGTTCGCGCCGTTGCTGTAGCATTTTTACCTTGATTTTACAATTTTTTACATAAACCAGACAGATACGGGGTCTTCTCAGGAATACAATATTCTCTATTCTTTTCGGCCGGTTTATGCTAAAATATAAGACAAAGCATGCCAGAGGCAATTTGCCAAATGGCAGGGAGAAAGGACAATGTAGAAATGGACGAGAAGAATACAAACAACGCTCAGGGTGGCATACAGCAGGTTGAGGACAAGAACAAAGCCCTGGATGTGCATAACGAAGAACTGGAAAAGGTTCTGAACGAATATATGGAAGACCGCACGAATGAGAAACTCGGAAAGCTGATCAACGTAATCGTAGGCTGCAGACTGTTAGTTCCGGCAATCGTAAACGAGGAGAACAAACCATACCCGCTTACGATCACTTCGAATAAACAGGAGAAATTCATCCCGGTGTATACATCGGTTGCACAGATTCCGAAAGAGCCAAAGAGCCCGGGCATTCTCAATATGCCATATATTCTGGTAAACCACATGGCTGCCAATGAGAAATCCGAGTTGGCAGGTGTGGTCATCAATCCGTTTTCCCAGAACCTGGTATTCAAGAAGCAGCTCACCGAAAAGATCAAAAATGAGTTTGATGCCAGAAGAAAAAGAGCCAAAGAACAGGGCGAAGGCGGAACAAAGACGATGCAGGTTACACAGGAACAGTACAATGTACTTACCCGCAAGCAGTATGAATTCAATTTCCTGCCAAAGAAATTCTTCGAGGGTGGACAGGAATTCATCGATACATTGTGTGACAAAAAAGAGGAATTCATCGATCAGTTATATGAAGAAGCTTATCAGGAAAAACGCCTGTATCCATATCTTCCGGAGGATTTCTCAGTAATGATCATGGACATCAGCGAGGAGCTTTTAGTGATCAGGGTTGATTTCCCGGAACAGAATATGACAGTTCCATCCTGCTATCGTATTTATTTTACATGGAATGCGAAGACAAAAGAGGGAAGATATTTCACGATTGAGAAGACGAAGGATCGTGAAGCGAAGCTTCTCGGTGAGATGAATGATAAGATCCAGCATGTAAGCTACGGAGAGGCACCGGTAGAAGGTGCAGAACTCCAGGAGATCATCGATCTGCATCAGGGAACAGCAAAACATACCAGCTAATACGTCAATCCTTCTGGATTCTTGTCAGAACAGACAGGAATCCGGAAGGATATTTTTATGCAGAAATGGGCCATAATGCAAAGCTTTTGGTTAATGTTTTGCGATAATATCAGCAAATTCGGCCCGGACAACGCGCGCAAGATCTTTTGGATTCAAACGAACGGTAGTACCGATACGGCCTCCGCTTACATACATCTGATCAAAAGCTTCAGCGGTGGAGTCGATGACGGTCGGAAACTGTTTCTTCATACCAAGTGGACTGCAGCCACCACGGACATAACCGGTAATTGCAGTAATATCTTTTACATGGATCATTTCAACGGATTTTTCTCCGACAGATCTGGCTGCAGCTTTTAAGTCGACTTCTTCCGCGATCGGAATGACAAAAACATAATATTTCTTGCTTTTTCCCTGCATGACAAGTGTTTTATAGGTCTGTTCGACCGGAGCGCCTGTCTTTTCTGCGGTGTGGAGTCCGTCGATGAACTCATCACATTCATAGGTCAGCAGCTCATAATTGATTTTGTTGCGGTCGAGAATGCGGACTGCATTGGTTTTTACTTCTTTTCCCATTGGAATGCCTCCTTGTGTTATCATTACGGTAACCGGGGCAATTATGTAACTTTTTCAAAATCACTCAAGTATATACTGTGGATACAAATAATCGCAGGCACGTTCTCACTGCCCATCGCTGTCAGCGGTACATAAGCGACCAGAATACGGTCGCTAAGTACCGGACGCTCTGAAGCACCTGCGAGTTATTTGTATGCGCAGTATATGTCTGTTCATATTTGTATAAGTTGCGTAATTGTCCAAGTTACTGTAACTATAGCACAATTTCGGGAGAGCGCAACCGAAAATGAAATGACGATTGAAGTAGTTCTTAAGGAGTGTTATAATCCAAGAAACAGAATGTGCGCGGAAATGCACTCTGCGCTGGAACGTGAGGTAGGGTATATGAAAGAATTTATGAAACAGATTCGGATGGATCTCATTACGTCATCCATTATCTGCATTATTTTTGGTATCGTTCTGATCGCTCGTCCAATTGAGACGGTAAGCCTGTTCTGCAGAGTACTTGCCATTATTATGATCGTTGTTGGTGGAATGTTTATGTTCAGTTATTTCTTAAACTGGATGTCAAGTGGTCTGTCTGCGGCGATGGGGCTGATCGTTCTTTTGATCGGGGTATGGATTTTTATCAATCCGGGCATTATTGAGACATTGATTCCCGTTGTGATCGGTGTGATTCTTTTGTGTCATGGAATCCAGGATGTGCGGATGTCCTGGCAGATGAAAGAATATGGACAGGATTCCTGGAAATTCAGTATGGTGCTTGCTGTGATCAGTGTGATCTTTGGTGTGCTGTGCATTATTGATGCGTTTATGGTTGTAAAAGCAGCAATGATCCTTCTTGGGATTGCACTGATCTACAATGGAGTATCCAATCTTCTGATCACAACCAGGACGACAAAAGCGGAGAAAGAATACAGAAATAAAATGGATCCGGTTGACGTAGAATTTAAGGATGAGGATTAGAAAAAGGAAGTGAGATCATGCGTCAAATGGAGTTTAAGATGGAGAGACCGGGACTTACCAAAGTCGGAGACCGGCTGAAGATTACGGAGAGTAAGCTTCCGACCTCCTATTATTACACGATTGAGCATGCGATTGCGATGTCAGGCAATTATGCGGTAAGCGAGCGCCTGAAGTCCAGAGAAGGTGTTGTTGTTGATGTGGAAGAGACCGAGAAAGGGTACTTTGTCACGATGGAATTTGATGAGTAAGAAACATTGCAATTCCGGGTGCTTTGGTATAAAATGGGCATTATAGTGAGCTTTCATGGGTGAGTATATAACTGGAGTTTGAAATAGCTGCGATTAGGTGATTAGATTTATATGACAGGACAAGGGAAGAATGCAATTGATATATTGCTAGCGGAATCACTCAAGGAGATTGCAACAAAGCATCCGATTGAGAAGATAACAATAAAAGAGATTACAGATAAAGCCGGAGTCATACGTCCAACATTTTATAATCATTTTCAGGATAAATTTGAACTTCTGGAATGGATTCTGAAAAAGGATCTTCTGGAGCCGGTGCATCCTCTGATTCAGAACGGAATGATATCAGAGGCCATGGTACTTCTGTTTTCAAATATTGAGAAAGAACGGGCATTTTACACAAGGGCGATCAAGCTGGAAGGACCAGTGTCTTTTCGGAGTATTGCGCAGAAATGCGTGCAGGAGGAACTCGCGGATGTATTCCGTGATCTGTCCACCGGTAAGAAATACATACACAGCTGGCTGACACCGGATCTGCTGGCATCTTATTATGCCCAGTCCATGTGTTTTGCGGTAATAGAGTGGATCAAAATGGGAATGAACATTCCACCGAAGGAGATGGCAGATGTATATGACTATATGCTCTCCCATTCGATGGATGACATAATGCGTGAACTGTAGAAATGCAGTAGACAAAATGAGCAAATTGTATAGAGTCGCTGACAGACAAAAAGGATTGAATATTTTGTTATTCAATCTTTTTTTTTATACTTAAAAACATAGTAAGACAAATTAGGAAAAGAGAAGGTGTGAAAAATGATTAAGTTTGGAAAAGGAGTTGTAAAGTTTCGAATCCCGATTCTGATTCTTTCGTTTCTTCTGCTCATTCCGGCGGCGATTGGCTATTTCAATACCAGAGTCAACTACGATATTCTTTCGTATCTGCCATCTGACATTGAAACGATGAAAGGTCAGGATATTCTGCTGAATGAGTTTGGAACGGGTGCATTTTCCTTTGTCGTCATAGAGGGCATGGATGACAAGGATATTGATACCCTTGCAGATGAGATCGAAGATGTGGATCATGTCAAGGATGTAATCTGGTATGGTTCGGTAGCTGATTTCAGCATTCCAAAAGAAGTTCTTCCGGATGATATAAATGAGTTTTTCCATAATGCGGATCAGGACAGTCAGCTGATGGCAATCCTGTATGACGATTCTATGGCATCGGACGGAACAATGGCAGCAATTGATGAGATTCAGACAAAAGTAACAGACCAGTGCTATATCAGTGGTATGGCATCGGTAATCAATGATATCCGTAAGCTGTCCATGAAAGAAGTACCAATTTATGTTGTCCTTGCGGTTGTTCTTTCACTTGTTGTGTTATCGCTGACAATGGATTCCGGTTTTGTCCCATTCCTGTTTCTGCTCAGTATCGGAATGGCGATCATTTATAACATGGGAACCAACGTATTCAAAGGGGAGATTTCTTATATTACACAGGCACTGGCAGCAGTCCTTCAGCTTGGTGTAACAATGGACTATTCCATTTTCCTGTGGCACAGTTACGAAGAACAGCAGGAGCGTTTTAACGGAGATAAAAATCGTGCGATGGCACATGCAATATCCGCTACATTGACATCCGTAATCGGAAGCTCGATCACAACCGTTGCCGGATTCGTAGCGCTCTGCTTCATGAGCTTTACTCTTGGACTTGACCTCGGTGTTGTCATGGCAAAAGGTGTTATATTTGGTGTAATCGGATGTGTAACGATCCTGCCGTCTATGATCCTTGTATTTGACAAACTGATCGAGAAGACAAAACACAGAGCAATCATTCCGGATCTTGGAAAAATTGCAAACTGGATCACAAAACACTATGTTGTTTTTGCAATTCTTTTTGTAATTATCCTGTTCCCGGCAATCTTTGGATATCGTAACACCAGTGTGTATTATGATCTTGCAGGAACACTTCCAAAGACACTGCAGAGTATCCAGGGTAATGACAAACTGACATCCGACTATAACATGGGTGCGACGGATATCATTATCGCAGACAGTTCCTTATCTGCAAAAGACAGCCAGAACATGATCGCGGAAATTGAAAAGGTTGACGGTGTCAAGATGGCAGCATCCTTAGATTCCATCGCCGGACCATCAATCCCTGAGGAAGCAATTCCGGATAATGTCAAAGACATTATGAAAAACGGAGATTATCAGATGATGCTTGTAACCTCCGAATATGCGACAGCTTCCGATGAAGTCAACAACCAGTGTAATGAGATCAACAAGATCATTAAGAAATACGATAACAGCGCAATGCTGATCGGTGAAGCTCCTTGTACAAAGGATCTGATCGAGATCACCAATACGGACTTCGCGCGAGTAAGTGCAGTATCCATCGGTGCAATTTTTGTCATTATCTTATTTGTATTTAAGTCGATCTCACTTCCGGTTATTCTGGTAGCAGTAATCGAGTTGGCCATCTTTATTAATATGGGTATTCCGTATTATACGGGAACGGTTCTTCCGTTTATTGCATCGATCGTTATCGGAACCATTCAGTTAGGAGCGACTGTCGATTATGCAATTCTTATGACAAACAAATATAAGAGAAACCGTAATCACGGCATGGAAAAAAGAGAAGCCATCAGTAGTGCACTGCAGAGTTCCATTCAGTCCATTATGGTCAGCGCATTCAGTTTCTTTGCTGCAACCTTTGGCGTAGGTCTTTATTCCAATATTGATATGATCAGTTCGCTGTGTAACCTGATGGCACGTGGCGCAATTATCAGTATGTTCGTTGTAATCTTTATCCTGCCATCGATGTTTATGATCTTTGACCGTATCATCTGTGCGACAAGTGCAGGATTTAAACCGAAAAAATAATAGGAGGATAGGAAAATGAAATTACCTGAATTAAAGAAAAGATTTCAAAATAAATATGTAGTTCGTATTATTGCCGGCGTTCTTACAATCGCCATGGTCGGAACCGGATTCTCCGTATACACCGTTCATGCAGAGAAAGCAGGAACAGAAGCAGCACAGACAACAGACAGTACATCTGATTCTGAGGATGAGTTATCTTTAAGCAGTATGTTAAAAGATAATGTGTCTGTATCCGAAAAGGAGATTGATAAGGACGAGACGGTATATCTGATCTCAGATGCCAGTGGTAATGTCAACCAGACAATTGTATCCGATCATCTGATCAACCGTGACAAATCCGACACTTTAAAAGATAAATCTTCTTTAAAAGATATTGAAAATGTAAAAGGGGATGAGACATTTTCACAGAGTGGAGATGATCTGACGTGGCAGGCAGATGGCAATGACATTTACTATCAGGGAACATCGACTGCACAGGCACCTGTTTCACAGAAAGTTACCTACTATCTGGATGGAAAAGAGATCTCACCGGAAGACCTCGCAGGAAAATCCGGAAAGGTAACGATCCACTTTGATTATACCAATCATTCTACCTACACTGAGACTGTAAACGGTGAAGAAGTGACTGTATGTGTTCCGTTTGCAGCAATTACCGGCATGGTGCTCGATGACAGCTTCAGCAATGTAGAAGTTACAAACGGTAAGGTTCAGAATACCGGAAAAGGAAATATCGTAATCGGATATGCACTTCCGGGTTTAAAAGACAGTCTGGATCTGAATGACGATGATCTGGATGAGGATGTGGATATTCCAGAGTCCTTTGAAGTAACCGCAGATGTTGAGAATTTCTCACTGGAAACAGCTATGACGGTTGTCGCAAATGCAGGAAGCTTCTTATCAACCGATGGTTCTTCTGATTTATCTTCAGTTGATGATATGATCGATACATTAACCGATGCAAGTGAGCAGCTGCAGGATGGCTCCAAACAGCTTTCCGACGGCCTGGATACTTTACAGAGCAGCCTAAAAGAATTCTCAAGCGGAATGAATACATTATCCGGCGGAATCAAGAGCTACACCGATGGCGCAAAAACACTTGGCAATGGAATTAATACTTTAAACGAGAAACTTTCTGCTCTGACTGAGGGACGTTTAACCCTGACACAGGGAGTAAATACTTTGAATTCCAGTGCAGCTACAATCCGGGATGGAATTGGCACGCTGGATTCGGCATTAAATACACAGCTTACGGATGCTGAAAAGGCTTCTTATGCAGCACAGGCTGCATCGCAGGCAGCAGCATCTGTGGAAGGACAGAAGGATTCAATTGGGGCACAGGCAGCCGCACTTGCACAGCAGTCAATTAAGGCTCAGAGCAATGCGATATCAAAACAGGCGGCTGATACTGCAACAAAAGAAATTGAAAGTCAGCTGGATGCAATTGGAACACAGGCATCTGATGCAGTTGATGCACAAGAAATTTCTTCTAAGGTGGCTGAAGAATATAAAAAACAGTTGACTGGTGATCAAACGACGAAGGAGGTAACAGAAGGGCTTAGTGCTAACTCTGATGCTCAAAAAATGATAGGCTATCTTGCCAAGGGTATGCAGTCTGATTGTGAGGATGGTATTAAATTAAAGGTAAAAGAAGCATTGATAGGGGCAGGATATTCCGAAGATGCAATTACGCCAGAATTAATTGAAAACACATATCAGGCACAAAATAGAAAGACAATTGCACAGGCAGCATCTGAGATGGCACAAGAAATGGCTCAGCAGTCAGTAGTAACCGTCGCGTCGAAGGCAGCTGTAACCGCCGCGTCGAAGGCAGCATCTGAGGCAGCAAAGGCAACAGCATTGCAGGTAGCCGGTCAGGTCGCATCTCAGACCGCAGAGGCAACAGCATCGCAGGTAGCTGGTCAGGTTGCATCTGAGACTGCAAAAAGCACAGCATCGCAGAGCGCACAGAGTGCAGCATCGCAGGCACTTATAACTGGAATTGAACAGACAAAACAGAATATTGCCGCTCAGATTGAAGAAAAACAGGCAGGAGGATATAGTCTTGTGACTGGTGCACAGGCGCTTGCGGCAGGAACAAATGAGCTTGCGTCATCTGTTAATGGTTCTTTAAGTTCTGGAATTGATCAGTTAGCTGATGGTGTTGGACAGCTGGCAGCCGGAGCAAACACTCTGGTATCCAACAATGATACATTGAATTCAGGAGCTGCCCAGTTAGTAAACGGAACCGGTCAGATCGTTGACGGTGTCAATAAACTGGATACAGGTTCCCACACACTTGCAGATGGAATGGTTGAGTTCAACGAGCAGGGAATCAACAAGATTGTGAATGCATACAAAGGTGACTTAAAACCACTTGCAAACAGACTGCAGGCCATGATCGATGCCGGTGAGGATTATCAGAGCTACAGCGACATTGCAGATGGAGCAAACGGAAGCGTGAAGTTCATCTATAAACTGGATTCCATCAAGGAAGATCAATAAGGGAAAGACATACGATCATATTGAAATGCATTGATACGGGCAGCGCGGGTTGAAAACAGCTGCCTGTATCTTTGCATTTTTTGAAAACAAAAGACTGGATACACATATTTCACAGATTTACTGTGGAAAAATAAGAGGGAATGAGTATAATTAAATTAACTAAGACTTCCCATACCTAAAATAGGCTTCGCACCTTGAAAATTCAATACTTCAGCTAACAAAATAGCAATTTATGCCACCACAGCCTCTGGATGGAGTGCATTACGCAGATATTTCGGTAGTCTTG
>NZ_VUNI01000025.1 GCF_009695765.1 Roseburia porci
GGGATGGACGGACCACTGGTGTATCTGTTGTCGACCAACGGCATGGCAGAGTAGCCAAGTCCGGAAGGGATAAACGCTGAAGGCATCTAAGCGTGAAGCCCCCCTCAAGATGAGATATCCCTTCCCAAGAGGAAGTAAGACCCCTTGAAGACTACAAGGTAGATAGGGCAGAGGTGGAAGTGTGGCAACACATGGAGCTGACTGTTACTAATAGGTCGAGGGCTTGACCAATAAGACGGATGATCTGTATGAAGTTTTGAAGGTATAACCTTCTGAAATATTCCTCGATAGCTCAATGGTAGAGCACTCGGCTGTTAACCGAGTTGTTGTAGGTTCGAGCCCTACTCGGGGAGTTTTCTTTCGAAAGAAAGATATGGCTCCATGGTCAAGCGGTTAAGACATCGCCCTTTCACGGCGGTAACACGGGTTCGATTCCCGTTGGAGTCACTAGCTTTTTGAGCAGGTTTTCTGAGCAAATAGTTACATATGCCGATGTGGCTCAATTGGCAGAGCAGCTGATTTGTAATCAGCAGGTTATCGGTTCGAGTCCGATCATCGGCTTATATTTATGGACCATTAGCTCAGTTGGTTAGAGCAACCGGCTCATAACCGGTCGGTCCTGGGTTCGAGTCCCCGATGGTCCACTAGTTATACAAAAGCTGTTATATGGAATATGGCCTAATGGCTCAGTTGGTTAGAGCGCCGCCCTGTCACGGCGGAGGTCGCGGGTTCGAGTCCCGCTTGGGTCGCTTAGTGAGTTGAATAATGACATTATAAATATGTCATGACCCAGATGTATCATTCGTAACACTCACTATATGTTATTTATGGGATCTTAGCTCAGCTGGGAGAGCATCTGCCTTACAAGCAGAGGGTCACAGGTTCGAGCCCTGTAGGTCCCATTTGCAGTGGTTACTGCATATGCCGGCGTGGCGGAACTGGCAGACGCGCAGGACTTAAAATCCTGTTGTGGTGACACAGTACCGGTTCGATTCCGGTCGCCGGCATTGTAATCTGATTGATTACATAATTTAAGATGTGCGTGTAGCTCAGCTGGATAGAGCACTTGGCTACGGACCAAGGTGTCGGGAGTTCGAATCTTCTCACGCACGTTTCCCTCATAAGTAATTATGAGGGATTTTTTAGTTTATGATAAAAAGAGTTCGTGGATTCAAAATAAATAATTCGGCTTTCCTGTTTGGAAGTATCGTATTATAATAGACAATATAGCCACAATAATTGAAAATTAATTAGGGGGATAAGGGACGATGGAAACAATGAAACTTCAAAAAGGAGATTACCTGATTCATTGTGGAGATGAGATGAAACAGATACACATTGTTGTCAGTGGATCTATGAGAATGGAATCTGCACATGATCGTTTTTTAGTACCAAATGGCAGTATTATCGGTTTACTGGAATGCTCAGGTATGGCATATAATTGTGATTATTATGCCGAGGAAGATTCGATTATTGTGGCATATCCATTTCAGAGCATTGACGATTTTAAGCAGATCTTTGAAGAAAATCAGGAATATGCATTTGCATTTTTCCATAGCGCAATTGTAGAATGCATGCAATTGATCGAACGTTATCTGACGTTGGCTGCATGGTTGAGGAAGCATGGTAAAACCCCAACGGAAGATATCGAAGTGTGGGAGGTTCTTTATTACAAATCTCTACAGGAGAAAGATACGAATTTATTATCTGAGATGTATGGAAAAGACAATAATCTGTGTATTGGTGAGATTCTCAGAGCATCTGATTTCATGTCGAGAGTGATTGATGGAATTAATGAGATGCTCGATAACGCAGAATGCAGTCTGGAAGAGGTATTTGGAGAGGGAACTGTGGAGAAAGCACAGGCTGAAACTAATGCTTGTGAGGAGAACGTTACGGAACCGGAAATTCAGGAACAGACAGTGAATGCAGAGGAAGAGGAACAGGGAGTTGATTGTCTGCAGACAATCCTTCGGTATGCCAGACAAAATGAAAAAGATATTGAACTCATACGGGAAAAGATTGCAGAGTTTCGGAATCTCCCAGATATTTATTCGACGGATGATGATGTACGTCGTTTAAGAAGAGAACTGACAGCGATTTTCTTCCAGATATATGAGAAGGTATTTTTCCGCGCAGCGGAAGAGGGGAAACCATTAGATGAGATTATTCAGATGTTTCTGAATTTTGGATTTATGGATGTAAAACTGGCTGGAGCAGAGAACGCAGATGCATTATATGGTCTTACCGAGCATTTACAGCTGTGCAATTCCAACCATGTTTATACAATTTATGAGTGGCTGCTTGCAGTATATGAAGGAAGAAAAGAGCCTTCCAGAAATGAATTCGACATGGATTACAATCAGTATCTGAGAGATCAGATGAAGAGCGGAAACATCCGAAAAGAAGAGCTTGCAGCATTGTCGGATGATCTGGAAGAGAAAGTCAAATTTGAGATCCGCAATATGTTCCAGAGCACAAACCGTGCAACATACGGACGTTATGCAACATATTGTCCAATTTTAAGAAAAGAAGATCTGACAACTTCGGTCACAACGCTTCTGACCACCGTGGCAAAGATCGATGAAGCATTGAAACATGTGACGGACATTGATTATTCCTGCTTTTATCGTTCTATGTATGTGGCGGATCCGGCACACAATCTGCCAAAACAGGAAGTGAAGTATGAACTTTTCCCGGATGTTATCCTTATGCCAAACTGTGGATGTAAGGCCATGATGTGGCAGGAGGCTGCAGGAGCAAGAGGAGAATTCCCGGCAAGATTTATGCTTCCAATATTTAATACCGGAAGCGTCGAGGATATGATTCTGGAATGCTGCGGGCGTTTCCGTTGGGAGATGTGCCGTAGAATTCAGGGAATGCGTTGGAATGATATCCGTGAGAATTCACTTACCGCAGAATATTGTGATTATCTGCAGTTTTATCGGAAAAACCATAGTCTGACAGCGGAAGCAAGAGAGAAGATCAAGGGATCAATTGTAAAAGCGAAAAACAATTTCCGGGAAGTATTTGTTGCTGATTATGTGGCATGGATTAAATATGAATCCCAGGGAAGTGTGCGCTTGAACAAAGTAGCCCGTGATATTGTATTCCGCTATTGCCCGTTCTCAAAGAATATCAGGAATAAGCTGAAGGAAAGTCCAATGTATCGGGATATGATTGGTAAATTCGAGATCTTAAACGACCGTGAAGTAAAGAAAGTTCAGAATGCGTTTGCCAAGTATGAGAAGTCTGGTGGAGAGTTATTACCGGAAATGGATGAATATTTAAGTTATTTTGAATTATAAATATTCATACGACAATAACTGTTTTTGTTACATATTGAGCAAGAAAAAAAGACCCAAGGGATTGGGTCTTTTTTGAGGGGAGTATAAATAATTAATAAGGGGTATAACATAGAAAAGACATATGTCTTTTCTAGTGACTAATTATAACGGAACAAAAATAAAATTGCAATGCTTAATTCATGAATATTTTATGAAGATTTTCAAATACTATTTCTGCAGTTAATCAACAGAACCGTTTCCAGACAAGGGTTTGATGGAAACGCGAATTCAGGAGGTAAATAAAATGGCTAGAAATAAGAACACAAACAGCACAAATAGTACAAACAGAAATCAGAACAGTTTCGACAAGAGCGAATCAGAACAGAACAGCTACAATCAGAACCAGAATAAGGTTGAGAATCGTTCCGGAAAGAATAGTTCTTCTCAGAACAAAAAAGTTTCTGACCAGTATGAGGACTAGCTTCTAATTTTACAAAACTGCATATAATACAAAAAAACAGATTATAAAGCATGTCTTTATAGTCTGTTTTTTTGTGAGGGCGCTATGACTTTTGAAACTCTTTATGCAAAAGATCTGATGAACACACAAAGAGAGGAAAATGCACTTGTGATCGACATTCGGAGCAGAGAAGAATATTACAAAGGGCACTGGACAGGGGCGATTGTCTATCCTTATGAGGAAACGGACAGCTGGGGGCGCAATCTGCCATATCGCAGAACACTGATCCTTTACTGTGATCATGGAGGAACCAGCATGCAGGCGGCCAGAAAACTGGGAAGAAAAGGATATCGTGTGTATACCGTGATCGGAGGGTACGAAGCAATAAAAAAAATCCAAGAAAACTATTTCAAAAATTAGCATTCTGTGTAACAATATATATATCAAAAATACTAGAAGAACAAATAGAAAGAGATATATATGAAAACATACGAATTGGTTGTTCCATGTCATTTTGGACTGGAAGCAGTTACAAAAAGAGAAATTTATGATCTTGGATATGAGATCGTCCGCGTAGAGGATGGTCGTATCACATTTGAAGGTGATGAAGAGGCAATCTGCCGGGCAAATATATTTTTAAGAACAGCAGAGCGTGTATTGCTTCAGGTTGGAAGATTTCATGCAACAACATTTGACGAACTGTTTGAAGGCATCAAAGCACTTCCATGGGAGAACTATATTCCAAAGGACGGAAAGTTCTGGGTGACCAAGGCGTCTTCCATTAAAAGTAAACTGTTCAGTCCGTCTGATATTCAGTCGATTGCGAAAAAGGCAATGGTTGAGAGATTGAAACAGTATTATGATGTGAACTGGTTTGAAGAGACAGGAGCATCTTATCCGGTGCGCATTTTTCTTTTGAAGGATGAGGTCATGGTCACTTTGGACACTTCCGGGGATTCTCTGCATAAGAGAGGGTATCGTCTGCTGACGAGTAAAGCACCGCTTACGGAGACTCTTGCTGCAGCGCTGATTATGCTTACACCATGGCATAAGGATCGCATTCTGGTTGATCCTTTCTGTGGAAGTGGAACGTTTCCGATCGAAGCTGCAATGATTGCAGCGAATATCGCACCGGGAATGAACCGTTCATTTACAGCAGAGAACTGGACAAACCTTATACCAAAACAGCTTTGGTATGATACGGTAGAAGAGGCGCAGGATATGATCGATACCGACATTGAAACCGATATCCAGGGATATGATCTGGATGGCGATGTTGTAAAGGCAGCACGGGAAAATGCGAAACGTGCCGGTGTTGAGCAGCTGATCCATTTTCAGCAGAGACCGGTGGCAGAGCTGCATCACCCAAAGAAATATGGATTTATCATCACCAATCCGCCATATGGAGAGAGACTGGAGGATAAAGCGGATCTTCCAGAATTGTACACACAGATCGGGGAAGTATATAACGCGCTGGATTCCTGGTCATTATATATGATCACAAGCTATGAGGAGGCAGAACGTTATATTGGAAGAAAAGCGGACAAGAACCGCAAGATCTATAATGGTATGCTGAAGACATATTTCTATCAGTTTATGGGGCCAAAGCCTCCAAAACGCAAACAGTAAAATCAGAGGGAACATATGAAATATTCAAAAAGATATATTGCATTTACGATTGTTCTGGTAATCGTCTTTTTGTTCAAATTTAATACATTCGGAAAGGATTATGCAGAGGTTGGCGTATTCCGTGGCGGGAATCTCGATACAAAAGTCTGGAATGAACTTGTTGCAAATGACGTAAACAGCGGACAGTTAAAGCTTGTAATCGATAACAAAGAATATGACAGTGTAAATCATAATTTTTATATGGATGTAAACCGTAATATTATGGTTCCGGTAAAGATGCTCAGAGATGCATTGAATTGCAGTTCTCACATGTATAATGACAGCCAGCTTTTAGTTGAGAAGCATAACCTTTCTGTAACTTTTGATCTAGATCAGTTGAAGGCGAATGTAAATGGAGAAGTGGTAGATGTATCATCGACGCTGGTAAAAGATCAAGATGATTATTATATCAGTTTAAATGATCTTTCCGATCTTCTTGGATATAACTGCAGTTATGATATTGCATCGAATACATTGACAACCGTGGATTCATCAGAGAGTGCAAGCATTACACCGGCCAAATATGATCTGCGCACAAAATCCCGGGTTTCGGATGTACGTAACCAGGGAACTTATGGAACCTGTTGGGGATTTGCTGCGATCAGTGCGCTGGAATCTTCATTATTACCGGAAGAAAAGACAAGTTTTTCCGTGGATCATATGACGATGAGCAATTCTTTCAATGTTAACCAGTATGATGGTGGAGAATATACCATGGGTATGGCGTATCTTGCAGCATGGCAGGGACCGGTTTACGAAGCGGACGATCCATATGGGGATGACTATTCCGATGCATCGCTGCAGCCGGTGAAACATGTTCAGGAGATGCAGATCATTGATGGTAAGGATTATGAAGCCATCAAGGCTGCAGTTTTCAAATATGGAGGTGTTCAGACCTCTTTATACAGTACGCTGAAAAGTTCCCAGAGCAAATCCAGCTTTTACAATCGTGATACCAACTCCTACTGTTATATTGGTACGGAAAAACCAAACCATGATGTTGTGATCGTTGGATGGGATGATAACTATTCCAAGGATAATTTTGCTGTGCCGCTGGAAGGGGATGGCGCATTTATCTGTCAGAACAGCTGGGGAACCAATTTTGGTGACAACGGATTTTTCTATGTATCATATTATGATACCAATATTGGTACGCACAACGTGGTATATACCAAAGTAGAAGATACAGATAATTATGATCATATTTACCAGAGTGATCTCTGCGGATGGGTAGGTCAGCTGGGATATGAAAAAGACCAGATTTTTGGAGCAAATGTTTATTCGGCAAATGGAGATGAATCTGTCCGTGCCGCCGGATTTTATGCGACAGGTTCCGATACGGAATATAAAGTTTATATGGTTCCGAATTTTACGGATGAATCTTCTTTTGTAAATATGCAGGAGGTTGCGTCCGGAACACTCGATCAGGCAGGGTATTACACAATAGATTTTGATACACCGTTTGAGGTGTCAAAAGGTGAGCGTTATGCGGTGGTCGTATATGTGAAAACACCGGAATCCGAGCATCCGATGGCAATCGAATACGACACCGGAGATCCTTCACTGGCAACAGTGGATCTGGACGATGGAGAAGGGTATATCAGTTACAATGGTGCCCAGTTTACCAATGTAAAAACAAAGCAGAACTGTAATCTGTGTATCAAAGCATATTCAGATGACAGATAGATGATTTTGACAGAGTATGGATAAAAAAGTATTAAAAGCAGTGACTGTATTTCTTGGAATCCTGACCATACTTGTCTGTGTTACGTTTCCGTTTTTCCCAAAGCTGCATACCTATGCAGTGGCAGCGCGTGAGGCAAGGGAGACAGCAAGAGCGAACGAACACATTACGATAAAACGTCAGGACCCGGAAAAGGTCGTAGAAGCAGATAACAGTATGTCTGCACAATTAAAAATTGAATTGCCACAAGGACTGACAGAGCAGGATATTTCTTTTGAGAATGATTACCTCGATCAGACGATATATATCCGTTTTCCAAACGGAGTGGATGATTATTTCGCAGATTACAGTATGAGTGGAAGCAGTGATCACATCGCAGGGATCTCATATTACAAAGAGAATGGGGACGGTGTTATCATGATGGAACTCGATCAGGTATGCGAACTGCAGGATACGGTGGATTCCGGATATCTTTATGTTAATTTTATTGATCCACATGAGATCTATGATAAGGTTGTTGTCATTGATGCAGGACATGGCGCGAAGGCCGTTGGTGCAGTAAAACAGGGAATCTATGAGAAAGATATCGACCTGGCAATCGTATTGGAACTGAAAAAGATCCTCGATGCCGATACAGAGGATAATATTGGTGTTTACTATACGAGAACCGATGACAGCGATCCTTCTCTGGAAAAACGTGTCCAGCTTGCAAATAAAGCCAAAGCGGACCTGTTTATCAGTGTTCACAATAATTCGTCTGCAAGTGGAAAGATGACAGGCATGAATGGCACACAGGTTCTTTACAGTGAAAGTGATGATTCGGAACTCTCCAGCCAGCGTCTTGCACAGATTTGTCTGGATTATGTTTCATCCGCTTTTGAAAGTACAAGCATCGGTCTGCTTCCTGGCGATGATATCTATATTATCCGGTCAAGCGAAGTTCCGGTCGCTTTGGTGGAAGTTGGCTTTATGACGAACGCGGACGAACTGGCAAAATTGAATTCCCAGGAGTATCAGGCAAAAGCCGCAGAAGGCATTTATGAGGCAATCAAACAGGCATTTGAGGAAGGATATTAAAATGACAAAAATTATTTTTGCTACAGGCAATCAGGATAAAATGCGTGAAATACGTGAGATTATGGCAGATATGGACGTTAAGATCCAGTCTATGAAAGAAGCTGGAATCCAGGTGGATATTGTGGAAGACGGAGAGACGTTTGAAGATAATGCAAGAATTAAGGCCCAGGCGATCGCAAACTATACCGATGCAATCGTTCTTGCAGATGATTCCGGACTGGAAATTGATTATCTGAACAAAGAACCGGGCGTATATTCTGCGCGCTATATGGGAGAAGATACTTCCTATACAATCAAGAATCAGGCACTTTTAGATCGTCTTCAGGGCGTACCAAAAGAAAAGCGCACAGCACGGTTTGTATGTGCGATCGCTGCGGTGCTTCCGGATAAAGAAGTGTTGGTCACAAGACAGACTATGGAAGGTTACATTGGCAATAAACCGGAAGGGGAGAATGGATTTGGTTATGATCCAATCTTTTATCTGGATGAATATGGATGTTCTTCCGCAGCTCTGACAAGAGAACAGAAAAACGCGATCAGCCACAGAGGAAAAGCTTTGCGTGCGATGAGAGATCTGTTATTGGAAAAACTGTAAAAAAATCAAAAAAGTTGTTGACATCGGTGTTTCTATGTCATATAATACTACTTGCGTCACGGGTGTGACACAAAGCAGACAACGACTCCGGGGTGTGGCTCAGCTTGGCTAGAGCGCCTGGTTTGGGACCAGGAGGTCGCAGGTTCGAATCCTGTCACCCCGATTCAACAACTTATATATATGCGGGTGTAGTTCAATGGTAGAACACCAGCCTTCCAAGCTGGATACGTGGGTTCGATTCCCATCACCCGCTCTGATATTGTCATTTTGACAGTATCCATGTGTGTCCATAGCTCAGCTGGATAGAGCAACGGCCTTCTAAGCCGTGGGTCGGGGGTTCGAATCCCTTTGGGCACATTATATGGTGGGTATAGCGCAGTTGGTTAGCGCGCCAGATTGTGGCTCTGGAGGCCCAGGGTTCGAATCCCTGTATCCACCCTGTTGTTTTCGAATGAAGACAACAATCCGATAATGGCGAAGCCAATGTTGGAATATGGGATATTAGCTCAGTTGGTAGAGCACTTGACTTTTAATCAAGTTGTCCGGGGTTCGAATCCCCGATGTCTCATTTAAGAATTATTATGTGGTAGATTCGAACCACGGATAATTCATATAGCAATCAAATAATCCTTCGGGGTGTGGCTCAGCTTGGCTAGAGCGCCTGGTTTGGGACCAGGAGGTCGCAGGTTCGAATCCTGTCACCCCGACTTAACAAACATGCGGGTGTAGTTCAATGGTAGAACACCAGCCTTCCAAGCTGGATACGTGGGTTCGATTCCCATCACCCGCTTTGATATTACCCAAAAACAGGTAATATCACAAATATGCATTATGTGTCCATAGCTCAGCTGGATAGAGCAACGGCCTTCTAAGCCGTGGGTCGGGGGTTCGAATCCCTTTGGGCACATGTATGGTGGGTATAGCGCAGTTGGTTAGCGCGCCAGATTGTGGCTCTGGAGGCCCAGGGTTCGAATCCCTGTATCCACCCTGTTGTCAGAATGACAACACGTAGGGCTATCGCCAAGCGGTAAGGCACAGGATTTTGATTCCTGCATTCGTTGGTTCGAATCCAACTAGCCCTGTTATATGGGATATTAGCTCAGTTGGTAGAGCACTTGACTTTTAATCAAGTTGTCCGGGGTTCGAATCCCCGATGTCTCATTCTCAGTATTCATACTACTTGATACTGATTTTATTGCGTATAACTATTTCGCTAAGAAAGTGTAGGTTAAGCACACAGAAAGCGAGGTTGTTATATGTCACAACAGATTCAAATGAATCATCAAAAAGTTCTTAAAGTTGCAGACGCTTATGATTTATTTATTCGTAAGTGTAGAGTTAAAAACTTATCTGATGCAACAATCCAATCCTACAATACTAAAATCAAACCGTTCATTGATTATTGTAATGGCGGTAATATCGTTTCAGTAACTATTGATACAGTCGATGGATTTACTGATATGCTTAAGACAGAACATCATGTTAATGACGTGTCCGTTGTATCTTATTTACGGTCAGTGAGAGCGTTCCTATATTACTGTATGGAATGTAATTACATGGCTACATTTAAAATCCATTTGCCAAAAGCTCAAAAAGCTATCAAGGAAATCTATTCAGACGAGGACTTAGAGAAGCTATTGGTTAAGCCAAACACAAATACTTGTTCTTTTACAGAATACAAGACATGGGTATTTGAGAATTATATGATAGCCACAGGAAATCGTCTCAGTACGGCTCTAAACGTCCATATTAAGGATTTAAACTTTAATGACGGACTAATTACCTTGCGTAAGACAAAGAACCGCAAACAGCAGATTATCCCACTAAGCGCAAGCCTAGCGGAAATCCTACAAGAGTATTTAGTTGTACGTGGTGGAGATCCTGATGATTTTCTTTTCTGCAATAACTATGGTGGACAGGCAAGTAACAGAACATGGCAGACATTGGTATATCGCTACAATATTAAACGTGGTGTCAATGTTACCTCAATTCATGCTTTCCGTCATTCGTTCTCACGTCTATGGTTGCTCAATCATGGAGATATTATGAGACTTAAAACCATACTTGGTCACAGTAATATAGCCGTGACAAATGAATATCTGCAAATGTTCGGGCAAGACTTACAAATGGATTTTGAAAAATTCAATCCACTAGACAACATGAAAAAGAAAGAATCACAGATTAGGATGTAGAAGGAGAATAGTACTATGAAGAAATGGATCGATGCAGATAACGGAAGAGTAACACAGGTGATTAAATTTGATGATGGCTCAAAGATGGAACTGCCATTAGATAAGAATGGTAACTTGAAATGGTTTGATGATGAATTATTAAGAAAGGAGAGCAAATGAATATACAGAACATTACAGAGCGTCAGTTTGACAAGACAGTGCAACGTGAGAATGTATCTGTAATTGATTACTTTAATGGAACAAAGTATGATGTGTTCTTCCGTAGAAACAATCGAAGCGTATCGCCAGAGGGTAAAGTGAGATTATATTATAAGCAAACCTCTAAGATTGACTACGGAACTACATTTACTTTGAATGGTAAACAGTATATTGTAATCAATCAAGATGCAGATGAGAGTGGATATTTCTATTCAGCCATAGCAAAACAGTGTAATGAGATTGTTACGCTTGCAGGAAATGAAATTCCAGTTGCAATTGATAAGGAAACTTTTAATATACAAAATGGTTCAGTATTGAACTATATTAATGGTGACGTAACTATCTATGCTCAGTTGAATAATATAACATCAGCCGTTGCAGTCAATGATGTCTTACAAGCCTTTGGCAATTATTATAAAGTAGGAAATAGGTTCATTGACGGACGTATTGTATATTTCAATCTGAAGCAGACAGTTAAGCCACAAGACGATTATTATAAAATCACATATACAGGTGCTACCACATTAGATATGAAGGAGAGCAACACATATCAGTTGACTTATTCCGTGACAAACAATGGGAATGTTGTAAAGAATCCACATATATCATATGAATCTTCTAATGTTGAGATTGCTACAGTTGACGAGAATGGTCTTATGACTATGCTCAAAGAGGGTTCAGTTGATATTGTCGCTTCATGCGGTGGTGCTACCTGTACAACAACCATGACTATTGCTAATACATCAGCATCGACATATACACTTAGTATTACATCATCATCTGATACTATTAAAGTTGGTGGCTATTATAAGACACTTACTTGTCTGTTTGCTGATAAAGACGGACAGGATATTACAGAAACAGTTGTTGCAGATATGACAACTGCTGACTTTACATGGACTTGTTTTATTGACGGAACTGAATATACAGATAATACATTTGTTACATGGAAAGCAGGAACTACTGTTAATGGCAAGAAGATTAAACTTGGTTCTGATTATAATTACATTGGACAGACACTCACTGTCAAGGTTACAGTCAATGGTGTAACGGCAAGTAAGGATTTGGAAATAACTGAGTAGAAACTAAATTTTGTAGCGAAATAGAAATCCCCATTTTTGCCTTATATATCAGGTGATTATGGGGATATTGGAACTAAATTTCGTTCCCCTTAAATGTATAGAAGAGAAACGCATAAATGTTCGAAGCAAGTAAGTCTTGAAAACCATTGATTTATAAGAGGTTTCGGGTACTTTTTAAAAAAAATTTGATTTTCTTAAATGTATAGTAAGTGTAAATCTTGATTCAGAAAAATCTTGAAAGCCTTGATTTAACTAGGTTTACAACAACCACGTCCGTTTTTCTTATTATGGTAGGAAGATAAGTTTTGCATAAAATTTTAGGCTTGCGTTACATCAATTCCCCAAAACCCTTGCTATATAAGCGTTTCAGCGATTTCCAAAAAATGAGAAAACGGACTAAGGGGGACGAGCAAAAATAAAAACATTGATTTATTTTAATATGGCTCGGCTTCAAAATTACAAAAAAACAGGCAAAATGCGAAATTGAGGGCTTATTTCGCTCCTGATGTGAGGGCGAAATTTATTTTACTATGGGGGAGTATAATCCACCTTGACATTTTTTATTATAAAATTCGCAAATCGAGTAAATCTCAGACAACGAATTTCGTGACCAAATTTATTTTACATAGGAGAGGGTAGTTACAAAAAATCACAAAAATGCGAAATTGATAGCTAATTACAACTCTAGCTCTACTGCATATTTTAAAGTTACATAGGAGAGGGTAATTTTTCTGAATTTAGCTTATGTCCCACCAGTTGATTCGTCCACTCTCAATGGACTACGATTATATGGATAGTCCATTCAATATGGACTTTCATTTGTGGCTATATGGGAACAACATATCATGCACAAATTTTACTTAGTAACTTTATGAATAATTAACAAAAAGTCAGTAAAATCAAGGCTTCCAGCGATTTTAACAACGTCCGTAATATGGAGGGAACATATCATGCACAAAAAATGGTGTAATTATTGCACGATTATTACTTAGTAACTCTCTCAGAATCATTGATTTTCTTAGGTTTTTCAATGCTTTTAGCGTTTGACTTAATGGGTGTAATATGGAGGGAAGAAAAACTGCACGATTATTACCGAATTAAATTCCATAAACCCTTGTAAAATAAGGCATTCCGAGGTCATTACAATGGGTGTTATATGGAGGGAAGAAAAATTCGCATCCAAAATGGACTATTTTCGTGCAGACATAATTATTTTGACATACAGAAAACATAGCAGTATCAATGGTTTTAGAGCTTAAGTAAATGCCCCCTTATGAGGAGAAAGAGTAAGACTAAGCCAAATCATATACTAGACGTTTTAAAATCCTTATATCTCCTATAAATTATAAGGGTAAAATTGTATTTTTGTGTATGTATATATCATATATGGAATACAGTGTTTGATTTAGAAATGGACATTACCACAAATAGAAATCCTTATATCTCCTATAAATTATAAGGGTAAAATCCTGTTTTTGGCTTCGCATATATCATATATGGAAATCAATGTGAATGAGAAACACAAAAATGTTCGAAGCAAGCAAGTTCGAAAGTCCTTAATTTATAATGCTTTCAAGGTACTTTTCACAAAAAATTCGATTCTCTTAAATGTAGAAAGAAGAAAAGCAAAATGTTACTTTTTAGAGAATTGTTAAAACCCTTAATTTATAATGGTTTCTGACACATTTTTGTAAAAAATTCGATTTCCTTAAATGTAGAAAGAGAAAACGAAAATTAAGAACAAATAGAAAATCTTCAAAATCATTATATATCAATAGTTTTTTGGTACATTTTTACAAAAAATATGTTTTTCTTAAATGTATATAGAAGAAACCTCAATTTGTCGAGTTTTATAAAAGCCCTACAACCCTTGATTTTACTAGGGTTACAGGCACTATGTCCATTTTTCTTATTATGTATAGTAAATAGAATATTGAAATATTTTAGGAGCATACTTCGGTATGTTCCTTTTTTGATGAAACAAAGTTGCGTAGATTCAAGTCCGAACCTTTCGGATTTGATTTACATATATAACAAACACACAATGTATTGTGGGGCGTAAACATGAACTCAATGAGGGCATGATAGAGCAACACAGGAAGGAGAAATCTAATGGAACTTAATATTGAAGGATTAACACAGGAACAGATTGAAGCAGTAACAAAACTTGTACAGTCGGAAACAGATAAGGTCAGAACAAAGTACAGTTCGGAACTTAAAACTGTCAATGATGAATTAGCACAGTACAAGCCAAAGCAGAAATCTGATTCTGAACTTGCTTTAGAACAGCGTATTGCTAACCTTGAAGCAAAAGAAAAGGAACTAGCCAATAAGGAAAGAGCAATGACGATTGCCGACAAACTTAAAGCTAAAGGACTTCCTAGCGAACTGGCTCAGTATCTTAATATTGGTGAGGATATTGATGGCTCGATTGATAAGGTAGGTGACGCACTCGGCAACTACTTTCTCGGACAGGTATCAAATCCCAGTGGCAATCACGCTACCAACAAAGGAATCACCAAAGCCGATTTCGCCAAAATGTCTTACTCTGAAAGAGCAAAACTTTTTCAGGAGAACAATGAACTTTATAAAGCACTTAGTAAATAGGAACTGTTAAGCAGTTCTTTTTTTATTGTGCGGAAAGGACTGACGAATGGATGTAAACACAATCCAAACTGCCATAAGTACGCTTGGCTTTCCTATCGTGTGTGTTCTTTTCTTGGGTTGGTTCATCTGGAAGATCTGGATGAGTCAGCAAGATCAGAACAAAGAGCGAGAGGATAAGTTATATGAGTATCTTGGCAAAGCACAGGCGGTCAATGAACAGTTGACCAACACTAATTCAGAATTTGTAGAAGTTTTACACTCATACAAATCTGATTTGGACACTATTAAGAACGATGTAACAGAAATTAAGCAAAACATGAAAGGTTAATAAGGTGAATGTATATGGCAACAATTAACAATACAACAACTAGCGCAGTAAATAAAAACATGATTATTCCAGAAGTGTACTCAGCACTTGTACAGGAAAAGATTGCAGGAAAGTGCCACGTAGCAAACATGGCAAAGGTACTTGGTGACTTAATGGGTAAGCCAGGCGAGACACTTACTGTACCTTCAATCGTATATGATTCAGACGCAACTGACTGGACTCCTGGTACTGCTATGTCAGCAACAAATCTCAAGACAAAGACAAAGACATTTACAATCAAAGCAATCGCAGCACCTGCATATGAAATCTATGATTTCGACAATGAGGTTGAGATGGGTAACTCTATTGAGAACGCTTCGAAAAATCAGTCCACAGCCATCGCAAGAAAAATGGATGCCGATTGTATCACAGAAGCACTTAAAGCTCCATTCAGAGCAACTGTAGCTACAAGCGGTGTGATTACACAGGATGAGTTACTTGACGCTCTTGGTCTGTTTGGTGACGACAGAAATGTCGAGGACTTCGCAGGAGCAGGTATCGTAGCACACTCTGCATTTGCTAAATCATTCTACGGCATGGATTTATTCGTTAAGAGTACATCAACAACTGCACAGGCAGGTAATGGTATCGTAAGAAACGATTGCATTGGTTCATTCCTTGGAATCAACGTATACCTCTCTGACAGATGTGTAGAGTCTAGCAAACCAGTAATGCTTATCATCAAAACTGATGCTCTTGGAATTATTCCAAAAGAGACTCCATTCTCTGAGGTTGCTCGTGACGCTTCTAAGAGACTTAATACAATCTACTGCTCAGATGCTTATGCAATCGGTGTGATTGACGAATCAGGAATCGTTGTTGTTCGTGCTAAAGCGTAAAAATAATTTGACTTAGTGGGGGTGGTGTCTTAAATGACACTGCCCTTTTAAGGAAGGACAAGACAAATGTTAGACGGAACTGTATTACAAAGATTAAGAATGAGGTCGGGCAAGACATTAGTGCAAGTGGCTGATTGGTGCAATGTATCTAAGAGGTACATCATTTATATTGAACAGAATAAAGAAGTACCAAGCGAGGAAACATATGAAGCTTATCTGAACTGTGTCTATGGTACTGGTAAGCCACTGCCACATGAACCACGATGTAATCAGACCTCTAGGAAAAAGAAACAAAAAGAATAGAAGGTGCAACACAATGACAGGAAAAGAGTTTCGCATATGGCGAAGATACAAAGAGATTTCTCAACAAGTAGTTGCGTCATTTGCGGAATGTAATAAGTCAACTATCTGTCGTTGGGAAAAAGAACAAATCAATTTATATCCAGACCTATATAACAAGGTCATGGAATTTTATGAAACAAATAACAAATAAACAAATAAGCGACTATAGGTCGAGAAAGGAAGGTGAGATAATTTGTTATGTAATTATTTCACCTTCATCTTAATTCGTAGCGGATTATCTCACTATGGATTAAAGAGTGAAGGAAGAATATAGACAGAAATTATTAACAGGAAACGAATGGATTGATGGTACAGATAAATATGGTCTTACTTTAACTGACGATTTGGATTCACTTTTATCATGTGCCATACTACAACATATTAAAGGTTGGAATATTGAAAGTGCATTTATATTCAATGATAATAAAGTGCATGAAAAAGATAAGCAGAAACTTGACTGCTATTATAAAATTGCTGATACAGATAATGAGCAGATTGGTGTAGACTTTGCAAAAGCAGAGGGAAAATGTTTCGACAATCATCTTACACAGTTTACATATCACGAAGAAATAAATTCACAAGCAATCAATTTAAACAGAGTACAGAACATTTACAGAGAGAAATACTGCAAGAAGTATAATCTATCAACTGTACTACTTCTATGGTCTTTATATGATTTACCAAAGACAAAATTAACAGATGAACTAATGATGTTGCTCATAGCGATTGATTCAAGCGATGCTGGCTTTTACACAGATAAGAGATGGGTTGGCATACATGAGTATTGGATAAATGAGGTACTTGATCTGCCAGAATTATTAGAGTTTGAGCGCAGTCATACAAAGGAAGATTTTAACAAATTTAAAAGAGAGCTAGGCTTAGTAAAAGGTCGTAGCAAGATTTGGGTAGAAGATAAAAAGTTATGCACTGACATAGACCTTGAAGCAGTAAATGAAATCTTATGGTGGAACACTGACATAGAAATTAAGCTACCAGAAGCCGAGTTCTATCGTAATGGCATATACAAAGACAACATTGTAAACATACAAGGATTTCCAAGTAGTATTAAGACTATTTGTGATAATCCTTTTTCTTATGCCATGACAAGTAAATATGCAGTAGCAGTATCAGAACAGGTGATGTAATGAATTATTCAAATGAACATAAAACAGAGTGCTATATATTCAGTGGATATGTAGCCAATGAATTGCTTCGTCGTGGGTACAGAATAACTCACGTCAAGGCAGATAAGAAGAACAAGCAACGCTCAGTATTCTTATTCAAAGTGGAGAATAATATAGAAAGAGCTATTGACTCTATTACTGAGCAGATGAATTAGCTACCTATTTAGGTAGAGTATTTTCCATAATACTCCTTAAATTTTTTGCATAGTTAATATTTTATAGGTAGTCCATTATGGGCTACCTAATCCTCCAAAAAGAAAGGACACAGAAAGATGAATGAATATTTTTATGAAATGACAAAGGACTTAAACAACAGAGAGTTTGCAAATATTTTTGCAAGATACAGAAAGGAGAATAAGATTCATGAAAGAAAAAGATACAGTGATAATCTTCACAGCGAAGAAATCGAGAGCTTTATTGAAGATGGGTTATACGCTTGTGGATATTAAGCCAGATAAAACTGATCCAGATGGAAAACGCAGTGTATTCGTTTTCAAGAATGAAGACGGAATTTTGGAGAATATATAAGTGGCTCAAAATTGAATCAAATTTATCTTTATCACTTAAAGGAATAATCGTCTGCCCTGTCGGGCATCCGTTCCTTGAAGTAAGAAAGAGAAGTTTGCAATTTTTCACTTGGAAGATACATATTCATTAACTGTCCACTTGCGTGTCCAGTTTTATCATATCTTAACTTACATTTTGAAACACATTTCTTAATGGAAACCAAGTGAAGAAAACAACACAGGCGTATGCCACTCGTACCTACAACTTTCCAAAATCGTCCATTCAGAACACACATATTAGAAGATAATAATAGATATGTACTTTCTGAATGGACGAAAATGGAAAATCAAAATGCGACAAGAGTGAGTGCGTCAGCACGAACTAATAAATATGTAAAACAAAGCACAAAAAGGAGATTAAAGAATGAAGACAGTAAAAATTATCAATCCAGTACAAGCAGGTTTTTATTATGAGAATGGATTAAAGCCATTAGATATTTATTTCAGTAGAGGTAAATGGGTTTGGGAGTTTGATAAAGACGAGAGCAATCCATTATTTACTCGTTGGCTTAATAACGAAAACAAAATGAAATATTAACTTGAAGGAGATTATTAAATGAAGCAAATTATATTAAATAAAGAATATACATATTCGCAGATTTGCGAAATCGTTGGATGGAAAAAATATTCAGGTGGTAATTCTAAGAAAGCACAAATCAAAGAGATTGAGAGTTGCTTTGAATGGTATCATCCTATAAATAAGAAAACCCACAAGGAGAAGAAATCCTATATCTTTACAAAGCAATTAAGAGAACCAGTTGAACCAAGTAAAAGTAATAATGGTGGTAGCAATAATAATAAGAATATTACACCTATGATTGATTATCTTCTTCGTATTGCAAACGACATCAATATAGATAATGATATGACATTAACTCATTGGTTCTGTGGCAGTGCAGGTCTTGACTTAATGGATAGGGATATATATGTTGAACAGTTTGGCTCAGATGAAGAGTTACAAGCATTTTGTGCTGAGTATCATATCTCCAAGCCGAGATTATTTCGTGAGTACATGGGAATGATTAGAAAGCATACAAAGGATATATTCTTAAAAGCTTTAGAGGTCATGGCTAAGAAAAATTTAGTCGAGTACATAGATGGATATGAGTTCTATTACAAGATGAATAAACGTGGTCGCATGGGAAATATATTCACAAATGAGTTGAATGATACAGTGCATTGTCTTGAAGAGAAGTATTGTAATGAACTCAATGATGCTTACAATCTCAGTCAGAAGATGGCAGGCAGGCAACTGCTTATGTGTATAAATAGAAAGCCAGAGATTAAGGAACAGTTTGATGATTTTATGAATCAGGATTTGAATGATATTCCTGTGTGGGATATTCTCAACGTGCGTATTGATGAAGAATATTCACATGGTAATTGTAATATTGATGAAAATCATAAAATTCAATCCTACTATAGAGCAATACATATTACTTCTATAGAAGAAACAATCAATCAGGACTGTGATAAAGATGGTCTTGCAACAGCCGTTACAAATGTTATTCGCAGAGTTAGTCGTAGAGAATTACTCAATAAGAAGTGGAAAGATAAATATGGAAATGTTCATATGACTTATGACGCTTGGGAAGATGCTACTGATATAGTGGCTATTGAGAAATTATTATTCACACACTTTGACGAGGACTTTGATGATGGAACGTCACTTGATTTAGCGGTGCTTGATAATGAATTAAAGGATTTTTTATTGGATGACGTTTCCCAAAATGGAAACACTGATGGATTTATGGAGATACCGACATCTCCGGAAGATGAGGAAGAATTGAACAGATTATTTGATAGGGTGTCTATTGTATAGGCATCCTATTTTAGTTTACTCCACGATTCTGTGGCACGATTCTGTGGAGTCAGATTATAGAAAGTGAGGAACATAAAATGAGAAAGAAAGATTTAATTGCAGAGAACAAAAGATTAAAAGATGAGGTTGAAGATTTAAAGCGTCAGTTGACATATGCAAAGACACAAATAGATATAAAGGATATTTGCTTGATGCTTAAGGAAAGAGAGGTATATCATGACTAAGGAAAAGACAATTATGCAAGCATTAACAGAGGTTGTTCCTAACTATCTTGCGTCATATCTTTGTTGGTATTACTCTGACCCTAACAAGAGAATTACTTGGGATGATTTGTGTAAAACTGATTCTAACTTTAGAAGTAAAAATGGAGAGAATAAAACAGAGGATTTTGCAGAACAGAACTGGCTCATTAGAGATGATGTTCAAAAGGCAATGATTGTTTATCTACAATATATGAAGCGTTATAACTTTATGAAGCGTTACCAAGAGATGAATAAGAAAGCATTAAGCGGTGATGTGAACAGTGCAAAGTATGTTGATGAGATGGATAAAATGCTTGATAAAATGAATGTTGATAAGAATACTGAAAATGAGATTGATAAGTTGCTCATGGGGGTGAATATCAATGTCAATTAGTTTAGATACTGCCAAGAAATTAAATTGGCTATGGAAAGATGAAAACAAGATTGCATGGATAGAAACCTTTATTAAGATTACGGATAAAGAGACACATACAGTTCCATTTATCTTGACTGATGAGCAGAGAAATCTTGTTGAGAATCTGGCTCATAAAAATATCATAAGCAAGTCAAGACAATGCGGAATCTCGTCAATAACTCTAGCCTTATCCATAAGACAGAGTGTGATATATCCTAATACAACGTGTGTGCTTATATCTCATACACAGACAAGTACCAATGCCGTGTTCGAGAAATTAAAGCAACAGTTTTATTCTTTACCAGATTGGTTAAGACCAAATTTGCTTACTAATAACAGACAGGCACTTACATTTGAAAATGGTTCTAGTATCGTATGTATGACTTGTGGTAATCGTCCGATTGGACGAGGTTCTACTTATAATGGCATAGTTCATTTATCTGAGTTTGCTTTTTATAAGAATCAGCAGGAACAGTTGACCTCTATTATGCAGGCAGTAACAAGTTCGGCAACCGTGATAATTGAGTCAACATCGAATGGCTACAATGAGTATTCGTCACTCTTTTTAGGAGCAAAGAATGGAGAGAATGACTGGAAACCATTTTTCTTTAACTTTATAAACGGAAGAGCACTCTTCAAGCCACAGTATGATGAAGCAGTCAGATTGTATAAGGCTCGTCACAATGGCAAGATGCTCACTGAGTGTGATTATGATGAGGAAGAATTACAGTTGGCTAAATTAGGTATGACACCAGAACAAGCCGTGTGGAGAAGAGGAAAAATTGCAGAATCTTCTTTAGAATCTTTCCACGTTGAATATCCTGCGACACCAGAACAGAGTTTTGTGGCAACAGGAAGTGCAGTTGTATATGACAATGCTAAAGTAGTTAAGCTACAACAGGCATTAGTAGAACAAAAGGTTAAGCCACTATCTGTTGATAAGATAGTTGGTCTGCCACAGATACTTAGGACTTATGTGCAGAATAAATCACTTGATATATATGCAGTTCCAAAAAGAGGAATGAAATACACGATTGGGATAGATGTATCGGAGGGACTCGGAGGTAAACATGACTATTCTACTATGTTTGTAATGGATAAGGATGGTGAGCAAGTAGCGGAGTTCCATAATAATAAGGTACAACCATATCTCTATGCAGATATATGTAATGCAGTCGGACGCTTCTATAATAAAGCTTTGCTTTGTGTCGAGAAAGCATCAGGCGGTCATTCTGTTATTGAGAGATTGAGATATGAGCATAAGTATATGAACATGGTTAAATATAAGACCTATGATGAATATAATCGTGCCGTATGGAAGGTAGGATTCGATACCAATAACAAAACAAAGAGCATTGCGGTTAATGATTCAAGGGAATGGTTTGATAAAGGTATGGTTCGTATTATGAGCAATAATCTTTTAGAGGAAATGAAAACATTTGTTGCAGAAGAGAATGGTTCATTTAATGCGGTTACTGGCTGTCACGACGATTTAGTGTCAGCATTTTGGCTCTGTATTCAGGGCATGAAGAGTGGGTTCTGGTATCCATTCTAAAGGTAATAATTATTAACAGAATAGGGAATTTAGGACTTTAATGATGTTAGGTATAGATTTATATGCCTAGCTTTTTTTATTGTCTATTTTCCCTATTGTAACAGTAAATAGAAAGGAAGAATTATGACAATACAAGAATATATAGATAAGCAGTATGATGGTTCTGCTACTTGGTTCATGGAAGAAGTTAATCAGAAGAATCATGTGGCTAGAATTGCAGGTGTTGTAGCAAATATGGATTATCTTGCAGGACGACACAAGGTATTAAGCAGAGAAGATTGCTATTACAAAGGTAAGGTATTAAAGACACGTAAGACTATATTGAATTATGCTAAAACTGTTCTACGTTTCCATGATACATTTCTGCTTGGAAAGAAGGTTTCATTAAGCTCAAATGATAATGATACAGTTAATACATTCAATGATATTTATAGGCTTGGTCAGTACGAGACAGTTGACTATCAGATACTTGACAGAGTAAATAAGTTTGGTGACGCATATGAGGTTGTATACATTGATAATGGAGTGATTAAGAGTAAGGTGCTTGATAGTGCTTGCAGTTATCCTGTATATGATGAGTTGGGAGAGTATCTTGCTTTCATTGAAACATGGACTGATGTATTCTCTAGTATCACTTATTGGAACGTATATTATCCTACATACGTTGAGCATTGGAGTAATGAGGGTGCAGATGAGCATTTAGTATCTACCACTATGTCTGTTGGTCTGCCTATCCACTATCATAATTTCAGTGATGAAGACTATAATTATGGTGTGAGTATGCTTACGGACATTAAACCTATAATGGATGAGTTAGAGGACGTTATGAGCAAGATGGGTGATGCTATTTATGTTAATTCACTCAATCCTATGAATGTAGCAATCGGACAGAGAATAGAGAGTTCAATTCCTAGTACGGCTGTAGGCTATGTACTAAATTTGGATGCAGGTGACTATAAGGTAGTTAGTGCTTCTATGGATTATAATACGATTAAGCTTTATTTGGATAACCTTAAACAGATGCTCAATGATATTAGTTGTATTCCTAGTGTGTTAGGTTCTAGTACCAATATTGCTAATGTTAGTTCCGTAGCTATGCAGATATTGTATGCTATGGCTCAGGTTAATGCAGATGAAACTAAGAAGTGGCTTAATATTGGATTCAGAGAGAGATTTGAGAGATTCAAGAAGATACTGAGTATGCAGGGCATAAGTGTAGAGAGTGACGTTGATGTTATCTATAATGTGTCTATGCCAGTTGCTACTACTGAAATGATTGCTAATCTGAAGGCATTGCAGGAAATGGGAGCAATTAGTAAGGAAACAATTATGGAAAAGAGCGATATTGTCAGTGATGTAGAGGTTGAAAAGAAGAGGTTGAGTGGTGAAAATGTTTCACAAAATGTTTCACAGAAGGTTGATAATCCTAGTAAAGAAGTAGGAATTAAATAAATGTTTCACGGATGTTTCACGGAGTGAAGTTTTTTTGGTGGTTATATGTGGTAATTCAAAGGTAATATACACACTATATTTGACGCATTTTGCTTATATCATAGCCGAAAATTCGGCTGTATTTATGACGCATTTATGTATTTTATAAAATTCATACATTTTGTTTTGGAAATTTCGGCAACCACAATATCTGGTGGTAATGGCTTTATCCGTACAGTTTATCAGGCATTTTGCTTATATTTGACGCATCTGGTATTAAAAACAGTATCTAATATTGTACTATTAGGCACTGTTTTAATGGGTGCTACGGTATTTTCCCATTTTTCCGTAGAATTATGGGGTATCAGATGGGGATATAATCAGAAGAAACCGAAATTTCATGGGATTACATTCACTTGACTATCAATCAAATGAGTGTAAAATTGTGCAAAATGCTATATATTTATAGTGTTTATAATGCCTATATTGTGCAAAAATACCAATTACCCCTAGTGTTAAAGCGGTCGAATAGCTAATCAAAAATTCCCCCACAGAGCAAAATTTGGCAGAACCGAATTATTCGGCAAGCTAGATTCCGAAAGTTTCGGAAGCCTTATTTGCAAGGTACATCCACAACCACCACGAAATCGTAGACGTTACACAGATAGTGTGTACCCTTAAACCGATATAGTCGGTTTAGACAATCATGGACTAATAGCCTTTTCAGAAATTTGAAAATTCTATTCAGATATGCACACAATGCACTTCCCACAAAATAGTGGTCAGTTCTTGCTATATATGGTATAATTTAATAAAAATATATCGGGGGATAGCAAATGAAACTTAGACCACAAGATACATTTGAAGCCACTTTATTTGATAAAGGTTCTGTTAAAATATTAGATGAGTATATCAAATCAAAGAAGCAGTATTTTTTTATAGATACTTGTTTTGATATTATACATATGGATAAAATATATAGGATTAACTTCATTATAAGTAATAAGATTCCTGTTGATAAAAAAATTGTCGCTACTAATATTACGATGACTGAATTTAAAAAAATATATGGATATGAATACTGTGACTGCGATCTACTTATAAATTACAGGAAAAGATTATCGACAGAAAACAGATGCTCAGTTCCTAAATTAAGTGTACCTGTTTTGGATTTTCTTGAATTATTTTATACTCATTTTCAGCAAAATTTGGAAAAGCAAAAATCAGAAGATGAAATTATACTTTTTGATAATCCAATATCTATAAATGCTCAATCAAGTAATAATAGAACAGGTTATGGCAATGAGTATTATTATGATATTTTAATGTATGAAGGAACTAAATATGGAGAGACAAGCCAGTTTCCTATTATTGGATATACAATATCTTTCTTTGGTGAAATAAGAAAAAACACTATTATTCATATAGATAAAGATGGTACATATTCTGAATGGTATTATAAACGAGAGTAAAAATAAGGGAGAAATATAAATTGATAGTTTATTATAAATTGCGAAAGTAAAAGCAAATAAAAATTAAAATTATACACAACAACCCTAAGAGGATGCGAATTTTTTTCGTATCCTTTTTTATTGCATATAATAAAGAAAGGAGACAACAATGCAAGTATTAGATAGATTAAAGATGGAGTTATCCAATCAACAGTATTTCTCTGATGAGCAATACATTCAGTTCCTTGCAGAGAACTCATTAACTCCAACAGATGAATATGATAAATCAACAATGCAGAAACCGTTACTGCTTACTGTAATAGACATATTTGAAGCGGTTGCAAATGATACCGACCTCATGCAGTCAATCAGTACAGAGTTTACAACAGTAGGTGCTGCATATAAATATATAGAGCAACGAATAGGACAAATCAAAGATAAGATAGCTTCAATTCCAGAGCCAGATGAGGAGTATTCTTGTTTCTCTCTGATGTATACAGATGGTAATGCTCAACCACCTAGACAGAATGTGGGCGGTAATATTTCATCTATTCCTAACTCAGAGATTGATTCATGGTTTTAGAAAGGAGCTTCAATGGAATATTTAGACAGAGATGGTGGCAAATATCTTGCGACCAAATTAAAATCTTATGTAGATAATAAGGTTACTGATTTACCTAGTGGAACAGTAGACCTTACTAATTACTATACTAAGGAAGAAACAGATCAGTTACTTGCTAATCTGCCTAGCGGTGGCACTGGTACAAAGGGTGACAAGGGTGATGCAGGTGTTGGAATTTCTTCTATTAAATCGGTCAACTATGAACTTATCATTACGCTGACTGATGGCACAGTTCATAATCTTGGCAATGTACGTGGAGAAAAGGGCGCACGTGGAGAAAAAGGAGCACAGGGCGAAAAAGGTACTAATGGTACTAATGGTGTATCTCCTACTGTTTCTGTTACTGAGACAACTAATGGACATACAGTTGCTATTACAGACGTTAATGGCACACAGAGTTTCAACATCCTTAATGGCAAGGATGGTAAAGATGGTGCTAGTGGTGGTTCTTCTGGTGGTGGTTCAGCAATTACATATGCTTATGATACTGAGATTGCCACAGGTGAAACATGGGTAGATGGTAAGCCTATTTATCTTAAAGTGTTTCATATAAATGGTTCAAGTTCGCAACCATCATCAAGTATAATTTTCTCATCATACAAAGAACAAAACAAATTTGCGGAAACCATTGTCTCAGTGACTCCACTGTGGAAAAGTGATACTCGTGTAATAACTGGTAATACTATAGACATTAGTGATATGGTATCAACTGTGACAAGTGCTAATGACAATATTGTACAGAGAACACTAAATTGCTGGGTTGATAATGATACTAAATTTACAATAAACATTTCAAAAGGAAAAAGGGTATATTCTTATGGATGTGACGTTTTTGTAAAATATACAAAATTGTAGTTGACAATCTAAATCTGATGGTGTACTATAACGACATAGCGCAGATAGTTAAGCGTAATAGAATCGGAAAAGTTAAGTGAGACTATTGATTTTCTTGGATATTAGCTCAGGTGGTAGAGCACTTGACTTTTAATCAAGTTGTCCGGGGTTCGAATCCCCGATGTCTCATTAAGTAAAATTGTGGAAGTACCTAAAATTAGGCACTTCCGCTTTTTTATGTCTAAATTTTTTGAGTAAGTAGTGAGTAAGTAATTTTTACTTACAAACAAGCACACATTCCAGTTATTAAATCATCATCATCACTAATATTTTTATAATAAGAGTTGAAAGTTGTTTCAATGTTTTCATGTCCTGCAAATTCCTGCACCGCCTTTTTATTGGCGAGGTTATCCAATAAACTGGAAATTACAGAGCGTCTTATTTTATGAGATGATTTTTTAATAATGTCTACTTTTTCACAGTAAGAATATAAGCAGGTGTTAATTCGTTGTCTGTTAAAGTTGTGATTGCTTGCATTTACAAAGATGAAATCACTTTTTAACTTGTGGATTTTATTCCATTCTTTGATTTTGTCTAAAATGCGTTTTGCTTCTGGTGTGAGTGGTAAAATTCGCTCGCCTGCCTGCGTCTTTGTATATTCTACAACTTCATGCACAGAGGATTTTGTTTTGTTTAAATCGTCATCATACACATCATAAATCACTTCTTGTCTTTGAATGTGAATAGTGCCTTTGCTGATGTCAGACCATTTTAAAGCAACTAACTCGCCAACACGCAAACCCAACTGGAAACTTAACAGAATGGAATAAGGTACAGTATCGCCATAGTTTTCACTATCTTTTGTAATGTAATCACGAAGTAAGTCTCGTTCTTTGATTGTGAATACAACTTCTTCCCTTGCCTTTTTCTTTGGCTTTGCCAAATTAACAGTAGATACAGTTAAATCTCTCATAGGATTGATGAGAATATATTTGCGTTCCACTGCATGAGCAAATGTTCCACGAAGTATCGTTTTTAAATTCTTATATGCCTGCTCGCCGAGTTTTTCATCAATAATCGTCTTTTGTAAGTATTCCCTTATTTGAAGTGCTTCAATGCTTTTAATTGGCTTCTTGGCAAAATTGCAATTAGGAATAAAGCGGTTGTAATCGGTCATGAGGCGTTGGAAACTTTGTGGCTTCACTTCGCTCTTATGTGCTTTTAACCATTCTTTACATACCATGTCAAAAGAGAGAGTTGTTTTCTGCTTATAATCTTCATATATTTTGTTTTCAAGGTGTTCTCGCTTTTGGGCTGAAATCTTTCGTCGTCCGTCCTTTTTAGAATCATCTGCAACATAGGTCGTATAGTATGGTTTTCCGTCTATCTGTATTACAGAGATAGCATAAGGGTGGTTTTCTATAACTTTTCTTTTATTCATTTTTTCAACTAAATCAGCGAGTTCTTGTTTCTCGTCTGCTCCGAGTGTAACTCCGCTTTCAAGAATTTTCAAGAGTTCATTTTTTTCAAGTTCAGTTATAGAAATCACCACCTTTCATTTTAGGATTTTTTTTGTCTTACATATATAGCATGCAAGATAGAAAGAAAGTGTGGGACGTCTGTATAGCCAAAATGAAGCAATTTTGCCGAAGTATTTCGATAGATTAGAAAAAGAATCTGACAAGGACAAGCCTTGTCCTACCGCCTTCAAAATGTACCGAGCCACTTCGTGCCATGGCACATTTTTCAGTTGGTGCAAATTATGGGTATCTATGATATAATCACTTTGTTGGAGGTGGGATTGATGAAATACGATGGAAAAAGACAAAGACTAAATGCAATCTTTAAACAGATAGAGAAAGATATACATGATGGTATTTTTCACAAAGTAGTTATATTACATGATAAAGATGAACTGTTAAGAGTTTATGTGTAAAGAACGGATATGTCCCCAATTCATTGGTATTCAGTACATAGCACAGGGAATTTAAACTTTAAAGCTAGTAAACTCACTTTAAAGGAAACGAAAATAGAAGATTATAACGATTTTAAAATGATATATCATGGTAAGCCATATACATTCATTTACGATGATATGACCTTACAAGAGATTTATAATAAGCACTTACAAGATTATAAAGATTATCTAGCAAAATAGGAATTGGTTGCCCAATTCCTATTTGTCTTTTATCGGCTTCGTTCCATTTCTTCAAGAATGGCTCTTGCCTTTTGAATATTTCTTTCCTTTAACATGACCGCTTCCGCTAGTAGTTTGTTATAAAGTTCTACAAGGCGGTTATATTCTGCTGCTAACTTATTGATTTTATCATTGAGTTCTTTCTTTTCTCGTTCCTTTGCTTTTTTGTAGTCCGCAGGGTTTAATTTTCCCTGCCTTTGTGGAATGGATTCTCCTCTTTGCACATCAAAATTATGATGTTGCAATACTAGAGGGAGTTTGTCGTGTATGGACTTAATGAAATCTCTTGTAATAAGCGTTTTGGAAGATAAACGGTTCTCTGATGTTATTAAGCAATAGTCAGCGTGTAGGTGCGGTCTTCCTATTTCATCGACATGACACACCGCCTCAATTAGATTCTCATTGCCACCTAAACGAGAATCCATATAAGAAAGCACAAGTGTATTATAACTATCGAGTAATTCCAAGGGCAAATCTTCGGGAAATGTAAAGATGCATTCAACAATCCAATTACTGTCTCTTCTTACTCGGTTTCCGTTTGCTATCACTTTCTTTTGTATTAAGGCTTTACAATCGGCATATAAAGACTTCACGGGTGCTTTATATATTCGGTTATTACATGATAAGTTATTATCAATGTCAGGATTGCTTATGTGTTTTTTATGTAATCGTCTGTTATGTGCGTCAATTCCTTTTAATGCACCTGCTTTATAACATTGGCAATGAAAAGATAAAACTGCCATAATTCCCCTCCTTTCATCTGCGACCTTACAAGACCGCCTATGCTTCTAAATCTTGTAAAGGTCTAACCCGCTATACCTTGGCAAGCAAGGTCGCGGGTAAAATCATCTTTCGTCATCGTCAAAAGTGTATGGTTTGTATTTTTCTACTAATTCCGTAAATTGTTCCGTACCATCGGAAGAACTGGAAGAAGCCTTTCTTTTACATTCTTCACGATAGCGGTTAATTTTACTGTCTAAACTTTCTTTATCTTCGTTCATTCCTGCCACCTCCTCAATCTAAATATGCTTGTTGACTAGTAGCAAAAGCATAAAATTTTATACTTTTGAAAAATTTTCTCACATTTGAAATGAAATCGAGCATATTGTGAGTAGAAAGTCAAAATTACATAAAAGCAATGTTTAAAAACCTTTCATTTAACTCACAGAGAACACCATGCTTTTAATCACTGGACTTTCTCAGGGGAAGAACACGCACACGAAAAACAGTAATTCGGTTTCTTTGTTTCCCAGTGTGCATTTATTTGATTGCTGGCAATTTTATATTTATTTCATTTGGTTATTAAAGGTATGCAACTTAATAGCTTATTTTCTGCTGTTCTTTTTTTGTCAAAAAACACCTTGAGAGCTCTAGAGCGTACAAGAGCGAGCAGAGGAAGATGAGCGTGAGAAACAATAGACGCTTGAGAGATTGAGCAGTTAAAAGAAAAAAGATTGCGTTAAGCCCGTTAGGGCTTCGCTTGCTACCAAGAACTTTCTTTTTGCTTCTTTTTCTTTAAGCATAACAATTTATGGAGGTTTAATAATGCACGGAATAGAAAGAGTAGAAATAGAAGAACTTAAACAAATCAATTTAAAGGAGTATTTACTCCAGTATGATAGAGCAAGTTATAGGGTTCGTAATAATGGAACAATCGTAAAAAAGGACAAATCGCACATCGTGATATATGATGACCATAGTTATCAGTTCAACACCACCACGAAAGCATATAAAGACAATATCGGCACACTTCAAGTTTTATATGGATGGGGCTTCATGGAAGCAGTAAATCATTTAAGAAATTACAGAGATAAAAAAGAGATTCCAAAGTTTAATCTATTTGATTGAAGAAATGTTTTGGGGAATGTGGTAGAATAGAATCCGTTAAACAGATTTTAAAAGGGAAGGTGTAGAAATGTTTAAAGATATAAAGAATAGTGAAACTTGGGAGAGTATTAAAAAAGTTTCAAAGGGGTGGTCAAGTGATAACAAATATTTTATCAAGACAAAAGATGGAAAATGCTTATTGCTTAGAATATCCGATATTGAGCAGTATAGTATCAAGCAAAAAGAGTATGAGATTATAAAAAAGTATTCAAAGCTTGGTATTAATATGTCTTTGCCTATTGATTTTGGAATTTGCAATAATGAAAAAAATGTATATATGTTGCTTACTTGGGTAGAGGGTAAAGATTTGGAAGAAATATTACCTACATTGACTGAAAATGAACAGTATCAACTTGGTAGAGAAGCGGGAAAGATTTTGAAGAAAATACATTCCATAGTGGTTGAGGAAGATGATTTGCCTAAAGATACAAAAAAACCAAAAAAAATATTACAGTTATCTCGCTATGAGGATTCAAAAGTTAGAATAGATGGAGATGAGATTGCTATCAACTATGTAAAGGAAAATATTGACCAAATATGGCGACAGAAACCAGTATATATGCATGGCGACTATCATCCAGGAAATTTAATTTATACAAAAGAGGGGGCAATTGGTGTAATAGATTTTAATCGTTGGGAAATAGGCGACCCTTACGAAGAATTTTATAAACTCGAAAGTTTTGGAATTGAAAATAGTATTCCATATTGTATAGGTCAGATAGATGCTTATTTTGATGATGAAATACCAAATGATTTTTGGATTACACTTGCAGTATATGTTGCACATGCTTCATTATATTCAATCAAATGGGCTGAAAAATTTGGACAAGAGGAAATTGATGGAATGGTAGCACGATGTCGTATGGCATTTGAAGACTATGAAGATTTTAATACATATATACCAAAATGGTATACAGATAAGTATAAAAAATGTGCTTTGAGTAAGTAATGAGTAAGTCGAGAAAAAGAACCGCTGAACTCCTTTCTTTTAGCGGGTTTGGGAAATTCGTAGAACTTCGAATCCCCGATGTCTCATTATGAGAATCATATATACCGGATTCGAACCACGGACAACAAAAACGTCACTCATTTACCTGAGTGACGTTTTTGTTATTTAACGGGAATCTGTTTATCCATCCGGAGAATATGCTGTATGAGCCATTTGGTTAAGAAATCAATAAGGTCGTGCAGATATTTTTCCGGATCTTCATCAAGCTGTAACTGGTTAATGCTTCCAAGTTTTTCAATAAAAGCATTATGGGCATTCTGCTGGGCGGCAAGTCCGTCATAATGGATGCTTTCCATATATTCTTCTTCATCATGGAAATGCATTTCCGTATATTCTTTCAGTTCATTTAACAGTTCCATGACATTATCATAGCCGAATTCCGGATTATAAGATTCAACCAGAGTATTGGCTTTGTCAATAATATGGAAAAGCTGTTCGTGTTCCAGATCGACCATTTCAATTCCAGTCCGGTATTCATCTGTAAAAGCAAATACGTTTTCCTGTGTCATCCATTCTTCCATCGGCTCAAACTGTCCGATCTGGATATCACTTCCAAGGATGTGTTTATAGAGCCATTTTGTAATGAAATCAATCAGCTCCAGGAGTGTTTCACGCTGGGTGGAAACGTCAATGGATGAAAAATCATATTCTGCAAGCTTATCCTTAAAATGTTTATGCTGGATTCTCTGGGAGATCAGTTCCGGATCGCGGATCTCGATCATGTAATCTTCCTCATGCTTAAAATGCGTAGCGGCATAAGCCTGAAGCTCTAATAAGAGAGCCTGAACCTTTGCACTGTAATCTTCTTCAGTATTTTGCAGTAATTCATAAGCATCATTTAAAAGAGAAAATAAATGTGCATGTTCGTTATCAATGCGTTCTACCCCGATTTTACAATCATCTGTAAACTGTATCATAAGTATACCTTCTTTCTGTCTAAGACGGATGCTTCCTGTGATGACTTGAGTATACCACGGCAGATGGAGGCGGTCTAGTTAGAAAAGCCAGGTTTTAAATTTTGTTCATACAGGAAACAGGTATGAATTAACCGGAAAATCTGCTCTGCGGTATCGGCGAGATTTTTTCGGGCAGTTTCTGTGGACATAGCTTCTTCACGGGTGACAACATTTTTTAAGATTGGAAAAAATGCATCAATTCCGGATGCATTGCATACATGGGCACCATCGGTGACACAGCCGGATAGCGCAATGACTGGCAGATCATAGCGTTTGGCAATTCTGGCAACGCCGACAGGTGCCTTTCCCATTGCGGTCTGGTCATCTAATCTGCCTTCTCCAGTAATAACAATATCTGAATTTTTGATGAAATCCTCAAGATGCGTCTCTTCAAGAACGATGTCAATTCCGGGTTCAAGTGCAGCATTCAAAAATACATGAAATGCAAAACCAAGACCGCCGGCAGCTCCTGCACCGGGAAAATCAGAATTGTTGCAAGTGGAAGAGTTCATTACAGGACAGGCAATCCTGGCATAGTTTTTGAGCCAGTGATCCATCTCGGAAATCATATCCGGAGAAGCTCCTTTCTGAGGCCCAAAGATTGCACTGCATCCATTTGTGCCACAAAGTGGATTGGTGACATCACATGCAATCCGGAAATGACAGTCCTTCAGTTCAGGAAGAACCTGTTCACAATGGATGGAAGCAAGGTCTTTCAGACCAATGGCACCGCGTGGAATAGGCTGGTTATTTTTATCAAGAAACTGGAAGCCAAGAGCCTGGAGCATTCCAACACCACCATCGTTGGTAGCGCTTCCGCCGATCCCAATAATAAAATTCCGGCATCCATTTTGTATGGCATCGGCAATCACTTCGCCAACACCATATGTGGTTGTATAAAGAGGATTACGCCTGTTTTCCGGAACAAGCGTGATCCCGGCAGCACCGGACATTTCAATGATCGCTGTTTTGGATGGAGCCTGGGAAGTTTCATCTGAATTGTGAAAAATTCCATAATGACAGAGAACCGGCTCAGATAAAGGTCCGGTCACGGTGATGTCATGTAATTCGCCTCCCATACCGGAGGTTAAAGCCAAAACGGTGCCTTCACCGCCATCCGCAATGGGACAGACCTGAACAGATGCATCCGGGAAAACTCTTAAAATTCCTTCCGAAGCACTTTGACCGGCTTCGATAGAAGAAAGACTGCCTTTGAATGAATCGATTGCTATGGTTACTCGCATTTTACGCCTCCAGAAGTAGATATTTACTATACTAATCATAACAAAAAATATGCAAAATGGAACATTGTATTGAAAATCAGAGTAATGATATAATGTACGGAGATAAACTTTTTATTCGGAGGAATTGCTAAATGAAATGGATGATCGCATCGGATATTCACGGTTCAGAATATTATTGCAGGGAACTCTGCACGGCATATGACAGAGAGAAAGCGGACCGCCTGCTGTTGCTTGGGGATATTCTGTATCATGGACCAAGAAATGATCTTCCAAGGGAATACAATCCTAAGAAGGTGATTGAGCTTTTGAATGCAAGAAAACAGGATATTCTTTGTGTGCGTGGCAATTGCGATACAGAAGTGGACCAGATGGTTCTGGAATTTCCAATTCTGGCGGATTATTGCGTGATCGCAGAGGGCAAACAGTTGATTTATGCGACACATGGTCACATTTTCCATGAAGATCATCTGCCACCATTGCATAAAGGGGATATTCTGCTGCACGGACATACACACGTACCGAAATGTGTTGAGCATGAAGAGTATACGTATATGAATCCGGGGTCTGTGTCCATCCCGAAAGAAGGAAGCTGGCATGGATATATGATACTTGAAAACGGACATTTTCTATGGAAGGATCTGGACGGAAATATCCAGATGGAAAGATAAAAGGAAGGCAGTATGACATTACAGCAGTTAAAATATGTGACGACAGTTGCGGAGACTGGAACGATCACCGATGCGGCAGCGAAACTTTATATCTCACAGCCAAGTCTGACGAGTGCAATCCAGCAGCTGGAAAAAGAAATGAACATTGTGATTTTTCACAGGACTAATAAAGGAATTACGCCATCCAGAGAAGGAGAAGTCTTTTTAGGCTATGCAAGGCAGGTATTGGAGCAGGCAGCAATTCTTGAAGATAAGTACAAAGGCAATGACGGCGGGAAAAGACAGTTCTGTGTGTCAACCCAGCATTATTCGTTTGCGGTGAATGCATTTGTGGATCTGATCAAAAAATACGGTCAGGATGAATATGATTTCAGCCTGAGAGAGACGCAGACATATGAGATCATTGAGGATGTTGCGCGCATGAAGAGTGAGATCGGCATATTATATTTGAATGAGTTTAATGAGAAAGTCATCCGCAAGATTTTAAAGGAGCAGAAGCTGAGCTTTCAGGAGCTTTTCGTTGCAAAACCACATGTATTTATCAGCAGTGGACATCCACTTGCAGGGAAAAAGTCGGTCTCTGCTTCGGATCTTGAGCCATATCCGTTTTTGTCGTTTGAACAGGGCGAACACAATTCTTTTTATTTTTCCGAAGAAATATTTGCGCAGGAAGAGCGAAAGAAAAACATACGAGTACGCGACCGCGCAACACTGTTTAATCTGTTGATCGGCCTGAATGGTTACACGGTATGCAGTGGTGTGATTGACAAGAAACTGAATGGACAGGATATTATTGCAGTTCCACTTGAAGATGATCAGGACATGCACATTGGTTATATCATGCATCAGAAGGGACAACTGGGAAGGCTTGCTTCAACATATCTGGAAGCTCTCAGAAAATATATCTGACCATAAAAAATGATTTTGGAGAATCAGTTATGAATAAGAATTATCAGAGAACAATGTATGCATGTTTTGCAGGATATATTGTTCAGGCGATTGTAAATAATTTTGTGCCTCTTTTGTTTTTAACATTTGAGGGAACCTATGGAATCGAAATGAGCCGGATCACAATGCTGATTACGCTGAATTTTGGTGTTCAGCTTGTGGTAGACCTTTTGTCGGCTGGATTTGTAGATAAGATCGGATATCGGATCTCTATTGTACTTGCTCATATATTTTCAGCAGCAGGGCTGGCTGGACTTGTTTTTCTGTCTGAGATTTTGCCGGATGCATATACCGGGCTTTGCATTTCCGTAGTGATCTATGCACTTGGCGGCGGACTGATCGAGGTTTTGATCAGCCCGATCATGGAAAGCTGTCCGACGGACAATAAGGAAAAGGCAATGAGTCTTCTGCATTCTTTTTACTGTTGGGGACATGTTGGGGTTGTGCTGCTATCTACGATATTTTTTCGCCTGGCAGGAATTGAAAACTGGAGAATCCTTACACTTTTGTGGGTAGTGATACCTGTCGTGAATGGAATCGTATTTTTGAAAAGCCCGATCGCACCACTGATCGAAGAGGGAGAGAGCGGGCTTTCCATGAAGGAATTATTCCGGAACAAGATCTTCTGGCTTCTTATGCTTATGATGTTATGTGCAGGGGCAAGTGAACAGTCAGTAAGCCAGTGGGCATCTACTTTTGCAGAGCTGGGGCTTGGGGTGACCAAAACAATCGGTGATCTGGCCGGACCGATGGCTTTTGCAATATTGATGGGAAGTGCACGTGCTTTTTACGGGAAGTTTGGGGACAAGCTGAATCTGGACAGATTTATGATTGCGAGCGGCGGACTCTGTGTGTTCTCATATCTTTGCATTGCACTTGCACCATCACCGGTGGTGTCATTGGCTGGCTGTGCCATTTGTGGTCTGTCCGTTGGAATTATGTGGCCAGGAAGCTTCAGCAAGGCGTCTGCAGCGATTCGAAATGGTGGGACTGCGATGTTTGCACTGCTTGCGCTTGCCGGAGATCTGGGCTGTTCCGGCGGACCGACTCTGGTCGGATACGTGTCAAGTGCAGCAGCAGATAATCTGAGAATCGGAATCCTTGCAGCAATTGTATTTCCGGTATTGCTGATCGCAGCAATCTGTTTTACAAAAAAGAAATAAATTCTTCATAGATCCTGTTTGCGTTGCTCCAGTGAACAACCTGAAACCAGTCGGCAATGTAGTCTTTTCGAAGGTTATAATGTTTCAGATAATAGGCATGTTCCCACACATCAATATTTAAAAGTGGGGTAAGCCGGAGTGGAAGAGGAGTATCCTGATTGGCAAGTGGAAGGATCTGCAGATGACCGGTCATGATGCAGATGCATCGTCAAAGTATCGATATAAGGCTCCAATGCATCATATGCATATGGGAGCGGTGGATTGGTGAAAGGATAGTTCATGGTGTGAAATCCTTTTCTTTTTAGTGTATGCGATTTATAATTAGAAGGTACAACAGAAAACATTCGTATAGTTTTGAAAGAGGATAGATTGGTGAAAATAGATATCATTGGACTTTTGATTTCATTTTCCTATGCATTAGACTGTGTGGAGAGTGAACTGATTCATGTTACAACAGGACATGCAAAGCGTGTTGCATACATGAGCATCTGTATTGCACAGGAAATGGAAATTTCAGGGAATGCTATTCAGGATCTGGCGGCCTGTGCGCTGATGCATGACAATGCGCTGACGCAGTATATTGCAGAAGAGTATCACAACGAGCCCTTCATTGCGAGCGCAAAACAGCCGCCTAGAAGGATCGGACTTCATTGTATTTATGGAGAGCGGAATATGCGGAAATATCCGTTTCACACCGACATGACAAATGTGATCCTGTATCATCATGAGAAAGCGGATGGAACGGGACCATTTGAAAAAAAATGGAATGAGGTGCATCTTTTTGCAAGGATCATACATATGTGTGATGTGCTGGATGGATTTTTTCAGGCGGACAATTATGCAGAACATGTGTGGGAAAATGCCAAGGATTTTGTAAAACAGCATGAAAATACATGGTTTGACAGTGAGTGTGTGGCGGCGCTTCAGCGGGTTGCAAAAGAAAAATACGTTGGATTGTTAGAGTCGGGGGAATTTACAAATCAGCTGTGGGAGATGCTGCCAAGACAGAAAGAAGAGTATAGCTTTGAAGTGCTAAAAGACCTGACGGACATATTTGCCGGGATTACGGATTACAAATCGCATTTTACGAGTCAGCACTCGATCGGTGTTGCAAAGAGTGCATACCGGCTTTCGCTTTTTATGGGAATGGATATGGATACTGCCCAGAAAATGTATATTGCAGGGGCATTGCATGATATTGGAAAGATTACGATCAAAAATGATATTCTGGAGAAACCGGACAAACTGACGGAAAAAGAATATGACAGCATGAAAGATCATGCGTGGTACACCTATAAGATGCTGCATCAGGTTGCGGGCTTTGAAGAGATTACCAGGTGGGCTGCATTACATCACGAAAGACTGGATGGAAGCGGGTATCCATTTGGTTATACGGCAAAGGACCTTGGAGTTCAGGAACGCATGATGGCATGTGTGGATATTTTTCAGGCACTGACCGAGGAACGTCCGTATAAAAAAGGAATGGCAAAGGAGCAGGCCTTTGCCATTATGAGGGATATGGCCGCCAAAAACTGGATCGACGGTGAGATTACAGAAAAACTGATTGATTGTTATTGCACAACAGTATAAAGTGCATAGAAATAATCTTTCTTTGCCATCAGTTCATCGAAGGTTCCCTGTTCGGTAAGACTGCCATCTTTCATGACCAGAATACGGTCGTAGCGTTTCAAAAGGGCTTCGTCAAGAGAATGTGTGATCACAACACGTGTGATGCCTTTGAGATCCAGAATATCGCTGGAGACCTGATAAGCGGTCTGTGGATCGAGGGCAGCAGTGACTTCATCCGCAAAGAGGACAGCAGAATTTTTAAGCAGGCTTCGTGCAATGGAAATTCGCTGTTTCTCGCCTCCGGATAAGCCTTTTCCATTTTCACCGCAAAGATACTGGTCACCGCGTTTTTCCATGAGCGTATTTAAGTGCGCATGGTCGATCGCTGAGTGGATTGCATCCTTCGGGAAATTGCGGAACATGGTGATGTTATCACGGATAGATGCGTTAAATACAAAGACGTTCTGCTGAATGATGGAGATCAGGCGATAGAGGGAAGAACTGCTGATCTCACGCAGTTCGGTATGGTCAAAACGAATCTCGCCGGAATAATTGGAATTGGATGCCATCAGAAGATTTAAAAGTGTGGATTTTCCGCTCCCGCTGCCTCCGACAATGGCATAAGATTTTCCTGCTTCCAGTGTGGTTGAAATATCGTGCAGAATTTCTTTGTTTTCCTCATAGCCGAAGGATACGTGGGAAAGACGGATTCCATCGGTAAGGGTATGGATATCGGTTCCACCGTCTTTTTCGTTGTTTTGTTCCAGTGCATCAGCGAGTTTGCCGATCAGTCCTTTTGCAGCCTTACGGCTTGCGAGAAGTCCAGGAAGTTCTGCGATTGGATCAACAAGAAATCCCATGAGGTTTACAAACATGATGACAGTACCCGGTGTGAGTCCATGTCCGGCGACAGAGAGGTAAGTGCCGACAATAAATACACCCAGCTGGGCGAAGATTCCAGTGGTAGCGCCGATCATGGACACCATGTTTTTGATACGGCGGCGGTGAAATTTTTCTTTTTCCAGCGTCTGGTTATTTCCGGCAAAAAGCTGAAAGATCTCTTTTTCTGCCTGAAAGCTTTTGACAACGGTGAAACCGGTAAGGCAGTCTGTCAGAGAGGAGGTAAAATCTTTGTTGCGGTCCGATACTTTGCGTTCTGCAGGGGCAAGTTTATTTCCGGTCATGACAGAAGCGGCCAGCGGCAGAATGGTAAGGCCGGCGGAAATGGCTGTCATAAGCGGAGAATACCAGAGCATCATGCCAAGTGAACCCACAAACATGACAAATTTGGTGATCAGTGTAAACTGCTGGGAAATATAATCATTCTCAATGCTTGTGGCATCGTTGGTCAGAGCAGAGAGATAGGTGGCAGTCGTCTCATCACTGAAGGAAGCGATGCCCTTCTGGGTCAGTTTCTGAAATGCTAAATCTTTGTACTGACGGATCGCTTTTTCGATATATTGTGGCTCCGATATGTAATCAAGGAGCAGGCTTCCGATACAAAGGAAGATGAATCCGATACTGATGAGAGTTAGGGTTTTTAAAGTAAAGCATCCGGAAGAACCGGATGCGGCGTCAATCAACTGCTGGATCAGCCATGAGAGGATCAGATTGAGTGATCCGGTCAGCAGGGATGCGATGATTGCGATGGTAAAAAATAGTTTGTTTTTGTGATAAAATTGTTCGATCAACTGCTTTTTAAGCGGTTTCTGTTTCATTTTTCAATATCTCCTTCCACAAATTGGTCAGTGTCTGATCTTCCAGAGAGGAAATTGTTTTCTCAATTCCGGAGACTGCGGTGGCACCAAGATCATCATGAGTACTGGAAAGTTCTTCACAATGCATAAAACGCATGGCATTTGTAGCATAGTCCGGTGCTGCATCAAAACATAATGCCAGTTCCTTTGCACGGAGCAGAGTCTGCTTTGCCGCATCCGGTTTGTGAAGTGCAAGCTGCGTATGTGCAAGCAAGGACAGAAAAGTTCCGTTCAGCTTGTCAAAGGAATTGGGAATATTATCATATTTTAAGCCGGACAGGATCTGATCAAGCCAGAGCAGTATCGCTTCGGCATCTTCAAACTCTTCATTGTCAAAAAATACATTTACATACCCGGTAATGGTACGTATGATCGAACTGATCGAGGCAATCAGTGCTTCGGATAAATAGAAAAGAGATTCATCTTTGTCTCCTCCGTTGGTGGCAAGCGTAAGTCCGATCCGGTCGTTATAAAGTCCGGCGGAATTGTGCTTTTTGAAGATTTCCACGGCTTTTTCGTTTTCGCCAAGAGAGAGATAGACATCTGCGATATCCCCGTAAATCGTAAACTCACTGATCAGCGGATCGGTATTCTGGTTCAGAAGAAGACGGGCTTTTTCGTAGAGTTCCAGGGAACGCCGGAGTTTTTTTTCATCGGCCAGCTCCAGTCCGAAGATGCGATACATCTGTGCACAGCGATGAACAATCCGGAAATGATTTGGGTATTTTTTGAGTGCCTTTTCAGCTTCGGAAATCATAGTGTAGTCTCTGTTGTAGATATATTCCCGAATCCGGTTTAAAGTCTCTTCAACCCGGTTGTTTTTCATTTCATAGCCGATCAGGACATCCATGGAAGTGTCAAAAAAATCAGCCATTTCAACGATCAGACTCAGATCCGGGATCGACAGACCCGCTTCCCATTTGTATACAGCACCTGTAGTTACTCCGAGTACTTCGGCCAGCTGCTCCTGGGTGAGTGAGCGTTCTTTTCGAAATGAACGGATATTATCGGAAAGCTTTAATGTCATAATGATTTCTCCTCTCGATCTGTTATTTATTTAGGTGTTTGCGAAACGCCCAAAACCGCATAAATACGGCATTTTTTGTTGTTAAAATAAAATATCTCCTCAAGGTTTATGGTAAAATAGAGTTGCGAAAAAATATCAACCAATCCACCTAAAGGAGATATACCTACATGATAACACA
>NZ_VUNI01000026.1 GCF_009695765.1 Roseburia porci
CAGCAGTTCTTTTTCGTGCTGTCAAGGGTGGCGGACGTCTGCCACAACCTCTAATATCTACAATTTTCAAGGTTCATCTGAGCCTAATTTTTTAACTCAGTTTTTTCATATCTTATTTGACACTACCCTTTTTACTGGAACCAGATCACATTTTTGATCTGATTTTTGCACGCATATGAGTTATAATCTTCCTTCGTTCTGGAAGGATCTTTCATGAGCATTTCTACTTTCTGTCCATCTTTTCGAAGCTGCGTTGCTTTTGCAACAGCTTCTTTGAATTTCTCAGCCTCATAAACAATAAGCTGCGAATCATTCGGCACCGCAATCTCGATCTTTTGTCTGGATAATGCAGACATCAGCTGATCAACCACAATCGCAAATCCAATGGACGGAGCTGCTTTGCCAAAATACTCAAGAAGCTTATCGTATCTTCCGCCTTTTACAATCGGCTCACCGGTTCCAAATGTATATGCATAGAATATAATTCCTGTATAATAATGATAATTACTGATAATTCCAAGTTCATAAGATATATACTTATCAATTCCATAAACCTTAAGAAATTCATCAAGTTCTTCCAGTTTCACAATTGCCTCTAAGATATCCGGGTAAGCGTTCGCATATTTCTTAGCTTCTTTGATCTCTTCGATCTTCAGATCAAAATTGCCAAGCATATAAAAAAGCTTTCTTAAATTCTCTTCCAGATCCATTGTATCCACAAATTCTTCTACTCCAAAGAAATTCTTATTGGATATCAGAGAACGAAGTTCTGCCTCTTCCTCTTCCTGTAATCCGGCTGCTTTGACAAGACCTCCAAAAAACTGTGCATGTCCGATTGAAATCTGAAACTCAGAAAGTCCTGCTGTTTTAAGCGAATCCACCACCATTGCAAGAATCTCTGCATCTGCTGCTGTAGAGCCGTCTCCAATCAGCTCTGCACCTGACTGTGTGATTTCCTTTAATCTTCCCTGATAACTGTTTGAATTGGTAAACGTATTGCCTATATAGCAAAGTTTCACCGGCATCTGTTCGTCCATATAGTATTTTGCAGCACTTCTTGCAATCGAAGGCGTAAAATCCGGACGAAGCACCAGAGTATTTCCCTCTTTATCAAAGAATTTATATAAATCCCTGGATGGCGTTGTTCCAATCTGGCTGCTGAAGATATTAAAAAATTCAAAGGTAGGTGTCTGAATATCCTGATACCCATACTTTAAAAGTACCTGATGAAGTTTATCCTGCAAGATTAATTTCTTTTTGCATTCTCCATTATAAATATCTCTGACACCATCCGGTGTATGTAATAATTGTTCTTTCATAAACCAAACCTCTCACAGCTTTAATGTAGTAAAGTGGTAATATGCTACCACGTGAAACATTGTCATTATATTGGAAAACCCATAAAATGTCAATCCCTCGTATTGAGATCTTTTTGCATACAATTCAGGTACGGAACAAGTACACCTGGAACCTTTGGCAGGAAATATTCCGGATCAAGTTCTTCATACCGAAAGCTCTTTCTTCCACCCTCTGCAGCCCTTTCCCAGAAGCGCAGCAGATCCTGGAATCTCAGATAATAAAATTCATTTTTGTGTGTATAGGAAATCAAAATAAAAGAGATGCCATTCTGTTCTTCAAAATGGCGCATGAATTCAACCTGATGCTCATGAATATTGGCAAGCGGAAAAGTATCCGTATTGCATTCCTTTGCATCAAAACAGACGGGGATTCCCTGAACAACCCCGATATAATCGACTGTACTTTTCTGATCAAAATAGGCAAGCGTAATGTGCCTGCTGTCTTTATCAATATTGATCGGTGTAATCGGAGTCGGAATCTTCTGGATCAGCGCGAGATTATTTTCCAGATATTTTTCATTTGTTCGATTGAGGAGGTCTTCAAGTGTAGAACCTCTCAGACCTCGCGAATTCCATGTTGCCATTGGACTCCTTTCAGACCTCTGTAATCTTTGTAAAGATATGCGGAGGATCAACTGACACAATCTTTCCATCCGGAAATTCCAGACGATAAGCATGAAGCAGTTGATATTTTACATGATATTGTTTTTCATATTTCTTATTAATCGACGGATCACCGTATTTCATATCACCAATGATCGGATGACCGATAGAAGAAAGATGAGCACGGATCTGATGTGTACGCCCCGTGATCAGATGAATCTCAAGTAACGTCCATCCATCTCCCTGTTTTACCGGAGTATACGCAGTCTCAATGTAGACACTGTCGTCATTCGACTGTGCAACACCCCTGACCTTGTTCGTGCGCTCGTCCTTGATCAGATATCCCTTTAAAGATGCCGGTTTTTCAATTGTCCCACTCACAATACAACGATAATATTTCCGGACTTCACGTGTCCTTAACATTTCAGACATCTCCTGAAGACCGGACATGGATTTTCCTGCGATCAGAAGCCCCGTTGTATTACGGTCTAACCGGTTACATACCGAAGGACGAAAAGTCCTGAATTCCTCAAAGCTTAAAGCTCCCCTTTGAATCAGATATCCCAGCATATATTCATTTGCAGAAACATCCTCCGGCTTTGCCTTCTGGGACAGCATGTTATACGGCTTGTTCAGGATTAAGATGTCTTCATCTTCATAAACAACCGGAAGCTTCTTATCATCCAATTTCTGAAGTGCTTCATATTCTTTCTGAAGTGCTTCAGAATCCTGGGAGAACTTAAGGAATGTCTCATCACTGAAGTAAAGGCAGACCCTGTCCTGTTCCTTTAACTTTTCATTTCCGGAAGCTTTCTTACCGTTCAGCGTGATATTTTTCTTTCGAAGCATTTTGTAAAGAAAGCTGCTTCCTGCATTTGGCAGCAGCTTCTTTAAATATTTATCAAACCTTTGTCCGCTTTCGTTTGCGGTTAAAATAAATTCTTTCATCGTTTCTTTTTATGAACATTCCGGATCGTCTTTTTCTTTCCTCTGGATTTTACTTCCTTCGGATTCTTCGTCCGGTCACCTGGCTTTCCTTTATGATATGATGTTTCTTCATGTTTCGGTCTTCTTGGACGTATCAGACATTTTTTGTCAAATCCAATCAGATCCGTCCTTCCTGCTTTGACAAGTGCTTCATGAACCAGATCATAATTTTTCGGATTACGATACTGGATGAGTGCACGCTGCATTGCCTTTTCATGCGGATTGATTGCAACATATACCGGCTTCATTGTTCTTGGATCAAGTCCTGTATAATACATACAGGTAGATATCGTAGAAGGCGTTGGATAAAAATCCTGCACCTGTTCCGGCATATAGCCAAGGTCACGCAGAAACTCGGCAAGTTCAATGGCTTCTTTTAAAGTAGAACCCGGATGTGAAGACATCAGATATGGAACAAGATACTGCTCTTTATTCAGCTTTTTATTCATATCTTTGTATGCCTTGACAAACTGGTTGTATACTTCCACACTTGGCTTTCCAAGCTTTTCTAATACTGCGTTGGAAATATGTTCCGGAGCAACCTTAAGCTGACCACTGACATGATATTCACAGAGCTCTCTTAAAAAAGTGCGGTCCTTGTCATACATCAGATAATCAAAACGGATTCCGGAACGGATAAATACTTTTTTCACCTTCGGAAGTGCTCTTAATTCTCTTAACAGCTTCAGATAATCCGAATGATCGACCTCGAGGTTCTTACACGGTGTCGGGAAAAGACACTGTCTGGTTGGACATGCCCCCTTTGTCAGTTGTTTTTTGCAGGCCGGCGCTCGAAAGTTTGCAGTAGGTCCCCCAACATCATGGATATAACCTTTAAAGTCCGGTTCTTCAATAAGCTGCTTTGCCTCTTCGATAATAGACTCATGGCTTCTCGTCTGAATGATTCTTCCCTGATGGAATGTAAGCGCACAGAAATTGCAGCCACCGTAGCAGCCACGATTGCTCACAAGTGAGAATTTAATCTCACGGATTGCAGGTACACCACCATCTTTCTCGTATGACGGATGATAATTTCTCATATATGGAAGTGCATAAATGGCATCCATTTCTGTCTGGGATAACGGTTTTGCCGGTGGATTCTGTACTACATAGGTAGTCCCGCCGTATGGTTCAAACAATCGTTTTCCGGAAAACGGATCTGTATTGCAATACTGCGTATAAAAGCTTTTTGCATATACCGTCTTATCCGTTTTAATCTCATCCCAATCAGGAAGTTCAATTGCATCATATATGATATCGCGGTCTTTCGTTTTAAACACCGTGCCATCAATAAATGTAATATCCTTTACATTCATACCGGCATTTAATGCATCCGCAATCTCAATAATGCTCCGTTCTCCCATCCCATAAGAGATCAGGTCTGCCCCTGAATCCAGCAGAATAGAACGCTTTAATTTATTGGACCAGTAATCATAATGCGCCAGTCTCCGGAGGCTGGCTTCAATTCCGCCAATGATGATCGGAGTATGTTTATACGTATGCCGGATCAGATTACAATATACAACCGTGGCATAATCCGGTCTTTTTCCCATGACACCGCCTGGTGTAAATGAATCTTTCTCTCTTCTTTTTTTGGAAACCGAATAATGATTGACCATGGAATCCATATTTCCCGCAGAGACCATAAAACCAAGCCTTGGTTCGCCAAGAATGGAAATGGATGCGTCATCCTTCCAGTCCGGCTGTGAAATAATTCCCACAGAATATCCATGTGCTTCCAGCAGACGCGTAATAATTGCATGCCCGAATGATGGATGATCCACATACGCATCTCCACATACATATACAAAATCCAGTTGTTCGATTCCCCTGTCTGTCATATCCTGACGGGAAATCGGCAGATAACCTTCGTACATTCTACTCTCCTTTATTTGGAAGATGAAATAAGTTCCACTTCCGTTTCGGTTAATTTTCGATATTCTCCCTTAGGAAGCTGTCCAAGTGCCAACCCTCCCATAGAGATTCGTTTCAGATAAACTACTTTTCTTCCAATTGCCTGAAACATACGCTTCACCTGATGATAACGTCCCTCGTAAATTGTAACTTCCGCAGCATATTTCGCTGCACTGCTGTCACCCGGCTCCATTGTCTGACGGATCACAAGCTCCGCCGGAAGGGTCGGCGTATCATCGCCGATATCGATCCCTTTATCAAAAAGTTCTACTGCCGATGCCGGAACTGGTCCATCCGTTTCTACATAATAGGTTTTCGGCACGTGATGTGCCGGACTGATCAGATGATGTGCAAGCGCTCCATCATTTGTAACAAGTAAAAAACCTTCCGTATCAATATCCAGCCGGCCAACCGGAGAATATCCGGCAAATGTTCTGGCATCAAAATAATCCATCACCGTCTTATGCATGGAATCCTTTGTTGCAGTCACACAGCCTGCCGGCTTGTGAAACAGATAATAACCATATTTCTCATATACAACAGGCATTTTATTTACAACGACCTGATCTTTTAACTCATCCAGTTTCATCTCAGGCCGGACATCCGTGCTTCCGTTCACTTCTACTTTGCCGGCACGGATCAGTTTTTTCACTTCCGATCTGGTTCCGATTGCACAGTCGGTAAGATATTTATCCAAGCGAATCATACCATCTCCTATTTTGCTCGTTTTAAATATTCAACGATCAGTTTCCACATTCTTTCTGTCGAAGAAATACTCAGACGTTCCTTTGGTGTATGGATATCATAATTCATCGGCCCGAAAGATACACAATCCAGATTTGGAATCTTTTCTGAAAACAGACCACATTCCAATCCTGCATGAATTGCCTCAAAAATTGCTTCTTTTCCAAATAATTCACGATATATTTCTGCGATCGTATCTCTCATTTTTGAATTTGGCTGATACTCCCATGCCGGATAATCGCCTTCGATTGTTACTTCTCCACCAAGCATTTCAACAAGCTGTGTCACCTGATCTTTCAAATCGTCTTTTCTTGTTGAAACAGAGCTTCTGACCGATGTTACAGTCTCAAACACATCGTCTTTGAGATTCAGAATTCCGAGGTTTAATGAAGTCTCGACCAGTCCAGGCATCATCATACTCATATGCTGTACACCATTTGGTACTGTACGAAGATAGAAGATCACTTTGTGAACTGAAGTATAATCCAGCATTTTTGTTTCACATACTCCTTCTTTTTTGCAGAGTACTTCTACCTTTGCATCTGACACACAAAATTCATTCTTGAAAGTCTGATCCAGTGTCTCAGCCACCTGCATGACTGCATCTGCACTTTCCTCCGGCAAAAGTATTTCACAGTTACACTCTCTTGGAATTGCATTATCTTTTAAACCGCCATCCATGGAAATGATTCCAAAAGGCGTAATATCCATGATCTGTTTTAAAAATCTTCCCATTAAAATATTGGCATTTCCATGCTCTTTATGGATCTCACTTCCGGAATGCCCTCCCTCAAGTCCAGTCACTGTCAGTAACATCTTAAGACCACTCTGCGTCACTCTTTTCACAGGGATCTCTGTGATCATGCTCATTCCGCCTGCACAGCTTGTAAGGAAATGTCCCTCTTCATCACTGTCCAGATTTAACATGGTATGACCTTTTAACATAGACAGATCGATATCGATTGCACCGAGCATACCGATTTCCTCATCAACCGTAATGACAACTTCCAGACGTGGATGTGCAAGTTCGTCAGAATCCAGTATTGCGAGTGCATATGCAACAGCGATTCCGTCGTCTCCACCAAGTGTGGTGTCCTTTGCTTTTACAAAATCACCATCCACATACAATCTGAGTCCTTCTTTTTCAAAATCAATATCACAGCCCTTTTCCTTCTCGCAGACCATATCCATATGTCCCTGAATGATTACCGGCTCTGCATTTTCATATCCTTTTGATGCCTCTTTTATGATGATCACGTTATTCAGTTCATCCTGGTAATAAGTCAGGCCATGTGCCTTTGCAAAATCTACCAGATAATCGCTGATCTGTTTTGTATTTCTTGAGCCATGTGGAATACTACAGATTTCCTCAAAATAATGAAATACCTTTTTCGGCTCTAAATTCTCTAATACGTTCATAGTGTCCTCCTTTAAGTCATAGATTATATTATGAAAAAAATCATATATATCATGCTCATAGTGATTGTAATTATATACCTTTTATCCAGTCCTGCAAGTGCCTGTGACGCCACACGCGCCGGACTCCTTTTATGGTTTAACCAGGTGCTTCCTGCGCTTTTTCCATTTACCGTAATTTCCGCCATCCTTCTGCAGTCCGATCTTCTGGAATGGCTGGATAACTGGTTATCCCAAAAACATTTTTTCTTTTCATCCACGGAATTATTTATATTCTTCTGTGGTTTTCTGTTTGGTTTTCCTATTGGAAGCAAGCTTTCTTCCGATTGTTTTAAAAACGGACTTTTATCTCAAAAACAGGCACAGATCCTGTGCTGCTGTACCAATAATCTGAGCCCTGCATTTATTCTCGGATACGTTCTTGTTCAGAAATTTCATGGTGAATTTTCAGCTTTATTCACCCTTCTTATTCTATATATTCCATCATTTCTGACTGGTATTATTCTTCTGATCCCTAACAGGCCCTCCGCACAAAATCACAAAAAAACGGCATCAAGATTCCAATTAGATATGCAAATCATTGACGCCGGTATCATAAGCGGATTTGAAACGCTCATAAAGTTATGTGGTTATATCGTATTATTTTCGATTCTGGGCAGCATCCTGCAAAAATACCCAGGCAGACCACCTATGCCACTTTATATTCTGACAACAGGACTTGAAGTGACAAACGGAATTGCTATGCTCGCAGATTCTGTTTTACCAGAAAACATAATCTATGTACTTGCAATCAGCATATTGTCCTGGGGCGGACTGTCCGGAATCGCTCAAGCACATTCCATGCTTGCGCCAGCCGGATTGTCCATTTCCAGATATCTCTGTCTGAAGCTGTTTTGTTCCGCAATTTCCGTCTTACTGGCAATCTGTTATTGCAGATTACTGTTCTGAGTCTTCTGCGATCTCTTCCAATGCCTGTGGTTCTTCTGTTCCCTGCGTATCCTCAACATGCTCAGGCTGTTGTTCCTCTGCCTCTTCCTCAGACTGGAACAATTCAGCACGGTTTCTCGATACAACATCCAGATACTCCTGAAGTGAACCAATCAAATGCTCATACCGCGCTTTCGATGTATCGATCGAATGAGTCAGAATATCTTCGATTCCTTTCAACTGTTCATCGGTGTAAGATACCGCACCCATACGGATTCCATTTGCTTCATTCGTTGCATTATCAAGGATCTCCTGCGCCTGCTTTGTAGCAATCATTACAACCTCATTTGCCTGTGCATATGCCTGTTGCATAATCTGATGCTCACTTACTAATTCATTAGTCTGAATCTGTGCCTGTGCAATGATCTGATCTGCCTTGGCCTGTGCATCCGCAAGAATTGCTTCTTTATTGCTGATGATCTTCTGGTATCTTTTAATCTCTTCCGGAGTCTTGGAACGAAGCTCTGCAAGTAATTCTTCCAGTTCTTCCTTATTTACAATAATATTTGTGCTGGAAAAGGTTGCATATTTACATCCTTCGATAAAATCTTCGATATCTTCAATGCCCTGCTCTATTCTACTGCTCATTCGAACTTCTCCTTTATATGTCATTTAATATTGTATTTTGCATAAATTCTGTCAATGAACTGTTCCGGTACAAATTTGGATATATCGCCTCCATAAGAAGCAAACTCTTTCACAATAGTTGAACTGAGATAAGAATACTTCAAATTGGTCGTCAGAAAAATCGTTTCAATTCCCGGCTCCTGGACATGATTCGTCTGCGCAATCTGAAGCTCATACTCAAAATCTGTCACAGCTCTTAAACCTCTGACTATAATCGTAGCACCGATCTCACGCATATGATCTACCAACAGTCCATTAAAGGAAGTAACCGTTACATTCGGATAATCCTTCGTCATCTCTTTTATCATACTAACACGTTCTTCTAAAGAAAACAATGAGTTTTTTGCACTGTTATTGAGCACTCCGACTACCAGTTCATCTACAATTGATGCCGATCTTTCGATCATATCAAGATGTCCGAAAGTAAGTGGATCAAAACTTCCCGGATAAATTGCTTTTTTCATTTATTCCTCCCTGCTCTTTGTAAGAAATACATGAGCATTTGTTTTGTATTTTTTATATTTTATCATCTGATATCCAAGTTCGTCCAGATAATCAAACGAAGTGTCCAAAGATGCCTCGACAATAATCAGCGTATCTTCCTTTAATATGGTTGAAGTTTTTAATGCCGTAAGCACTTCTTTCTCCAGTTCTTTCTTATAAGGCGGATCCATAAAAATAACATCAAACCGGTATTTTCCATCCAGCGACCGGATTGCGGATACAGCATCCATATTTAAAAACCTGCACTGTTTATCAAACTTCGTGAAATGAATATTATCTTCTATGCATTGTGCCGCTTTTCTACTGTTATCTGCAAACACTGCATATTCAGCTCCTCGGCTGACAGCTTCTAACCCCATCTGTCCACTTCCGGCAAACAGATCCAGGAAATAGCATCCCGGAATCTCATTCTGGATCATATTGAATAATGTTTCTTTAATCCGGTCCGTCGTTGGTCTTGTTTCCATACCATCTACCGTTTTTAAAGGAAGACTTCTTGCTGTTCCTGCAATGATTCTCATTTTATTACCTCCTCGATTCCTGCGATCAGAAACCGGATTGCCTCCTCCGTCGCCTGATTCCGGATTTCTTTTCTTGATCCCTGAAATATCTTTTTCTCAGAGAAAATATGTCCGCATACCACGCATCCGAAGCACACGCATCCAACCGGTATCTCTTCGGTTCCGCCTCCCGGTCCTGCAACACCCGTTGTCGCAATTGCACAGTCTGCATGTACTCTTTTTGCAGCACCTGAGGCCATTTCCTGTGCTGTTTCCACACTGACTACATTGTAAACTTTTATTGTGTCGGGGTTAACATTCAGCAATTCTGCTTTTGCATTTTCCGAATAGGTCACAAATCCGGCGTGAAAATATTCTGAAACTCCCGGAATATCTACGATTGCTGCCGCAACCATTCCTCCGGTGCAGCTCTCCGCAGTTGTTACCTTCAAATCATTTTCGGTTAACAATTGCATCAAGCGCTCTTCTAATCTGTTCAGTTCCATTTACTTCTGTTCCTTTAAGACATCCTTATTCTTTGCGATATAATCGATCAGTGAAATAATCGTAAGTGCCAGTGCTATGTATGTCAGAATTGTTCCGAGTACAGTAAAGAACTGATTTGGGATATTCAGAATCAATACAATCACCATAAGCATCTGGAAAGTTGTTTTAAACTTGCCCCAGTAACTTGCTGCGATAACAATTCCGTTATCGGATGCAATCAGCCGGAAACCACTGATGATAAATTCACGTGCGATAATGATGATTACAATCCATGCTGCAAGCTGTCCTGTCGAAATCAGACAGATCATTGCTGAACATACAAGAAGCTTGTCTGCAAGCGGATCCATAAATTTTCCGAAATTCGTCACAAGATTATACTTTCTTGCAATCTTTCCATCCAGCATATCTGTCAGGCTTGCCACGATAAAAATTGCAACGGCGATGTAATTTCCATAGCCTTCGAAATAAGGTGCAAGCAGGAAAAATACAAAAAATGGAATCAGGATTACTCGGAATAACGTTAATTTGTTTGGTAAATTCATACTATCTCTCCTATCAAATCATATTCATAAGCTCCAACAACACGGACTTTCACAATATCTCCGGTCATCAGTTCTTCTTCTGTGTTAATAAATATATAACCATCTATACCAGGCGCATCGCGATAAGTTCTTCCCACATAGGCATTCTCATCGGCAACTTTTCCCTCAATAAATGCATACAGTTCTCTGCCCTTCATCGACTCGTTTTTGTCAAAGATTACTTCTTCCTGTAATTCCATAACATCCGCCTGCCAGTCAAGTTTCTTTTCCTCATCAACCTGATCTTCAAATTCAGCAGCAGGAGTGCCTTCTTCCGGCGAATACGGGAATGCACCAAGCCGATCAAACTCCATATCGTTGATAAACTGCATCAGTTCCTCATGCATTTCATCTGTCTCTCCCGGGAATCCGCAGATCAGGGTTGTTCTTAATGTGATATCCGGAATGCGTTCACGAAGTTTTGCTACGATGTCCATGATATCCTGTTTGTTTGTTCTGCGTCCCATGCGTTTTAGGATCTTATCATTGCAGTGCTGGATTGGCATATCCAGATAATGACATACTTTTTTATTGCGGCACATTTCTTCAATCAGTTCATCATAAATCTCTTCCGGATAACAGTACATAATGCGAATCCAGAAAAGGCCATCGATCTTGCCAAGTTCTGCAAGAAGTTTATGCAGAGATTTCTCCCCATAAAGATCCACTCCGTAAAGTGTTGTTTCCTGTGCCACAAGAATCAGTTCCTTTACTCCGGAATCCACAAGATCTTTTGCCTGTTCTACCAGTGTCTCCATCGGAACACTCCGGTAACGTCCCCGGATCGATGGAATTACACAATAGGTACAGTTCTTATTGCACCCTTCCGCAATCTTCAGATGAGCATAATGCCCTCCGGTTGTTAAAAGACGTTTGTTACTCAGCTTCGGAAGTCCGGTAAGCGTACCGAGATTCTCATATTTCTTATGATGATCCAGTACTTCTCTTACAGCTTCAACAATAGAATCATAGGAATTGGTTCCAAGTATTGCATCCACTTCCGGAATCTCTTCCATGATTTCTTCCTTATAACGCTGTGCCAGACATCCTGTAACAATCAATGCTTTACAACTGCCACTCTTTCTGTATTCTGCCATTTCCAGAATATTATTTATACTTTCCTCTTTTGCATCATTGATAAAGCAGCAGCTATTGATAATAATGACATCTGCTTCTGTTTCATCATTCGTAAGCTCAATCCCGTCTTTGGTAAGCATACCAATCATGAACTCCGAATCAACAAGATTTTTATCACAACCTAATGATATAAATAATAATTTCATAAACCTCACACTTGCAAAAAGGGATGACAACAAATTTCGTCATCCCTTTTTCTTTCTATCTAATGTTTCTGATTAATTCTGGTCTTCGTCCTCGGTAAGGATCTTAACCTTTCCCTGGTATAACTCATCAACCGCAATGGATAATGGTTTCGGGCATTTTGGATTACTTACGAGTGGCTCTGCACCGTCAATGATCTGGCGGGCACGTTTTGCAGCTGCAAGTACGATGGAATAACGGCTGTTTACTACCGGTTCTTCCCCGATTTCTACGTCATTGTTTACTACTTTCATTAATTCTACATACGATGGATGTATCATATTCATTCTCCTTTCGAAAAGCTTAACAGCTCATTTCTCATATTTTTAATAAAATCTATATTAGCGGATACCCGGTCACCGGAATTCTCTTCTGAACGCTGACTGCATTCATTCTCAAGAATGCTGTGTACATGGTCGACACAGCGCTCCAGATCATCGTTTATCACTAAATAATCATAATTTTCAATTCCCAGAGATTCCTCATAGGCCCTGCTTAATCTGGCTTCAATCACATCTTGTGTCTCTGTTCCTCTGCCAACCAGACGGTTTTTCAGTTCTTCTGCACTTGGTGCAGTCACAAAAAGCAGTCTTGTATCCGGAAATTTATTTTTAACTTTGAGTGCTCCCTGGATCTCTATCTCCAGTATAACACTTTTTCCAGCTTCCAGCTGTTTTTCTACAAAATCACGTGGCGTTCCGTAATAATTGTCGACATACTTTGCATATTCGATCAGCTTTTCTTCCGAAATCATCGTTTCAAACTGTTCTTTGGAAACGAAAAAATAGTCCTTTCCATCAACTTCACCCGGTCTCGGTGCACGCGTGGTAGCTGAAACAGACAATCCATAACTTTCCCCGTATCTGCTCATCAGATTTTTCATAATAGTGCCTTTACCGGCACCGGAAAATCCGGAAACAACAACGAGAATTCCTTTCTTTGCCAAACTCATTATTTCACCTCTTGCTTACTACTCTTCCTGTTCAAATCTTCCAGCCAGCGTTTCCGGCTGTAATGCGGAAAGAATCAGTTTATCATTCATTGTAAAAATTATGCTTTTCGTCTTCCTGCCCTGTGTTGCATCAATCAGCATATGGCTCTCTTTCGCCTGCTGGATATAACGCTTGGCAGGAGCCGAATCCGGCGAAATGATCGATACGATCTTATCCGTCGAAACCATATTTCCAAATCCAATATTAATCAGTTTTCCCATGATTCTTCCTATTCAATATTCTGTATCTGCTCACGGACTTTTTCAATATCCGTCTTTAAGTCAATACCGGTATCTGAGATTTCAAGATTGTTAGCCTTCGAAAGGATTGTATTCGCCTCCCGGTTCATTTCCTGCGCAATAAAGTCGAGCTTGCGGCCAACACTTCCGCCATTCACAAGTGTTTCCTTTGCTGTCTCAATGTGACTTCTTAAGCGTACGGTCTCCTCGTCCACACAGATCTTGTCAGCATAAATTGTAACTTCCGTTGCAATTCTTGCATCATCAATCTGTCTGTCTCCAAGAAGTTCTTTTACTTTCTCTTCCAGCCTGCTCCGGTATTCTTTTAAAATCTCCGGTGAACGCTCCTCGATAAAGTCTACATAAGAAAGCATATTGGTCAGTTTATCTACCAGGTCATTCTTCAGGTGTTCACCCTCCTTGATCCTGCTTGCAACAAACTGCTCGCATGCCATGCGTACTGCCTTCTCCAGACCACTCCAGAGCTCCTTTTCATCCGGTGCCTGTTCTTCCATAACAAATACGTCCGGATACTTGGAAAGAGTACTGACCCGAATGTCATTATCCAGATGGAATTCCTCTGCCATCTGATTCAGATACTTCAGATATTCAGCAGCAAGCCCGGCATTATACTGCAGGGAAAAATTGTCTTCCGTATAATCTTCATATGTGATATAGACATCAACCTTGCCTCGTTCGATATATTCTTTCAAAAGGGTACGGATTGTACTCTCAAAGAAATTCAGTTTCTTCGGCATCTTGATGTTTACATCCAGATATCTGTGATTGACCGATTTGATCTCAACGGTAAACTTGCGTTTTTCATCTGCAAATTCGGCCCTTCCAAATCCTGTCATGCTTTTAATCATGATTGTTCCTTCTTTCTGTATCATGCATGTCTTATTCTCCATCTGCATGCATAGATATTAGTATTATAATGCCAAACAACCTGTACGTCAAATAATTCCAAATGTTTTTTCTAATTCACTGGATTTTTTTCAGATATCCTTTATAATACTATGTATTATCAGGAGGATATTATAATGGCACTAGACGGAATCGTTATTTCGAATTTAGTATATGAATTAAACCAGACAATTTTAAACGCAAAAATCAGCAAAATCGCACAGCCGGAAAACGATGAGCTTCTACTCACCTGCAAAGGCTCAAATGGACAGTACCGCCTTGCAATGTCTGCAAGTGCTTCTCTTCCATTTGTCTATCTCACCAGCGAAAACAAGCCCAGTCCCATGACCGCACCGACTTTCTGCATGGTTCTGCGAAAACATATCGCAAACGGAAGAATTACCCGTATTTATCAACCCCATATGGAACGTATCATCCATTTTGAGATCGAACATCTGAATGAAATGGGTGATCTCTGCAAGAAATCCCTAATCATCGAGCTGATGGGAAAACATTCCAACATCATTTTCTGCAAAGACGACGGAACGATCATCGACAGTATCAAACACGTTTCCAGCATGATGAGTTCTCTTCGTGAAGTTCTTCCAGGGAAAATGTATTTTATTCCATCCACACAGGATCAGAAACACAATCCACTTATGGTATCCAGAGAAGAAGTGCTTTCTATTATAAAAAACAAGCCTCTCTCCTTAACCAAAGCAATCTATTCTTCTTTCACCGGAATCAGCCCTCTGATTGCCAGTGAAATTGCACACCGTGCCGGTGTGGACGGAGATCAGCCAACCGCTGCTTTTTCTGAGGATGAACTTCTCCATGTTGCCAACCATTTCTGCTGGTTCATGGATGAGATCAAAAACGAGCAGTATCATCCTGCCATCATCCGCAAAGGACGGGAACCGATTGAATTTTCTGCAGTAAAGCTGACGCAGTATCAGGATTATGACTGCAAAGAATATGATTCCATCTCCTCGGTTCTTGAAATGTATTATTCGGAGAAAAATGTCTACACAAGAATCCGTCAGAAGTCTGTCGATTTAAGAAGAATCGTAACAACAGCATTAGAACGTAACCAGAAGAAATTCCAGTTGCAGCAGAAACAGTTAAAAGATACCGACAAACGCGAAAAATACAAAGTTTACGGCGAGCTCATCAATGCATATGGATATCAGCTTGAGGAAGGCAGCAAAGAACTTGTAGCTCCAAATTATTATGATAATGACAAGCTTATAAAAATACCGCTCGATCCGGCACTGACTCCGCTGGAAAATTCCAAGAAATATTTTGACCGCTACGGGAAGTTGAAACGTACTTACGAAGCCCTGACAGAACTGATCCAGGAAACCCAAAACGAGATTCTGCATCTGGAATCGATCCAAAACTCCCTGGATATTGCCCTCTCTTCCGATGATCTTGTACAGATCAAAGAGGAGCTTATCGAATATGGCTACATCAAGAAAAACCGTAACGCCCAAAAAACAAAGATCAAAAGTAAACCGTTCCACTACATATCTTCTGACGGATACGATATCTATGTTGGAAAGAACAATTACCAGAATGATGAACTGACCTTTAAATTTGCAACCGGAAACGACTGGTGGTTTCATGCAAAAGGCATGCCTGGCTCACATGTGATCGTAAAATCCAAAAACGAAGAACTCCCAGACCGTGTATTTGAAGAAGCCGGAAAACTTGCAGCCTTTTATTCCAAAGGAAGAGATGCTGATAAAGTCGAAGTGGATTATCTGCAAAAGAAAAATGTCAAAAAACCAAATGGCAGTGCACCGGGATTTGTCGTTTATTATACGAATTATTCCCTTACAATTCATCCAGACATCAGTGAATTGAAGCTTATGGAATCCTGATTGTTTCTTCCATTTTTTCGTTTGTTTCACTTTTTCTTCCTGTATAGATACAAAATATCTGCGCAGAATAACACTGTAACGACAAGTTACTAATATATCAGGTAACGAAGTTACATCACGCAAAGATAAATATTCAATATACGTCAGGAGGAAAGAAAAATGTCAAACAAAAGTTCAAACCGAGCAGCCGTTCCAGAAGCAAAAGGAGCATTAGACCGTTTTAAGTATGAAGTTGCGAATGAGATTGGTGTTCCTCTGAAAGATGGTTACAACGGTGACCTTACCTCAAAACAGAATGGTTCTGTCGGAGGCTATATGGTTAAGAAAATGATCGAAGCACAGGAAAAACAGATGTCCGGAAAATAAACCGGGCGAGAAAAGCCAGCTGCAAATGCGCAGCTGGCTTTTCCTGTCTCTGTAATCCAGTTTTATAAATTCATTTTTTTGATCTGTTCATCCATAAAATGTTGCATTCTTACCTGCAGGACATGATGCTCTTCCCATTCCAGATCCGGATCTTTTGCAAGGATCTCCCCTACAGCAGCAGAGGCTTTTTCCAGCACCTCGGCATCCTGGTAGATATCTGCAAGCTGAAATGCCAGATCCCCACTTTGGCGGATGCCAAAAAAGTCTCCCGGTCCACGCAGCTTTAAGTCTTCACTGGCAATATAAAATCCGTCATTTGATCTGTTTAAGATCTCCAGACGTTTTTTTGCCGTTTTCCCCCTGGAACCATTTATCATAATACAATAAGACTGTGCATCTCCTCGTCCTACTCTTCCACGCAGCTGATGTAGCTGTGCCAGTCCGAAACGATCCGCATTCTCGATCATCATCACTGTCGCATTCGGAACATTTACCCCAACCTCAATAACCGTTGTCGAAACCAGTATCTGGATTTCATTTCTGGAAAATGCCTCCATGATCTGATTTTTCTGCTCTGGTTTCATCTTGCCGTGCAGCATGGCAATCTTAACATCTGCCGGGAATTGTGACTCCAGCATTTTACTGTAATCCGTTACATTTTCCCCTTCGGAATTCTCACTCTCTTCTACAAGAGGACAGATAATATAGGCCTGATGCCCTTCCTTTATCTGTTTTAGGATAAATTCATATGCCTTTGGACGATAGGAAGTGTCCACCACACAGTTTTTGATTGGAAGCCGGTGCGCAGGCACCTCATCAATCACAGAAATGTCCATATCGCCATAAAGAATAATTGCAAGTGTTCTTGGAATCGGAGTTGCCGACATAACAAGAATATGAGGATGACTTCCCTTATTGGAAAATGTATCCCTCTGCTTTACTCCAAAACGATGCTGTTCATCTGTAATTACAAGTCCAAGATTCGAATATACCGCCTTATCCTGTATCAGTGCATGTGTTCCAATGATCATCGCATTCGGATGTTCCAGTATTCTGGCATAAGCCTCCCGCTTCTCTTTCGCCTTTAAGGAACCTGTTAGCAGTATCACTGGTATATCCAGTCCAAATTGCTGGCACAATTTGGTATATGTCGCATAATGCTGAACTGCAAGCACCTCCGTCGGTGCCATAATTGCAGACTGATACCCACTGTGCGAAGCCTCTGCCATCATTAAAAATGCAACAATTGTCTTTCCCGATCCAACATCTCCCTGAATCAGCCGCTGCATCGCATATGGGGAAACCGCATCTTTGTGAATCTGCGCAATTGTCTTTTGCTGTGCCCCAGTCAGTTCATATGGAAGCTGTTTCATCAGTTCAAGCGCAAACCCGTCATCCCGGAACGGATAATTATTTTTTTCTTTCTGCTGCCTCTCTTTCTGATACTGCATTCCCATAATAAACAGGAAAAACTCGTCAAACACAAGACGTCTTCTCGCTTCGATCAGCTGCTCCATTTCATCTGGAAAATGAATTTTCTGCAAAGCATAATTATATTCACAGAGGTTATATTCTGTTTTTAATTTTGCCGGAAGATAATCCTGCAGCAGTATTTCTGACTTTAGCACTGCCATTATGGTTTTCGACATCAGATTGTTGGAGATTCCGGAAGTCAGGGAATACACCGGAAGCAGCTGCTGTTCTTTTTCTTTGTACTTTTCCAGTTCGTATATTTCCGGCTGTTCCATCGCATATTGTCTGTTTTTTTGGGTGATTTTTCCATAAAAAACATACCATTTGCCCGGAACAAGTGTATTTTTGATATAAGGCATCCGATACCAGATGAACTGAAGCCGCTTTTCCTCTGACTCAAGTTCCAGCAGTGTGACTGGCATTCTCCCGGAATTACGTACAAGTGGCGTCCTTTGTACCTGTGCAAGCACGGCCATCATTTCTCCCTCATTCAGTTCTGCTTTCTGAAATTCTTCCGCCGCAGGGTATTTTATATAATTTCTGGGAAAATGAAGGAGTATATCACCAACGGTGTATACTCCCATTTTTCCGAACAATTCTTTTGTTTTACTGCCAACGCCTTTTATCTCTGTTATGGCTGAATGAATGTCCATAGATGCTCCTGTTTATTCTACTGAAATAACATAGTAGTAAATTGGCTGTCCACCGTCGTTGATCTCTACTTCAACATCCGGATATTTCTCTTCAATGGCTGCGCCAAGTGCTTCTGCAGCAGCTTCTTCGGCATCGCTTCCATAGTAAATGCTTACGATTGCTGAATCCTCGTCCATCATGGCATCCACCATTTCAAGAGTCGTCTCTTTCAGATCTTTTCCAACAGACAGGATGGATTTATCTCCGATTCCCATATAATCATCCTGTTTGATCTCTTTTCCATCGATCTCGGTATCACGCACCGCATAGGTAACCTGTCCGGTCTTTACAAGTGCAATCTCTTCCAGCATGCTTTCTTTATTCTCTTCTGCCGTATGATCCGGAATAAAGTTCACAAGCGCAGTGATTCCCTGTGGGATCGTCTTTGTAGGAATTACAATGATCTCTTTATCTTCCACAAGACTTGCCGCCTGATTGGCTGCCATCACAATATTCTTGTTATTTGGAAGAATGAAAATATGTTCTGCATTTACATGCTCGATTGCATTTAACATATCTTCGGTACTTGGATTCATTGTCTGGCCACCTTCAATAATGTAATCAGCACCCAGGCCACGGAAGATCTCATTCATTCCCTCACCGATCGATACGGAGATAAATCCCATATCCTTTTTCGGCTGTTCCTCTACCGCTTCTTCCTGCTCTGCAGTCTCTTCTTTCTGCTGTGTAGCTACTTTCTCTGCGTCTTTGATCAGTTTTTCCTGATGTTCTTCACGCATATTATCGATCTTGATCTTGCTTAATGATCCATGTTTTAATGCCTCCTGGATTGCAAGTCCCGGGTCATTGGTATGTACATGGGTCTTAACAATCTCATCGTCCGCTACAACAACAATGGAATCCCCGATAGATTCCAAAAATGCCTTGTAATCTCTTTCTTCTTTATCAGAAAGAGGTCTGTTCAAAACAATGATAAATTCTGTACAGTAACCAAATTTGATTTCTGCTTCTGTCTGTGCAGAGATTTTAACTACTCCGGAACCGGTAGAAGCATCCTCGATTGTATAATCAATCTCTTTTCCGGTCAGAGAATCAAATGCTCCTTTTAACACCTGCATAAGGCCCTGTCCACCGGAATCCACAACACCTGCCTGTTTTAAGACAGGGAGCATATCCGGTGTTCTGCTGAGCACGATATCCGCCTCTTTAATCACCTCATCGCAGAAATATACAAGATCGTCTGTCTCTTCTGCAAGCTCTAACGCTTTATTTGCAGCACCTTTTGCAACCGTAAGAATCGTTCCCTCTTTTGGTTTCATAACTGCTTTATAAGCTGTCTCAACTGCTTTCTGAACTGCTTCACATAAAACATTTACATCAATCTCATCGTATTCTGCAATCACCTTGCAAAATCCTCTGAACAACTGTGAAAGAATTACACCGGAGTTACCCCTTGCTCCACGAAGAGAACCAGATGAAATTGCTTTTGCGAGTGTTTTCATGGTAGGATCTGCCAGCCCACTTACCTCTTTTGCTGCTGACATGATCGTCATTGACATATTTGTACCGGTATCTCCGTCAGGAACCGGGAATACATTAAGCTCATTGATCCATTCTTTCTTCGCATCTAAATTCTTAGCTCCGGCAAGGAACATCTTTGCTAAAACTTCTGCATTAATACTTGTGATTTCCAATTTATTAGTCCTCCTTAATCAATCACACGTACGCCTTCGACGTAAATATTGATCTTCTCGATCTGCATTCCGGTAAATTCTTCTACTTTGTATTTTACCGTTTCAATCAGATTGTCTGAGACTGTACTTATGCTGACACCGTAAGAAACAATAACGTGAAAATCAAGTGTGATCTTATTCTCTTCCGCAATTGTCACATTAATTCCATGAGAGAGATAATCACGTTTTAATAACTTAACAAGCCCATCTTTCATATTTACAGCTGCCATACCAACAATTCCAAAGCACTCAACGGCTACGGAACCTGCATAGGTCGCAATGACATCTTCATCAATCAAAATCTTTCCAAATTGTGTGTCCATTTGTCCTTTCATACAATATCCTCCAATGAAATACTGACGTAGTTAGGTATATTATACCCATTTTTGCATAAAAAGCAAACACTCTTCTAAATTATTTAAAATTTTTATATTTTTTTCTTGCATTATAGAAATAGTTCTGCTAGAATATCATTGTTGTGAACTTGGACAGAACATATTCTAAGTTTAGTGAAATGCAAGGAGGTGCAATTATTATGGCAAAATGTGCAGTTTGTGAAAAAGGCGTTCATTTCGGAATCAAAGTCAGCCATTCTCATAGAAGATCAAATAGAGTTTGGAAATCAAATATCAAACGTGTTAGTTGTAAAGTAAACGGAGTTCCTAAGAAGTTATATGTATGTTCTTCTTGCTTAAGATCCGGAAAAGTTGAAAGAGCTTAGTTTTAAGCGTTGAAAGAACTGTCGCACTGCGGCAGTTCTTTTTTAATTGCAAAAAAGGAAATAACTCACGATCAGACACAATCCGATCAGGAAAATTCCAAATAATTCATTGGATAAGATCAGCATGACCATCATTCCCATTGCAAACCAGAACAGCGTATATCCCCAGATTCGTTTCATGATGGTACCCTGTCATTAAAATGTTACTATATTATATGAAAAAACACTGTTCCGTTATACCAAAAAAGCTCTGAACCCCAGAATGTTTCCGGTGCTCAGAGCTTCTCTTTATTCTTTGTCTTTTACGGAGTCTGACAAAATATCTTCCATTTCACTTGCAGCTGCATCTTTTGCACTCTGTCCATCCGTGCTCTCATCAGACTGCTTTCCAGAAGCAAATTTATTCACAAAATCAGGGATCATATCTAATATCTTTGTAATCCCATCCTGATTCTTGATGTTTACTAACTTTGTTGTTCCATTCTGGATCACAAGAACCGCACTTGGCATGATCTTTCCGCCCATACCTCCTGCTCCATTGTTTTTCTTCTCCTGTGAAAAAGCTCCTGCTGCCACTCCAAAAGAAACGTCCACTAATGGAAGGATAATCGTATCTCCGATATGAACCGCATCACCGACAACGGTTTTTGTCGTAATAAAACTGTCCATTCCTTTGAATAATGATTCTACTGTGTTGTTAAAACTGTTATCTGACATAGTCTCTCCTCCTGTTATTCGAAACTTCAAAATATAATGAGTGCAACGAATATATCACTTGCAAATACGCATAGATGCTATGCGCGAAACGCATGATATAATTTTCTGCAATTTTGATCAAAGATCACCCGGATCACTGATGCAAGTATCTGAAAAACAAATACATGTCCTTTCAGATCAAACTCTGCATCCACATACATCTGTTCCGCTTCAAAGTCCGGAACAATATTCCATCTGTTCTGATATGCCATCGGAAACATTGCAATCACGCCAAGGGTAATCCCTGTCGTATCCGGTGCCCCCGTTGAAAACCGGGCATTTAACCGCATTCTGGATGGCACGATATGTTTCAAAAGACAAACAAATTCCTTTTTTAATCTGCCAAATGCTGCCTGATATACTTTATTATGAAAAATCTTATCCCATTTACGGTATTGACGAATGAGATTACGAACCACCCTTTTTATATTCTGTAAGAAACCTGCAATTGTATTCTTCATCTTCTGAAATACACTTGTTTTTTTATGTTTTGCTATCTCCTCACTTTTTCCGGGATTTTCCTGCATGTCATCATATGTCTTCTGTTCATGTTCCGGTTTCTGCTCAATCAAAGCAGCCTGTGAGTTATCAGCATCATTTTCCTGCAGTTTTGTATCTTCCGGATTATCCATCCAGCCGTCTTCTGTGATAAATTCTTCTAGCGCATCTTCTGTGTCTTCCACAGCCTCCGCGGCATCTTCCGATTCATGAAATTTCTTTCGGAACCATAGTATCCTAAGATATTGTTCCTGTTCTCCATCTGCAAAATAAAAATAATATCCGATCAGATGAAAAAGCCATGTAACCGATCCTTCAATCTGGTATTCTTTCTTCCAGAATCCTTTTACCCGGTAAGATAATGGGTAAAATAAGATCAAAAGAAGCAATCCGATAATAATAAGAAGAAGGACAAGCAGAATCAGTCCGATGATTTTTAATATCTGAAGAAAAATCATAAGCTGTTCCTCCTCTTCTCCTTCAGATAATTCCACACATCGACATCTCCGGTATTCTGATAGGTTTCTTCGATTATTGTTGTAACAACCTGAAGTGCCTCTTCATAGCCTTTTGCCAGGCCGATCACTTTCATATGCTTCTTTGGATATCCCCTCTGCATCAATTCATTCGCAGGAATGATGTCCAGAAGATTCTCAGGGTTTGACGCAAACGAAATGACATAGATATCTATGGTTCCGGCACGATGCCTGATTTTCCATTTGATTTTACCTGCCTTCCCGGCAATCGAATCACCAACATATAATTTACTGTACCATTTCATGAACAAACCTCAAAAAGCTTTTCTAACGCTTAAAAATATTTGTGGGTTCCCCACAGATTCCTCTTCTTGAGATCCAGATATTCATTGTAAGCTTTCTCGAGAATCTGCTTTTCGTTTGCAAATTTCAAAAGATGATACGCTTCATGATATTTATAAAATCCGGAATCTACAAAGTATTCTTCTCTTTGTGGCTTACTATAATAACTCTCGCCCATCATAAGATACCAATGTACTTCTTTTTCCACCGTATCTTCCGGCACTGTAAAAGAATACTGGCTTTTTCCGACATATTTGATGATTGTTGCTGTCGCACCAGTTTCTTCAAGAACTTCTCTTGTCGCCGTTTCTTTAAATTCTTCTCCCGGCTCAACAGTTCCTTTCGGAAGTACCCATCCTTCGTATTTGTTCTTATAATTCTTGTATAACAGAAGGATTTTACCACGAAAAATTACCACACCGCCACAACTTGTTGCTTCAATCATTGCAATAACCTCCTAAGTGTGGTTTTACTTCAAAATCTAGTCTAAGTATAACTCTTTTCCTGCATTCCGTCTACTGAAAATATGCTGCAAAAACCTGCTGTGCAATCGGCACTGCATACCTTACTCCATATCCGGAATCTTCCACAACTACCGCAATTGCAATATCTTTCTGGCCATCTTTATGTGCATAGCCGACAAACCATGCATTCGTCTGATCCGAAGTATCTGACACCTGTGCAGTTCCGGTCTTTCCATATGCTGTATAAGACTGTCCCGCAAGTTTTCCTGCTGTTCCGGAAGCTGCAGCCTCCTGCATATAGGACTGCATAAAAGAAGCTTCATCCGATGATAATAGTGTTCCGTATTCTTTCGGAGAATATGTATCTACCGTAACGCCCTTATAGCTTTCTGTATGGTCAACCAGATAAGGGGTCATTAATGTACCATTATTACAGATGGTACTTGCGATCATGCACATATGCAGCGGAGATACCAGGGTATTTCCCTGGCCAATCCCGGTCTCCATGATCTGTGATCTTGGATCAGAACTGCTTAAAGAAAAGCTGCTGACCGATGATTCAAAAGAAATCGGAAGCTGCCTGTTAAAAAGCAGGGAATTACAAAGATCATTATATTTATCCAGATCCAGTGTCAGCGCAATATTCGCGTAGGAAGAATTGCAGGAATTTGCAAAAGAAGACAGCAGATCCTCTTTACCGTGTGCTTCATTTCCGGCACAGTGGATCGTTTTCCCGCTGTCCGTAAATTCTCCGTCACAGTCAAAACTGTAATTCATATAGGTGTCTGGATTTTCTCTGTAATATTCTAAGGTTGTCAGGATCTTAAATGTAGATCCCGGAGCATAACTTCCCTGTGTTGCACGATTGAAAAGCGCGGTACTTCCATCCCCGCTTACGCTCTCCCAGTTTTCAGCAATCGTATTGGGATCATAATCCGGTTTGGAAACCATCGCAAGGATTCTTCCGGTCTCCGGCTCCATAACAATCACGGCTCCATCATAACTTCCAAGTGCATCATATGCCGTCTGCTGCAAAGTATAATTCAATGTTGTAACCACATTGTCCCCGATATTTTTCTGATCCCTCAGATCGTTCACAATCTGTTCGAGGAAAAATTCATGTGATCGAAGCAGACTGAAGTTCATCTGATTCTCCAATCCTGCTTTTCCGTTTACCGAATAGCCGACAGCATGTGCAAACACGTTGGAATACGGATAACTCCTTGTTTCGGTTCCATCTGCTGCCACATCTGTTTTTGCAAGTACATATCCATCATCCGATCGGATTTCTCCCCGTACTACGTTTTTCGAAAACAGATCCTGCAGAGAATTATATGGGCTATTGATAAATTTTTCGCTTTTTACCACTTGAAAATATACAAAATATCCCATCAGACAGATAAAAAGCAAAAGGAAAATATATGTGATCACAGAAAATTCCAGATTTTTATTTCGAGAGGTCTTTGACTTTGACTTTTGCTGCTGCTTTGGTTTTTTTGCTTCCATTTATCTTTTCCTCTCCTTTCTTTTTGGCCGGTTTCTTTGCTTTTGCTTTCTGTTCCGCATTTTTTGTTACAGGCTGTATTGCCTGTTGTGATTTCATGATGTACAGTCCCTGGATAATTCCAAACAGGATCATTGTCGAAAGAAGTGAACTTCCTCCATAGCTGACAAGAGGAAGCGTTACTCCTGTAGATGGAATAAACTTGGTAACACCACCAATCGTCAGAAATACCTGAAATGCATATACCGTGCCAAGTCCAAGTGCAACAAGTTTATAGAACTGGTCTTTCATCTGCATCGCAATATTCAAAAACATAAAGAAACAACTGACGCACACCATGATCAGACACAGTGCAAATATACCACCCAGTTCCTCTGAAATTGCCGAAAAGATAAAATCCTGTGCCACAACCGGGATCTTATTCGGAAGCCCCTGGCAAAGTCCCATTCCAAACCATCCACCTGTCCCGATTGCAAACAGCGACTGGCTGATCTGATATCCTTCTTTATCAATCATGCTGAGTGGATCTTTCCATGCAAGCACACGCACTCTTACATGGCTAAACAACTTATACCCGGCAACTGCAGCAAGCGAACATGCTGCAAGGCCTCCAGCAAAATAAGCAAGCCGACGAGTTGCGACATAAATCATAACAAGATATGTAACAAAGTACAGTAAAGCGCTTCCAAGATCTTTGGATGCCACAAGGATCAGTACATGAACCGCTGCAATTACACTTGTAATAAGCAGCTGTTTCATATCTGTTGCCTGATAAAGCATGGATGCAATAAAAAAGACGTATAATATTTTCACAAATTCTGATGGCTGGATTGAAATTCCTGCGATCGAGATGGAAAGCTTTGCTCCATAGCTGACTGCTCCGGCTACCAATACCACAGAAAGTGCTGCAATTCCAACCAGAGCATATGCCCATGTAAATCTGCGGAATGATGTCATTTTCTGGAGTATGATCGGGATCAGCAGCGATAAAACTGTAGATACGATCATAATCAGAAACTGTTTTAATGCTTTATCAAAGGATATTCTTGTTAAGATCACAAGGCTGATGGCAAGAAGCATGAGCATATTATTTAACAACAGCTCGGATGCCTTTTTGTAAAAAAGATGATACACCAGCTGGATTCCGATAAACAGAATAAGCTGCATCAGATAAAAGCCGATCACCTGTACATTCTGTGTATTCAGATAAATAACAAGAAACGCATCGAAATGTATGAAATACATGATTCCGCGCTGCCTTGAATAAATAGCCATCTGCCTTTTCGGTCTATTTTCAAACCGAAACACATGAAAGCACTCAAACGTATAAACCATAAAAAGCAGGATCATCAGATATTTTGATGCCTGTGTCACTAAATGAAGCATGTTTATTCTACTCCTCGCTTATAATGTCCATTCGTAAATTCCTGCATGCCGGATGCAGTGATCCGCTCACCGTTTAGGATCTTTTGAAACATTGTTAAAACTTCTTTTGTCTGTTTTTCTGTTTCAATGGTAAACTGAAGCCGGAAACCATTCAGATTCATTTCTGTGAGTTCCGTATAACAGTGCAGCAAAGATACCGGCAAAGAATTATAAATGATATTATAGCACTCATTGCAGTTATTTCTGACCGGGAAGTCCTTCTGATAACGATCCTTTAGCCACATGATCTGCGGTTTACGATCACATCGGACCGTATTACAGTGCACACACTGTGCAGATGTCATCAGAGGATAACGTCCATAAACGATGATTTCGCTTTGTGCATTTTCTCTGTGACGGATTTCGTTACGGTTCAGTTCAATTGGAACGGTATTTCCGTTTATTCCATATTCAGCAAACGTATCTACCGCATAATTATTATAGGTATACATATTATGATCGATATAAACTTCCAGACTTTCTTTCAGATCCGAAGCAAATTGCAGTTCTTCATAATTTTTTACAACAATACCGTCGATTCCGGAATCCAGTAAACTTTCCTGATTTTTTTTATAAAATTCCGATGTGCTTTGACGGAAAATTGCAGGAAGAATAAACTGTGCCTTTTTCCCGGCTCCGTGAATCCGGTTCACATCTTCCTTCAGATCACTCCAGATTGTCTGGTTGCTATACGCTGTGGAATCCATATAAACATCCGTGATCCAGGCATATTGCAGTATTGCCGGTAACAGGGTTCTTTGTTCGGTTGCTGCGATATAGCGTTTCGGGCTTCGAACATTCTTTACCAGCTGTCTTTCAATATTTCCGGCTTTCTGATCTGCTTCTTTTCTTTGCACCGGTTCAAGCAGCTGATCCTGCAATTTCTGCAATGCATCTCTTCGCAGCTGGTTCATAGCTCCAACCGGCATAAACGCATCTGCGTCCATTTCAATTGATAGATTCTGAAAAACAAACGAAGTATCTCCGGTCTTTTTAAAACGCTTTTCAACTTCTTCTTTTAATAAAGGCTTTTTTTCGGCCTGCTGTACCACATTTCCCGTCACAATGGCCTCTGTTTTTCCATCCGAAACCTTAAACTCTGCTGCTTCTCCCTTTCGAAGTCTGAGTATTCCATCGATTCCGATTTTGGATTCTGTCTGTGCATATTGTTCCGTAATACGGTTCTGTAATGTTTCATTGGCCTTCTGATGGTTCGGCTTTGTAAAGGTGATCATATCTTTACCATTATGTCTGGTAAAATAAGCATTGGTAAATCCACTGCGGTTGCCAAGATCTAAAATATCCTTCTGATCCTGTTTCGTCACATGAACCGCTCCCTCTGACGAATTCATGAACTGATCCACATATTTGCGATAATAAGAAACAACGCCTGCCGCGTACTGAACCTGTTTCATTCTGCCTTCGATCTTCAATGAATAAATTCCGGCTTCATTCATCTTCGGAAGAAATTCAATCCCACACATATCCTTCGGACTTAATACATAGGAATCTTTGCTGATTTCCCTGTGCGCTGCATCATATACCGAATATGCCAGACGGCACGGCTGTGCGCATCTTCCTCTGTTTCCGCTTCTTCCTCCCAGCATACTGCTCATCAGACATTGTCCCGAATAACAGTAACACAGAGCACCATGCACAAAGGTTTCGATCTCAATGTCAACATTCTCATGGATTTCCCGGATCTCATCGAGGGACATTTCTCTTGCAGTTACAACTCTGCTCGCACCAAGTTCCTTCATCAGACGTGCTCCCATAACTCCGGTAACCGTCATCTGCGTGCTTGCATGGATCGGAAGATCTGGAAAATACGTTTTTATATACGTGATTGCTCCGATATCCTGTACAATCACTGCATCCAGGCCATGTTTGTAATACGGCAGCAGATACTCATATAACGGAGTTCCAATCTCCTGATTTTTCATAAGTGTATTCACAGTAAGATAGATTTTCTTTCCTCTCAGATGTGCATAATCCAGCGCTTCCAGCAGCTCTTCTTCTGAAAAATTATTTGCATATGCGCGTGCGCCATACTGGCTTCCACCTACATAAACTGCATCTGCTCCGGCTTCGATCACTGCTTTCAATATTTCAAACGAACCTGCCGGTGCAAGTATCTCAAATTTATTTTTGGTCATTTCCTATCCTTTCCCAAAATGTATAAAGGGGACAGAAACATAATCTCCGTCCCCTGTAAAACCATAATTATTTATCTTCAGAATCTTTACAATCTGATGCAGCTTTCTCATCGTCCGGATGTTTTCCATCCAAAAGTGCCTCTTCCAGAGTCGCTTCCAGTCTTGTCTTGTTAAGTAAAAGTTCCTGATTTGCTGCCTTTAATTCTTTTACCGAAGCCTCCGCTGACTCTGTCTTAATCTGATTGGAGATCAGATCATGTTTCAGATCATATATTTCTTTATCTTTCTGTTCAAGATCACGTTCTAATTTCTCCACCTGAGATCTGGCCTTAAAATAATCATCTGCAATATTAAGCTGTATCAAAGCAGCTTTCATATTAGAAGGAATATGTTTATAATCCTCCAGCTTGTTATATTCCGCAATCTTATTATTGATATAGGCTGCAACCTTCTGCAGATAATCTTCACCTTCATACCCGCTTAATGTATATACCTTGCCATCTATCACAACTTCCACATTTGTTTTTGCAGACATTTCGTATCCTCCAGTCCGTGACCCACAATATCTGGTAATATTATAACTTTGTTGGGATTTTCCGTCAATCTATTTTGCAATTCCAAAGTGTTCATATGCAAGATCTGTGACTACACGACCTTTTGGTGTCCGGTTGATAAATCCATTCTTCACAAGATATGGTTCGTATACATCCTCGATTGTACCGGAATCTTCTCCCAGCGCAGCTGCAAGTGTATCCAGTCCGACAGGTCCTCCCTGAAATTTTTCAATGATCGTCATAAGAATATTTCTGTCATTCTGATCCAGTCCGTATTTGTCCACTTCCAGAAGGTTCAACGCAAAATCAGCTACTTCAAATGTAATTTTACCATCATATTTTACTTCCGCGAAATCACGAACACGTTTTAAAAGACGGTTGGCAAGTCTCGGTGTTCCTCTGGAACGTCTTGCCATCTCATATGCACCTTTCTCATCAATGTCAACCTGAAGTTTCGCTGCAGAATGAAGAATGATACTTTTTAATTCATCTACCGTATAGTACTCCATGTGACTGACAACACCAAATCTGTCACGAAGAGGTGCCGACAGCATACCTGCTCTTGTCGTAGCTCCAACCAGGGTAAATTTCGGGAGATCCAGTCGTATGGATCTTGCCGACTCTCCCTTTCCAATCATGACATCAATCGCATAATCTTCCATTGCAGGATAAAGGACTTCTTCGACCTGTCTGTTCAATCTGTGGATCTCATCCACAAACAAAACATCACCTTCTGAAAGATTATTCAATATTGCAGCCATTTCTCCCGGCTTTCCAATGGCCGGTCCGGAAGTTATTTTGATATGTGTTCCCATCTCATTTGCAATAATTCCGGCAAGTGTCGTCTTTCCAAGCCCCGGCGGTCCGTAAAATAATACATGATCGAGAGCCTCTCCTCTTTGTTTTGCAGCTTCTATATATACTTTAAGATTGGATTTTATCTTTTCCTGACCAATATAGTCTTTCAACTGCTGCGGTCTTAAACTTGTTTCAATCTTCAGATCCTCTTCCTGGATCTGGGTTGAGATAACCCGTCTCTCCATGTTCTCCCTCTTTACTTACAATTCCTTATAATGCCATATGTTTCAATGCCGCTTTTAATACGTCTTCCACGCCCATCTCATCTGTGATCTCTACTGCTGAAACTGCCTTTAAGCTTTCTGTAGAAGAATATCCAAGTGCAGTAAGGGCAAGCACTGCATCGTTTTTGGTCTGACTTCCTTCGGGATTTTTCTGCATCTGAACATGTTCTGTTTTCTTTTCAAATGCATCTTCCAGACTCATCTTATCCTTCAATTCCAGAATTACTCTCTGCGCCGTCTTCGCACCAATACCAGGTGCTTTTGCAATGGCCTTTGCATCTCCTGCAAGAACCGCAAAACGCAGATCATCCGAAGACAATGCTGAAAGAATACCAAGTGCTCCCTTCGGTCCGATTCCGCTCACTCCGATCAGCAGCTTAAATACTTCAAGATCATCCTTATCAAGGAATCCGTAAAGAATCATTGCATCTTCCCTGAGATACAGATAGGTATATACTTTTATTTCATTCCCGGTATCCGGAAGATAATCAAATGCCTGTCCCGGAATAAATATCATATATCCGATTCCTCCGGCTTCGATGACAATATGATCCGGATTAATTTCTGCAAGTTCACCTTTTATGTATGAATACATTCGATGATGATTCCTTTCTTTTTCAACTGTTATTTATGTTTCTTTTAATTCGTGGAATGATCTCATTTGCCAGAATCCCGACCAAAAATCCGGTAACTGCTCCGGACACAAGAAGCACCGGGACATAATACATAATGTGAATATTATTCACAAGTATGGCTGCAAAGATCATCTGACCAATGTTGTGAAAAATTCCTCCCAGGACGCTGACCGACAGAACATGAAGCTTTAAAAATCTCATTGCACAAAGCATGACAAAAAAACTTAAAACGCCTCCTGCAAAGGAATAGACTATGCTGAATGCATTGCCAAACATAAATCCGGAAAGCAGGATTCGAAGCATAGATACACAAAAAGCCTCTTTTGCTCCTACCAGATATAACATTAATAATACGACAATATTCGTCAGTCCCAGTTTAATTCCCGGGATTCCAAAATTAATCGGAATCAATGTTTCCACATAACTGCAGATCAATGCTGCCGCAAGAAACATTCCCATCTGTGCTGTTTTTTGCTTCATATTTTTATCCTATCAGTTTGCAACTGCATCCATGTCACTTTTCTCATTGCTTTCCACCGTGACAACCACTTTATTAGGCAGACAGACAATTGTTTCTCCATCTCTTGAAATTGCTTTCTGTTGTACACATAAAAGATCCGGGCAGTCCGCATCTGTCATATCTGCTTTCTGGTCTGCAATCGTAAGCGTATTTGTCACTTTTCCATCTTTTTTGATCTCAACAACCTGATCTTCATCCAGCTGGTACTCACCATATACTTCCCCGTCTACAGTAACAACAGCAATCGCACCCTTATCACCATGTCCAAGATAGTAATATCCAAGCAGAACCAGACAGACTACTGCTGTCACAAGTAAAAAAATCATGTCCCGTTTCCGGATTTTTCTATGCATGATCTGCGACCTTTCCAAGATAATAAAATCCCTTACATTCTTCAAGCGTAACCTGATAAATATTTCCGATCATATCCTCTGTTCCCGGGAAATGTACAACCGAATTATTTTCCAGACGTCCTGTGATAAGTGAACTGTCGTGTTCATTTACCTCTTCTGCAAGTACCGGAACCGTTTTTCCTTCTAAGAGCTGGGATTTATGGCTTGAAATATCCTGCACTTCTTTCAGCAGGCGGTCAAAACGGTCTTTGATCACCTCTTCCGGAATCTGATCTTCCATTGTTGCAGCAGGTGTTCCTGTTCGTTTCGAATAAATGAAGGTAAACGCACTGTCATACTGTACACGTTTTACCACATCCATAGTCTCTTCAAAATCTTCTTCCGTCTCGCCCGGGAATCCCACAATAATATCCGTTGTAAGTGCGATATCCGGAATCGCTTTACGTATCTTGTCCACTAATGTCAGATACTGTTCTTTATCGTAATGGCGGTTCATCTTTTTTAAGATTCTTGAGCTTCCGGACTGTAATGGAAGGTGCAGATGTCCGCAGACTTTATCACAGTCTTTCATCGCTTCGATCAGCTCATCAGACAGATCTTTCGGATGTGAAGTCATAAAACGGATACGCTTTAATCCCTCTATCTTATTCACCTCGCGTAAAAGCTGTGCAAATGTAACCGGATTCTCAAGATTCTTTCCATATGAATTTACATTCTGGCCAAGGAGCATAACTTCACACACGCCATCTTGTACAAGTCCTTCGATTTCACGGATAATATCCTTCGGCTCCCTGCTTCTTTCTCTTCCGCGCACATACGGAACGATACAGTAACTGCAGAAATTATTGCAGCCAAACATGATATTTACTCCGGATTTGAAAGAGAATTTACGTTTTACCGGGAGATCCTCAACAATTTTATCTGTGTCTTTCCATACATCAATGATCTGTGAGTCTGACTCCAGGCACCGGCACACAAGTTCTGCAAATTTATAGATATTATGCGTTCCAAATACCAGATTTACAAAACGATAACTTTTACGGATTTTCTCAACAACTGTAGGTTCCTGCATCATGCAGCCACACAATGCAATCACCATATCCGGATTTTTCTTTTTATAATTGGACAGATAACCAAGTCTTCCATATACCTTGTTGTTGGCATTCTCTCTGACCGTGCAGGTATTGTAGATCACAAAATCTGCATGTTCGTCTTCTGCTTCTGTATAACCAATTGTTTCAAGTATGCCAACAAGCTTTTCCGAATCCCTTGCATTCATCTGGCAGCCGAACGTATTTACGCAGAAAGTCAAAGGTCTTCCTTTCTCTTTTGCCTTTGCAGCAACATATGCCTTTGCCTTCTCCATATATTCATACTGGAGTTTTGCCTCTTCTTCACTTGTTGTATGATTTAATGTTTCTAAACCTCTCATATAATCCTCTCAAATTTTACTTTCTTATCTGACCGTTACCATAGATAATATATTTGGTACTTGTCAATGCGTCAAGTCCCATCGGACCTCTTGCATGAAGTTTTTGTGTGCTGATTCCGATTTCAGCTCCAAATCCAAATTCATTTCCATCTGTAAATCTGGTAGACGCGTTCACATATACACAGGCGGCATCCACTTCATTCAGGAATTTCTGTGCTTCATCATAATCCTTTGTAATAATCGCCTCTGAATGTCCGGTATTGTAACGGTTAATATGTCCGATTGCCTCATCAATGGAATCCACAATCTTAACAGACATAATGTAATCTAAATATTCTTTTCCCCAATCTTCCTCTGTTGCCGGTTTTACCAGTTCTTTTGCCGCTCCCAGATACTGTAGTGCACGTTCATCTCCACGGAGCTCTACATTACTTTCTTTTAATTTTGTATACAGTTTTGGAAGAAATTCTGCTGCAATTGCCGAGTGAACGATCAGAGATTCTGCTGCATTGCATACACCGATTCTCTGAGTCTTTGCATTGTTGATAATATTGATTGCCATATCAAAATCTGCTGTTTCATCCACATAGATATGACAGTTACCGGTTCCTGTCTCGATAACCGGAATAGTTGCCTGATTGACAACAGCCTGGATCAGGCCTTTTCCGCCTCTTGGAATTAAAACATCCACATAGCGGTTCATCTTCATAAATTCTGCTGCAGTCTCTCTGGAAGTATCCTCGATCAGGCTCAAAGCAGTCTCCGGAACACCTTCCATTGTCAGAGCAGCTTTTAAGGCTTTGACAATCGCAATATTCGAATGGATTGCGTCACTTCCACCCTTTAGGATCACGCAGTTTCCTGTTTTAAAACATAAGCCAAACGCATCCGAGGTCACATTTGGACGTGCTTCGAAAATAATTCCGATCACACCAATCGGAACTCTTCTTTTCCCAATGATCAGACCGTTTGGACGTTTTTTCATGGATAATACTTCTCCGATCGGATCATCCAGCGCCGCCACCTGCTTTAACCCGTCAGCCATAGACTGGATCCGGTCATGATTCAGTGTAAGACGATCTAAAAGTCCCTCCGGCATCTGGTTCTTTTTTCCATTTTCAACATCGATTGCATTGGCTTCAAGTATCTCTTTTTCCTGCTTTAACAGCATATCTGCAGCACTTATTAATACCCGGTTCTTGCTGTCGCATCCAAGCATTCCAATCTGATTTTTCACTTCACATGCATTCTTACACAATTCTTCCAGATTCACCATTGCACTCTACCTTCCTTTTCTCCGTAATCACGATATCCATTTTTCTGTCAAACCTATCACTTTTCCATGTATCGTTCTCTAACTGCATCTCATATGAGGCGCCGATCAGATAAATCTTTCCGGGATAATGATTCAGATATCTGTCATAATATCCTTTTCCATATCCGATCCTTTCTCCCGAAATGGAAAAAGCCACTCCCGGCACAACCATCACGGCCTCCGGCACTGGCTTATATGCAGGACAGCTTTTTACCGGTTCCATGATATGAAAACTTCCCATTTCAAGTTCTGCTTTACCATTCACCTGATAAAACTCCATATTCGTTCCGCGTACTCTTGGTAAAAAAACTTTCTTTCCGTCTTCCCATGCCTTTTCCATCAGCCACTCCAAAGATACTTCATTGTTCACAGACACATATAATAACAGATTTTCTGTTTTCTGATACCAGGATTCTTTTTCAATTGTCTCACAGATCATCCGGCTGCAAATCCTGCACTGTTCTGCCGTCAGCCGGCTTCTTTCCCTCTTTTTGCTTTGCCGGATCTGCGCTTTCTCATTATCCGTGCTTTCACTATGAATTTCTTTTTTTCTTTCCATATTTTTCGCCAAGATTTTCAATTGTTCCGTCTTCGTTCACCATATCTATATTGTTTAACTGGCTTACTAAATTTCCACGCACACTTGCAATAAATTCCTTGCGCAAAAGATCCTGCTCTTTTTTCTCTTCGTTTGTCAGTCCTTCTGCCTTAGACTTTTTGTATAATTCATTAATTCGATCAATCTTCTCTTTTGTCATTCTTCTATCCTATACTTTCCATAATAAAATCCGCCAGTCTGAAATTCGGATTACTGTTTGCATGAAACAGTGTTCCCGTATAATCTTCTCCTTCAAAAATCTGGTGGAGAACACTCACATCATTTCCGTTTGCAATGATCATATCGGCTCCGGAAAATGTTGCAATCTTCGCTGCGGTCAGTTTTGTAGCCATTCCCCCAGTACCAACATTACTTCCTGTGCTTCCCTTTGCCATCTCATATATCTTCTCATCAAGTGTCGACACCTCACGGATCAGCTGTGCTTTCGGATTCTTATGTGGATCATCTGTATAAAGGCCGTCAATATCCGAAAGAAGAATCAGCATATCTGCGCCGATCAAAGATGCAACAAGTGCTGAAAGCGTATCATTATCACCAAACTGCATCTCGTATGTACTAACCGTATCATTTTCATTTACAATTGGAATTACGCCAAGATGAAACAATTCATCAAATGTATTTTTGGCATTGTTCCGTGAAACAGGATTGATCATCGTGTTTTTTGTGATCAGCACCTGACCTGCCGCATGATTATATTCTCCGAACAGTTTCTGATATGTCATCATAAGCTTCGCCTGCCCAACTGCTGCACAGGCCTGCTTGGTAGAAATGTCTGATGGTCTTTCTTTCATGCCGATCGATTGTCTACCAACCGCGATTGCTCCAGAACTTACCAGGCAGACATCCATTCCCTGGTTCTGAAGATCACAAAGTTCTCTGACCATTTTTTCCATCTTTGTAAAATTCAATCCACCTGTCTGTTCATGTGTCAAAGATGAAGAACCTATCTTAATTACAATCCTTCTGCAGCGTTTTGACGTATTCTCGCTCATTTTTCCATCCTCTAAGTTTATTCAATTCAAATTCATGTCACTCGTTTCATTATAATGAAAACATGAAGGAAAGGCAAGATTAGGTTTTATTCTACAAATCTTTTTTCAAATTCCTGTACAGAATATGGCTTTCCAAACAGATATCCCTGTATATAATCAGCCCCCAGATTTCTAAGATCCATAAGTTCCTCAGATTTTTCAATTCCTTCAATGCAGATTGTCAGATTCAGACTGTGTGCCATATCGATAATCTGGTTCATCAGTTTATGCTCATACTGATTCTGAATCGCTTTCATGGTAAATGAACGGTCTATTTTAATATAATCCGGGCGAAGATCTCCAAGACAGTGCAGATTGGAGTAACCGGTACCAAAATCATCCAGTACAACCTGAATTCCATTATTTTTCAGTCCATTCCATAATTTCTGAAAATGTGGTCCGGAATCCAGATATCCACTCTCCGTTACCTCAATTCCAACGCTCGATGGTTTAATTCCATACATTCTGACGGTATCAAGGATTTCATCTAATGCATTGCTCTTTATCACCTGTACATAGGAAAGATTGACATTGATCCGAAAATCAGGAATTGCCTTCTGCCACTTTTTACATGTTGCAACAGCCTCTCTGAGAATCCATTTTCCAGCCGGAATAATCAGCCCTGTCTGCTCTAAAATCGGAATAAATTCTACCGGTGAAATCGGCTCCATTTTGCCGTCCTCATCCTCCGATGGCATTGAAAACCGCATCAGAGCCTCTGCTCCAACAAGCCGGTATGTCTTTGCGTCTACAATTGGCTGGAAATATATTTCAAAGCCCTGAAAGTCATGATTGACTGCATGATGAAGATTTCGCGTAATCAGTCTTTTCCGACGGAATCTGTCATATGTTTCCTGTTCAAAAATATAATAACTGTTTCTCCCCAGATTTTTTGCTTCATTCAATGTAAACTCGCTTAATTTCAGTGTTGCATCATATCCGCCATACAAACCTTCCGTATCTAAAATACCGGCTGAAATTGTAAAAACAGCCTGATATTTATTTTGCTCAATAAAACGGTCAATACTTCTTCGGATCTGCTTATATAAAACGACCGCATCACTTGTCTTAGCCCCAGAGAAATCAACAATCATAAATTCATCAGCCACAATTCGAAACAACCGCTGTTCTTCCCCCAGATTGTTCTGAATGCATTCTGCGACCTGGCGCAAAACAAAATCTCCATATTTCATTCCCAGATTACCATTGATATCCCCCAGATTATCAATGCCAATTCTCATAAAATATCCTTCTGGAAAATTATCATCATAATCTCTGATCATATCATAAAAACTGGATTCTCCTAAAAGCCCACTGATATTATCCGCTTTCTGCCGTTCACCGATCTCATTGATACATCCGATCAAAAAATGCGGATTTCCATTTTCGTCATCGAGCACCCGTCCTCTGCAGTTGATCCAGATCGACTGGTGTTTCCTGTCCAGCCACCGGTAATACAGATCATGGAATTTCTTCTTTCCACTTTTTATTTCATTAATTTCTTTTATCAGCATCTCAATATCATTTGCATCTACAAATTGTCTGTGTTTCGCAGCTGCATCTTCAAAAGAATCACCCGGAAGACAAAACCGCTCTGTCGCATGCTCTGAAATACGATAATAGTCATTCTGCAGATCATATACATATAAATAATCATCCATACACGGATTATATAGCTGAATCATTTTTTCAAATTGTTCTTTTGAAATCTCCGAATACGCATCCTGCATGATTGCTCCCCTCCAATTTCTGTTATTCACCTTCAGTATCTTTATTATGATAGTACTTCTCTCACTCTTCAAAGTCAACAATCTGTTCCATACAACTTTTCTCTTTTGAATATAGATATTTCCTTATCATTGTGATATGGTATGAAGTAAGAGAAACACTATACGGTTGGTAGTGTCAAATAAGATATGAAAAAACTGAGTTAAAAAATTAGGCTCAGATGAACCTTGAAAATTGTAGATATTAGAGGTTGTGGCAGACGTCCGCCACCCTTGACAGCACGAAAAAGAACTGCTG
>NZ_VUNI01000027.1 GCF_009695765.1 Roseburia porci
CATGTGCCCACTTCTTTGGATACCCCAACGATGGAATGTCCAAAATCAGGGATATCATCTTTGTGTAGGTGTCTAAAAAATAGGCACTACACTAATTCAAAATGTCCTTGACAAGGGGTACAGTTTAATTACTCTATTAACAGCTTCTGGCATTAAGCCTTTTCCCCAATAATCTTTACTTAATACATATCCTATTTCTCTTCATACTAAATTCTCATACTCATCACTCAACGAAAGACTAAGCGTTTCAAGTCCTAATGAACCTATTACTTTATGATTTTCTTTCAATTCTAAAGCAAAGGTCTTTTTCCCTTTAATAAACATCTCCAAAATTGTTTTTGATTCTTGAATTGATGTATGTGGATTCCATCCAGCCATTTGACCTACTCCCTCAACTTTTGCATACTCAAAAAAGTCTTCTAAATCCATTTCACTCCATTCTCTAATGATTAGTCTATCTGTTTCAAGCACAACACCTGTGAAATCAACATTTGCATTCATAAATCTATCACTCCTCAATCAATCCCGATTGGTTAATTTGTTTTATTATAACACATGTAAATTTGTTTATAAAAAAAGAGCAACCGAATTTTCTCGATTACTCTCTGTTCATTACTTCCATGATAATAATATCAACTCTTATTTGAAAAAAAAGATACGTGTGGTTAGTTCTTTGTTAGTCCATGGTTAGTCTTTTGTTAATTTCCCGTTATCATTCAAATAGAACATACCGCTTTCCCCATAAGTTTACCACTCGTTACATTTCAGGTGCTTACCACTCAGACTTACCACTTTTCTTACCACTTTGAATCACGGTTTTGTGATATTTTGCGATACTTTACGAGGTTTTCTCTGTAAACATCAAATGCCTTCCATCCCTTATAAATCAAGCATTTCCGCCACTTTCCAGTCATTACTTCTCGTCAACAACCTGGAAGATGAAGAACTTCAGATAATAACTCTCATCTGCAGCCCACAGGATTGGATGATCCGGTGCCTGCGTGCGGAATTCTACCTGACGCAGACGCTTATGCGTTGCCTTTGCTGCTTCACGGACCGTTTTTGCCAGAAGCTCCTGTGTCATGAAATGCGAGCAGGAACAGGTTGCAAGATAACCACCGTCTTTGACCAGTTTTAAGCCCTTCATATTGATTTCGCGATAACCCTTGATTGCATTCTTTGTTGCCTCGCGGGATTTGGTAAATGCCGGAGGATCCAAAATGACTACGTCGTATTTCTCACCTGCCTGCGCAAGTTTTGGAAGCTCATCAAGTACATTTGCACACCGGAAATGTACCGTATTCTCCAGATGGTTGCGCACCGCATTCTCGTTTGCCTGCTGCACGGCATATTCTGAAATATCAAGCCCGGTCACATCGGAAGCACCAGCGATTCCTGCATTTAATGCAAAGGTTCCCATATGCGTAAAACAGTCGAGCACTTTTTTTCCCTTACAGATACGCTGCATTGCGAGACGGTTATATTTCTGATCCAGGAAAAATCCGGTTTTTTGTCCATTTACGACATCCACCATATAATGCACGCCATTTTCAACGATCTCAACATTTGTATCAAATTCTTCACCGATAAAACCTTTGACTTTGGCAAGCCCTTCCTTTGTGCGCTCATTTGCATCGCTTCGCTCATAAACTCCGCGGATCTGAATGCCATCTTCTGCCAGAATTTCTTTCAGAAGTTCCACGATTCTGACTTTGAACTGCTCCATTCCGAGCGCAAGACATTCTACCACAAGCACATCTTCATATTTATCAATTACGAGTCCCGGCAAAAAGTCTGCCTCGCCAAAGATCACACGGCAGGATGAAGTATCTACTGTCGTCTTTCGATAATCCCATGCATTCTGTACACGCATACGTAAAAATACATCATCAATCTCCTGCTCCGGTTTCCTTGTCAGCATACGGATACGGATCTTGGAATTCTGATTGATGAAACCTTTTCCCATCGGATAACCGTCAAAGTCGTGTACTGTCACAACATCTCCGTTTTTAAAGCGTCCTGTGATCGTGTCGATCTCATTGTGAAAGATCCACGCACCGCCTGCCTTGATCGTGCGTCCTTCTCCCTTTTTCAGTGTAACTATTGTATGATTTTCCATTGTGTTCTCCTATGCTCTTAACCACTCCGGCAAAAAAACTCCTCTGCTTTTGCCATTGCGTACATTATAAAACAAAATACATAGGAAAAAAAGAGAATTTGTAGTAGAATAAGACCAGTGAATAATTGCAAAATGACCAGGAGGCAGAATCATGATTTCAATTAGTCTGTGTATGATCGTAAAAAATGAAGAACAGGTACTTGCACGCTGTCTGGATTCCGTCGCACCACTGATGGACGAGATCATTATTGTGGACACAGGATCTACAGACCGCACCAAAGAGATTGCTGCGAAGTATACTGAGCGCATCTATGATTTTGACTGGTGTGATGACTTTGCTGCGGCTCGAAATTACGCATTTTCCCTTGCGTCCATGGATTACATTTATGCACCGGATGCAGATGAATATCTTGACCCGGTCAATCAGGAACGTTTCCTTATGTTAAAGGAAGCATTACTTCCGGAAATCGAGATCGTACAGATGCGGTATGTGACCCCGACGGACTACAACACCGTGCAAAACTGCAAACGGGAGCTCCGTCCAAAGCTTTTCAAAAGACTACGCACCTTCACCTGGGTCGATCCAATCCACGAAACGATCCGTACGGAACCGGTGATCTATGACAGTGACATTGAGATCATGCATCTTCCGCACAGTCTGCACTGCAAACGGGATTTTACACTTTTTGAAAAGGCATTCCACCGGGACGGCTCCCTCTCAGAAAAGGTTGCGTCCATGTATGCCAAGGAACTGTTCAAATGTGGGGAATATCCTGATTTTCTCGCTTCGGAAGATTTTTTTCTGCAGAACTATGAACAGACGGCTTCCCCGGAGGCAGCTTCTGTCCTCGCACATATTGCCCGGCTGAAAAATGACACGGATTCTTTTTTCTCGATCTGTCTGAAAGACATGGCAGGCGATTCCTGCTCCGAAATCTGCTATGAACTCGGCTGCTATTATATGTCACGCCGCAATTACCTCGAGGCCTCGCTCTGGTTCTATAATGCAGCCTACGAGACCGAAGCTGTTTTAGATATCGAGATTCCGGGACAAAAAGCGCTTCTGGCGCTTGCCGACTGCTATCAGAATATGGCTGAACAATGTGATCCGGAATCCTATGAACATGACCGTCTGCTTGAAGATGCCAGTGACTGCCGTATGCGCGCGGAGAACTGGCATCTGCCGGAAGAACTGTAATACTTCTCTTCCAATATCTTCATACTTGTAAATAGATGAGAAAAATGGTATGATAAGCAAGAACGATAAAAATTTAACAATCTTTTGCCATCCTACAATGGCAAACAAAATAAGAGCAATCTTTAGGAGGTACAAATGGGTTTTGCAGAAGAATACAAACAGAAACTTGTCTCTGCTGATAAGGCAGTAGAACTCATCAAATCTGGTGACTGGGTAGATTACGGATGGTGTACCGGTACTCCAGATGCCTTGGATAAGGCTTTAGCAAAACGTACAGATGAACTGAAAGATATCAACCTGCGCGGTGGTATCCTTTTAAAACCACTTGCTGTTTTTGAACGTGAAGATGCCGGTGAGCATTTTACATGGAACTCATGGCATATGGGTGGATATGAGCGTAAACTGATCAAACGTGGCTGCGCTTTTTATGCACCAATCCGCTATTCCGAGCTTCCACGTTACTATCGTGAATCTGCTACTCCGGATGATGTTGCAATGTTCCAGGTAGCACCAATGGATGAACATGGATTCTTTAACTTCGGACCAAATGCTTCCCATCTTGGAGCTATGTGTGAGACTGCAAAACACATTATTGTTGAGGTCAACGAGAATATGCCTCGTTGTCTTGGCGGTACCGAATATGGTGTACATATTTCAGATGTTACTTACATTGTTGAAGGTGACAACCCACCAATCGGAGAACTTGGTGCAGGCGGTCCTGCAACTGAGGTTGACCAGAAAGTTGCAGAGCTTATCGTAAATGAGATTCCAAATGGCGCATGTCTGCAGCTTGGTATCGGCGGTATGCCTAACGCAGTAGGTTCCCTGATCGCACAGTCTGACTTAAAAGACCTCGGTGTTCATACTGAGATGTATGTTGATGCATTCGTTGATATTGCAAAAGCCGGCAAGATCAATGGTTCCAAGAAAAACATCGACCGTTACCGTCAGGCTTACGGATTTGGTGCCGGAACCAAGAAAATGTATGATTACCTGAACGAAAACCCTGAAATGATGAGTGCTCCGGTAAGCTACACCAACGACATCCGTTCTATCGCAGCACTGGATAACTTCATTTCCATCAATAACTGCGTAGACATCGACCTGTTCGGACAGATCAGTTCTGAGACTTCCGGTCTCAAACACATCAGTGGTGCAGGCGGACAGTTAGACTTCGTTTTAGGTGCATACCTTTCCAAAGGTGGAAAGAGTTTTATCTGCTGCTCTTCCACATTTACAGACAAACAGGGCGTAACGCATTCCAGAATCCGTCCTACATTAGCAGAGGGGTCTGTCGTAACAGATACACGTGCCAATACACATTATGTTGTTACAGAGTATGGTATCGTAAATGTAAAAGGTCTTTCTGCATGGCAGAAAGCTGAGGCTCTGATTTCTATCGCTCATCCGGATTTCCGTGATGATCTGATCAAAGAGGCTGAGAAGATGAATATCTGGAGAAGATCCAACCGATAATGATAGCGGAGATGATCATTAATTATGAAAGAAACGCACACGCACGTATTAGAAGATGGCACAGTCGTAACCCACAGCCATGAAGAATCCGGACATGTACATTCCAATGATTCCCATGCACACGGCCATCCTCATCATCACGAAAATACCAAGGCTGTTCTAAACCGCATGAACCGCGCGATTGGTCATATGGAGTCCATTAAGACAATGATTGAAAGCGGACGGGACTGCAGTGAGGTTCTGATCCAGATTGCAGCCGTGCGTTCCGCCATCAATAACATCGGGAAAGTGATCCTTGAAGATCACATCAACCACTGCATTGTAGATGCTGTGGAGACCGGTGATGATCAGGCTTTGAAAGATCTCAACGAAGCGATCAATAAGTTTATAAAGTAATGAAAAACCGGCATTTTGCCGGTTTTTCTTATGCTTTCTTGTTCATATCTGATAATTCTTCAGACTATCTTAAGATATTTTTAGGAAAGTTTGCTCTTGCTTTTACACCGATTTTTCATTATTCTATGGAATGTAAATTGGAGGTAAAAGAATGAAAATTAATTTGAGTACGATCAAACAGAAATTTTTCACGAAAAAAGAGAAACAACATTCTGAAAAATATTTACAGACAATTGCATTTTTAAATAAATATTCTTTAGTGTTCCACGCACTGTTATCCTGTGGGCTGATCTTCGTGATCGAATGGGTTTCAAGAAGAAGCTTTATTTCTGCCTGCACATTCGTAAGCGCACATACGCTGGCATATTTTTATAATGCCTTTATCATTTTTGCGTCGCTGACACTGGTATATTTATTCCGAAGACGTGCATTTTTCCGTCTGTTTATATCCGCCTTCTGGCTGATTCTCGGAATTATTAACGGATGTATCCTTTCAAACCGTGTTACCCCGTTCGGTTACACTGATCTGAAATGTATCTCCGATCTTCTGACTATGACCAATACCAACTATTTCACAGCAACCCAGGCAACCTTTGTTGTGATCGGTGCTGCGATCTTCCTTGGCTTCTGCGTTATCTTCTTTATTAAAGGACCACGTTTCACCGGAAAGATCCGCCGCATTGTAGTTCCAGCTTCTGTTGTAGCTGTTTTATTTGTAGCAGTTCCTACCGTTACTTCCGTTGCACAGAGCACCAATGTTGTAGCTACTTATTTTTCCAACATTGCCCAGGGGTATGAGAACTATGGTTTTGTATACAGCTTCTCTTCGAGCGTTGTTGACCGCGGTATGAAAAAGCCTTCGGACTATTCCGAGGCCAAAATCGATTCCATCGAAGAAACTGTAAACAGTGAGAAAAAAGAAACATCCATCAACAAAGACCGTGAGCCAAACCTTATTGTTGTACTGCTTGAGTCTTTTTGTGATCCGGATGAGATCAACTTCTTAAATGTAACCGGAGATCCAATCCCGACTTTCCATTCTCTGGAACAGAACTACTCGACCGGTTATCTGACCGTTCCTGTTGTCGGAGCCGGAACTTCCAATACCGAGTTTGAAGTACTGACCGGTATGAGCCTTCAGTATTTCGGTACTGGTGAATATCCACACAAGACGATCTTAAAAGAGGTTGACCGCTGCGAAAGCATTGCTTCTGATCTGAGCCCTCTTGGATATGGAACTCATGTTGTACATAACAATGGCGGTAACTTCTACAGCCGTGCCAATGCGTTCCAGAAAATGGGCTTTGATACTTTTACAAGCAAAGAAATGATGGATATCCAGAACTACACACCAAACGGCAACTGGGCAACTGATGATATCCTTGTTGGCGAAACCATAAAAGCTATGGATTCTACTCCGAACCAGTCTGATATGGTATACACCATTACGGTAAGTTCCCATGGTGATTACCCGACCACAAAACTGATCGAGAATCCGGTATATGCAACCTCAGGTGCTGCTGATGAAGGTGCCGAGAACGCATGGGATTATTATGTACACCAGCTTCATGAAGTAGATAACTTCATGGCAAACCTGATTGATGAAGTAAGCAAACGTGATGAAGACACCATGATCGTATTCTTCGGCGATCACCTTCCTACTATGGGACTGACCGACGATGATATGAAATCCGGTGATATTTATAAGACCAAATATGTAACCTGGAATAACTTCGGCCTTGAGAAACAGGATGCAGACCTTTATTCCTACCAGTTGCTTGCTCATGTAACTGACCAGCTTGGTATCCATGAAGGAACTATCTTCAACTATCATCAGACACAGATGAACAGCGAAGATTATTATGACGGATTTGAGAACCTTCAGTATGACCTTTTATATGGTTCCAGATACAGCTATCATGGAGAGGACCTTTACCCTGCGAGCGATCTTGTTATGGGTATTGATGATATTGTGATCGACAGTATGCACGAATCCATCGATGGTTCGGAACTGATCATTGAAGGAAGCGGATTCACCAAATGGAGCCGCGTCTATGTGAACGATGAAAAAGTCAGCACAACATACAGTTCCGGTAACTGTTTAACGATCGATACAAGCGGATTAAAAGACGGTGATACGATTGTTGTTAATCAGGTAGGTTCAAGCAATACTATCTTCCGCAGTTCCAATGAAATGACTTACGAGAAGGCAGAGACCACTGAAAACACCGAAGGCACAGAAAGTACGGAGACTTCTGGTTCCGAAAACCAGGATTCCGATTCTGATGCTCAGTAAAATTTAAGCAAAAGACAGGAAAGCCTCTATAACACGTTTAAAGGTGTCATAGAGGCTTTTTATTAGTTGAAGTATACATTTATCGCTCCGAAGTTTGTTTCGGCTTTAATCCGAAGCAGAGGAGCAGCCATATCTGCATTCGCCTGTCCATAGAAGTGAACGTCGCCAAAGGCTGCGTTCTGTTTGCAATCCACCCTCCATGTTTTTGGAATATAAAGATTGGTCTCTCCAAAATTATTTTCTACTGAAATCTCAGCTTCACCGTTTGCAATGACTGCATTGTCAAAATACACATTCAGTGCTCCGAAATTGTTCTCAATTGCAGCCCCGGTCAGATGATCGGTGTTGACATATTTGTTTGTCGAACCAAATGAATTCTCACATTTAATAAAATCACTGTCGGCGTAATTGTCCGTTCTGCAGGAACGAAATGAACCTTCCACATGTACGCGGTGTCTCCAGTTACGGAAGATCATATCCAGTCCACAGCTGATCAGAAGTGCTGAGAACAGCAATATCCATGGTGTGATTGCTTCAATGTGAAGCAGATCATCATACATGCATCCCAGGATTGCCAGTGACATGATCGTTTCAAAAAAGCTTCTTTTTAAAATTCCATGGATCACTCCATATCCAAAAAATGCGGTAAATATGACCTTAAAAAATGGAAGCGCCGGAAGAAGCCCCATTCTGCTAACGATCAGATAAACAGCCAGTACTATGAGGACTAAGCCCCATCCTACATTTTTCTTACTCATTTTGATAACCTCTTTTCTTCTAATTTACTCATGAATGGTTTGAAATAACTTCGTGATACAAAAACTTTTTTCGGACTGCCGACAAATTCCACTTCGCTGGCACCCGTGATATTTTTATGAATGGACTGAATTCTGCCGATGTTCATGATGGTCGATTTGGAAACTCTCATAAAAGATCCGGGCAGTATCTCTTCCAGCTCATAGAGCCGCAGCTTTGTCTGATAGATCTGTTCTGCCGTGTGAACCGCAACCGCATTCCCGACTGTCTCGAAAAAGAGAATGTCTTCCAATGTGAGGTAAAACTCTGTTTCTCCTTTTGTTACCGCCATCTGCTGTCTGCTTCCAACTGCATCTGTGATCTTCTTCTGAATCGAAAAAATATCTTCATTTAAGCTCTTGCAGTGGATCACGATCTCATCTTCTGTTAAGTTCTCATCAATCTCAATCTTAATCTTCATATTCAGCTCCTCTGTTCATGTTTCCATCATACAAAAAGAACCTCTTAGTGTAAACAGGTTTACGCTAAGAGGTTAATTTCAACAGGTAAGAGGTAATAAAACAAGATTAAATATTCTTTAATACCTCAACTGCAGCATCCAGATATGGATTCTCGATCTCATAGAACTTTCCTTCATCCGCAGTCTCTGCATAAGACGGATCAAGTGGCAGTTTGCCAAGTACCTTTGTTCCCATCTCTTTTGCAGCCTCATCGATATGGCTCTTTCCGAAAAGAGAGATCTCTTTGCCACAATCCGGACATTTGAGATAACTGAAGTTCTCAACAAGTCCCAGAACCGGAATATGCATCATATTTGCCATGTTAAAGGCTTTCTTTACAATCATCTGAACCAGTTCCTGTGGAGATGTGACAACCACGATTCCATTTACCGGAAGTGACTGGAATACGGTAAGCGGAACATCTCCTGTTCCCGGTGGCATATCTACAAAAAGATAGTCCACATCACCCCATACGGTCTCGCTCCAGAACTGTTTTACAGCGCCTGCAATGACCGGTCCACGCCATACGACCGGTGCTTCCTCATCATCCATAAGAAGGTTGACGGACATGATCTTAATGCCTTCTTTGGTCTCTGCAGGGTACATTCCCTTTTCGTCTCCGATTACTTTTTCATGCACTCCAAACATTTTTGGAATGGATGGTCCGGTAATATCAGCATCCAGAATTCCTACGCTATATCCGGCTTTTGCCATCTGAACTGCAAGAGACGCAGTTACAAATGATTTACCTACACCGCCTTTACCACTGACAATACCGATCACATGCTTTACATTAGAAGCCGCATTCATTTCAGCCTGAAGGCTCTGTGGATTCTGATGGCTTGGGCATCCTTCGCAGCTCTCTTTGGAACAGCTGGATGCACTGCTGCAGCTTGATTTTTCTGCCATAATTTATATCCTCCTGTGTAAACATTCTACGCAATGCTCCAAAATCAGAAGCATCGCATGTTTTCTATAAAAATAGAGATATCATACACTGACACTCCGTTTCTATCTTTTTTCACTTAAATTGTTATAATCCTTATCTACCTGGATCACTGCAAAATATTCCTGACCCAGGCATTTTTTCACCTGTTCCTTGATCGTACGTGTGAGTTCCTCATCTGACATACGGAATCGGAATGGAACCACAATATCAAAGATCACATTGGTGTGTGTTTCTCCACTTACAACGCGGAAATCATGCAGCGTGATCACCGGATCGATCCCTGTGACAATATCGATGACTTTATTTTTCATCTCCTGAATATGTTCATCGGATGTAATGACCGGATCCATATGGATCGTTGCAGTACATCCCAGTTCTTTCGAAAGTTTCATCTCTATATTATCAATGATATCATGCATTTTCAGGATATCGCCATCTGCCGGGACTTCCGCATGCAATGTCACCATACGTCTTCCAGGACCATAATCATGCACGATGAGATCATGAAAACCAACAATGTTCTCATCATAGGTTGTGACGATCTGCTCGATCTTATCCACAAACTCTTTCTCCGGAGGCTGACCCAGAAGCGGATCTAACGTATCTTTCGCTGCCGATATACCACCATAGAAAATGAACAGGCCTACAAAAATACCACTGATCCCATCCAGATGAAATCCGGAATAATGCTCAATAATCGTCGTGATCAGAACAACGGTTGTTGCAACACAGTCATTCAGGCTGTCCGTTGCAGTTGCATGGATCGTTGCTGATCCGATCTGTTTACCAATGCGTGTATTGTAAAAAGCCATATAGCATTTTACAAGGATCGATACGATTAAAATTACCAACACAAGTGCCGAAAATTCTGTATCTTCCGGGTGAATCAACTTGTTTATGGAATCCTTCACCAGTTCAAATGCCATGAGCAGAATGATCGCAGCTACAATAAGCCCGGAAACATATTCCATTCTTCCATGCCCGAATGGATGCTCTGAATCCGGCTTCTGTTCCGCAAGTTTAAAGCCGGCGAGCGTCACGATCGACGATCCCGCATCCGAAAGGTTGTTAAATGCGTCCGCTGTGATTGCAATAGAATTACTGAGCAGTCCTGCTATGAACTTTCCTGTAAAAAGCAAGATATTCAATATGATTCCCACAAGTCCACAGAGCATGCCATATGCACTTCTTTTTCGATCCGCCGGCATATCCTGCGGAATGAATATCTTTGCAAGTAACCCTACCATACATAATTCCCCCTATTCAAGCTTCCCCATGTGTTTCCATGGATAATAAATAAAAAGTGCCTTACCGATAATCTTGTCTTTTTTCACAAAGGTATTAGTCCAGTATCGTGAATCATAAGAATCATTCCGATTATCTCCCATGACAAAATAGCTGTCCTCTGGAACCTGATATACATAAGGTCCGGCAACTTTTACCCAGTCCTCTTTAAGATAATCTTCTTCCAGCGGTTCTGTGGAATCATTGATATAGACTTTCCCATCATCAATTGTCACCGTATCGCCCGGAAGCCCGATCACACGCTTTACATATTTCTGCGTCTCATCATCCGGGAACTTAAATATGATGATATCCCCCCGCTTTGGCTTTGAATTCAGGTATGCAAGCCGGAATCCAAGCAGATCATCACCTGGCATGATCGTATTCTCCATCGACCCGGTCGGGACTTCTGCGTTAATAATGACAAAATTCTTTAAAACAAGTGCAAGCGCCACAGCTGCTGCCATGGTCAGTATCCAGCTGAATACTTCCGATGCCACGGAACTCTTTTTGTTTTTTGCTTTCTTTTTACCCTGTTTTCCCGCTTTATCCGTTTGGGCATCCGCTCCCATGTCGGTTTCGTCATGCTCGATATCCTTGTTCAGATCCTCAATCTCCAATTCAATCTCTATATTATGCTGCCTGTTGTCATTTTTCATAATATATTCTTCTTCTCTTTCTTTATTCCGAATTATCATTATATTATAAATCATTTTACCTGGAACAACAACCAATTCCGGGATTGTATCAAATTAAAAACGGTACGGAATTCCTAGTAGTTTTCTATAGAATTATCCATAATCCCAGCATTTCTACGAGGATATTTTCCATCTACCACAACTATTTTTCACATGATAAAATTGTATTTTTCTTAAATCCATTATACAATAGTTAAAAATATTGTAACTTCTGGATATTAAGTCGAGGGAATATATTTTATGAACGATTATTTACTGAAAATCAATGGATTATCATTAGAAATTCTTGATAAACTCCCATTCAAATCGCACTTTGAATTTTTCTCAAAAAATTTGAATTTGAGGAGATGCTAAACAATGTGTTATCTAATAGCTAAAGACAGAAATGCGCATGGTTGTATTGCTTTAAAAACGACTCACGGCAAGAAACTTGTAGCGCTAAAAAAAGAGTTGAATAACGCCGTAGGCCATAAAGGAATTCAGCTTGTTACTATCAGCAGACCAACTGCATATGGAGAATATGCACCTTATCATTTTGTTGATACTGAAAACGAATTTAAAATTCTCGTCAAGGCATTGCGTTCATAACCCAGATAATGACTTTTCAATATCCATTATTAATGAAACATATTTGTTCATAGGTGTACCTCCATTTTCATATATTTTAAAATCTATGTTTCATTTTTGCAATCGTTTTTGGTTGCATTCTTGTTTTGCAATCATTTTTGATTGCACTTCATATATGTAATGCTTTTAGTTTTTCACTATTATCTATGTATTACCCTGTATTCTATTTTATACTTGAAACAAAAATAAATTCCCCACACATTTGCGCACTTGCAATGTGTGGGGATTTAAATTCGTAATAATTATTATTTAACTATTAATTTTCATTCATAATCCACTTTTACAAATTCATTTTTTTGCTGACGGATATATTTCATGTTCAGAATCATACCAAAGTACGGAAAAAATTCCATTATTCAGAACCCCATATAGTCGCTCTTTCCCAGTCAACCTTAATGAAAAGAGTTGGTCTACGTCCAAATGAATATCTTTTGCTCTCTTCTGAGCAGCTTTCGTCATATCGGCAATATATTCAAAGTGATTAATTTGTTCCATTACCAACACTTTTTCCTCCTGAAGCCGATTGAATCTCCCCCCATGTCATACCCTCATACGAAATTAGCTTGGATAATATATTATCAAAAAACGCTTCATTATTCTTAATAGACCACTTTTCATGTTCCAAATCACACTGTTTAAACGCCCACACAGGACGTTTTTTTAAATATGCTTCTGGATCTTCAATATTTGTCGGTTTCTTGGTACTGTATACTTTCTCTTTCTGTTTGACAACTTTTTTTGAGCCCATTATTGCAGCCCTCCATAGTATTGTTGCATACTCTCCTTTGAAATAATATTACTACAAGATACCCCTACAGGTACACCCACTCTTGCTTCTTTCCAAGGAGCTTCTTTATGTGTAAGTTCACTTAACCACTGCGGATCTTTGTCTCCATAATAATCTAAGACCGCCTTTAAAGTTTCTAATTCATCTTTTGAAAACTTATAATCTGGTAAATCCGCAAATAATTTTTCATCAACGACAAACATTCCCTGATGCTTATGAAATAATTCAGGGCATACAGGACCATTTGCCCATGCTTCAAAATTCTCTCCAAACAAAGGCTTTCCATCCCATCCAAGCGACCAAGCCTGACAATAATATACTAGTTTTTGTAATTTCATAGTTGTGATGGATCCCAATTGGTTCAATACATACTTAGCAACATCGAAAACAGTAGCCATTATTTTTCCCCCCCATTTCAACTTTTTATCCTTATTTTTAAAAGGCTGCCTTTATAGGCAACCTTTATATGTTCTATCAAAGCTGATTTTTCTGTTGTCTGTCAACCGGTCGCCTCTCTATATGCGGCTTAACTTTGGAGTTTTTCTGTTACTCCCCAACCTGCCAGCCTACGAACCAGCTAAAGTGTCAGATTTTTAAGGTGTCAGCACACCCAGATAGATTATCTATTATTATGATATTATTATATGAATTGGCTTCTTTTATGTCAAACCGAGTAAACATTTTTTGTAGTGTCCATTAAACATTTCAAATGTATCAAATAAAAGCCCCACATGTTTTGCGGTTTTCCGCAACATGTGGGGCTTTTTATCTTGAATAATTATTTATTAGCAAACACCCTGAGCGAGCATAGCATTTGCAACTTTCTCGAATCCGGCGATGTTAGCACCAGCAACATAGTTACCTTCCATACCATAACGTTTTGCAGCGTCATTGATATTGTGGTAGATGTTAACCATGATCTGCTGTAATTTTGCATCAACTTCTTCGAATGTCCAGCTTAATCTCTCAGAGTTCTGTGTCATCTCTAATGCAGAAGTTGCTACACCACCTGCGTTTGCAGCTTTACCACAGATGAACCATACTCCGTTCTCCTGTAAGTATTTGGTAGCATCTAATGTAGTAGGCATGTTTGCACCTTCACATACAGCTTTTACGCCGTTTGCTACTAACTGTTTTGCATCATCAAGATGTAACTCATTCTGTGTAGCACATGGTAATGCGATATCACATTTGATTGACCATACGCCACGTCCTTCATGATACTGAGCACTTGGTCTTGCTGCAGCATACTCTGTTAAACGAGCACGTTTTACTTCTTTTACTTCTTTTAATAAGTCAACGTCGATTCCTTCTGGATCGTAAATCCATCCTGTAGAATCAGAACATGTAACTACTTTAGCGCCCATCTGCTGAGCTTTCTGAATTGCGTAGATTGCTACGTTACCAGCACCAGAAACAACAACTGTCTTTCCTTCCATGCTCTCGCCGTGGTCTTTCATAAGTTCCTGCGTGATGTATAATAATCCATATCCAGTAGCTTCTGTACGAGCTAAAGATCCGCCGTATGTAAGTCCTTTACCTGTCAGGACACCTTCATACATTCCACGGATTCTCTTGTACTGACCGAACATATAACCGATCTCTCTTGCTCCTGTTCCGATATCTCCAGCAGGAACGTCAACATCAGCACCAATGTATTTGCAAAGCTCTGTCATAAAGCTCTGGCAGAATGCCATAACCTCTCTGTCTGATTTGCCCTTAGGATCGAAATCAGAACCACCTTTACCTCCACCGATTGGAAGTCCTGTTAAGGAGTTTTTGAAGATCTGCTCAAATCCTAAGAATTTGATGATACCGATATTTACAGAAGGATGTAAACGTAATCCTCCCTTGTATGGTCCAATGGCATTGTTGAACTGTACACGGTATCCTGTATTAACCTGAACCTGACCCTTGTCATCTACCCATGGTACACGGAATTTGAACTGACGGTCTGGCTCTACTAATCTCTCTAATAAAGCTTCTTTTTTGTAAAGAGCCTCATTTTTCTCGATTACTGGACGTAAAGATTCTAAAACTTCCTCACATGCCTGTAAGAATTCTGGCTCAGAAGCGTTTTTGGTTTTTACTCTCTCGAGTACTTCATCTACGTAACTCATTTTGTTCTATCTCCTTTAACAAAGTTTATATACACTAACGAGATTATTTTAATACGAAATTTCCAATTGCACAATATTTTTTTCTTTATTTCTTCAACTTTGTACCACTTTACCTCTATAAAGTAATAATTATTATCAAAAAAGCAGTTTCCGGACCTGTAATATCCAAAAACTGCTTTTGTATTATTTGTTTTCTTCTTTGATCTTCTTCCAGTCCATGTATTCGGATTCCTCATCCGTATCGTAGTATATGAACTGAAAATAATCGACCATCTTGGCAAGTGCATAGATCAAAATGGTGGTCTCCTGCTCTGTCAGTTCTCCCTTTACATTCTCGATCATCTGTCTGTGGAATGACTCGTGATGATAGTATGCACTTTTTCCTTTGTCTGTCAGTCTGACCCGTACAACTCTCTTGTCTTCCGTGCTCCGTTCACGGATCACATATCCTTTCTTGGTAAGCGCATCCATTGCCTTAGTCAATGTTCCCATTGTGACGGACATAAGCTTCGCCACTTCCGACATTTTCTTCGGCTCTTCGATTCCGATTGCCTCAATGATATGCATATCATTCGTTGTGATGTCTTTAAATTCGTCCGTGATCAGGGCTTTGCCTTCGATTTCAAGTAAATCCTTGAAAAGGCGTACCAGCAGATCGTTTAATGTTTCATCTAATGTCATACAGGTCCCTCTTTCTGCCGCCAGACTGCTTCTCTTCCGTCGCCAACGGCTACCAGCGGATCACGCAGGCACCCCATGTGAGCCCCGCTCCAAATCCGGCCAGTACTATTTTATCTCCTGCATTTATCATACCATCTTTGACGACTTTATCAAGCAGAATCGGAACGCTTGCTGCAGAAATATTTCCACAATTCTCAAGATTTGTCGGGAATTTTTCCATTGGCTGTTTCAGACGTTTTGCAACAGATTCTATGATCCGCAGATTTGCCTGATGCAGCACAAAAAGATCAATGTCATCCGCAGTAAGTCCTGCTTCATCAAGTGCCTGATGAATTGCTTTCGGCACTGTTTTTACGGCAAAACGATATACTGCCTGACCATCCATCTGCACATACCCAGGCTTTAAAGCTTCCTCTGCATTCTGTGCATCGGATTTTAAAGCCTCCCCAGTGTTCTGTGCATATGGATTATCAAGTGGACGGTTTTTGCAGCATAATGCCATGCCGCCTGCCCCGTCAGACCCTTGTACCATGGATAAAAGATGATCTTCTCCTTCATCCGTTACGATCACTGCCCCTGCACCATCTCCGAAAAGTACACAGGTTCCACGATCATTCCAATCCATCATTTTGGACAGTGTCTCCGCACCGATTACAAGGGCCTTGTGAAATCTTCCTGTCCGGAAGTATGCATCTGCTGTGGAAAGTCCAAACAAAAACCCGGAACATGCCGCCCCAATATCAAATGCAACTGCATTTACTGCGCCAAGAGCGCTCTGGACTTCACACGCAAGTGTTGGAATAATATGATCGGACGAGAGTGTTGCGGCAATGATCAGGTCCAGCTCCCCAGCTTCTATTCCTGCTGCGTCGAGGGCCTTTTGGGCAGCCTCGACACTCATGCCTGTCGTACTCTCTGTCGTCGCAAGATGTCTTGCGCGGATACCGGTTCTGGAACTGATCCATTCATCGGATGTGTCCATGATCTGCGCAAGATCATCATTATATACAATTTTTGCAGGAAGAGCACTTCCCGTACCTACAATTTTCATATTGACTCCTTTTTTCTGTCATACTTTGTAAAACCGGTTAGAATTTGCGGAACCGGTCATAACGCTCCTGCGCCAGCTGTTCTCCGCTCTTTCCATCCTGTTTCTTCAGGAATTCCTTCAGATGTCCCTTCATATAGTTTGCGATCGATGTAAGTGCACTTTCATCCGCTCCGCCGTACTCCGGAATGATATCTTCGATGATCTGAAGTGCTTTCAGATCCTGTGCTGTGATTCTCATAACTCCTGCGGCTTCTTTTGCACGTTTTCCGTCTTTCCACAGAATTGATGCAAATCCTTCCGGTGAAAGTACACAGTAGGTTGCGTTTTCCATCATCCATACTTCATTTCCGACAGAAAGTGCAAGTGCTCCACCACTTCCACCTTCTCCGATCATCATGCAAAGTACAGGAACTTTCAGACCGGACATTTCAAACAGGTTCCGCGCAATTGCCTCACCCTGTCCGTTTTCCTCAGCTTCCATTCCCGGATAGGCACCGGATGTATTTACAAAGGTAATGACCGGACGATTGAATTTTTCTGCCTGCTTCATAAGGCGCAGGGCCTTACGGTATCCTTCTGGCGATGGCATTCCGTAATTATGTACCATACAGTCTTTTAAGTCTTTTCCTTTGTTGACACCGATTACGGTTACCGGCTGGCCATCCAGCCATGCGATTCCTCCTGTGATTGCAGGATCATCACGGAAATAACGGTCACCATGCATTTCCATATAGTCATCAAAGATCTCATGGATATAATCATCGGCACCAAGACGGCTTACCTGACGTGCTGCGGTTACTTTCTGCCATGCTGAAAGCGGTGTTGATTTTGCCTGACGTTCCTTCATAAGCTCTGTCGGCTCGTATTTGTCATCCTGATGGAGCGGATCAAAGTTCGCATAACCTTCCAGATGATGATGTGCCTTTAAGATCTTATAAAGTGTCATCTTTAAGTCTTTACGTTCCACGATCTGGTCAACAAATCCATGCTCCAGCTGGAATTCAGCTCTCTGGAATCCATCCGGAAGCTTCTGTCCGATTGTCTGTTCGATTACTCGCGGTCCCGCAAAACCGATCAGTGCTCCAGGCTCTGCAAGAATAATGTCCCCAAGCATTGCAAAGCTGGCTGTTACACCACCGGTTGTCGGATCGGTAAGAACCGGCACATAAAGCAGTCCTGCATCGGAATGTTTCTTTAAGGCTGCGGATGTTTTTGCCATCTGCATCAGTGAAACAATTCCTTCCTGCATTCTGGCTCCACCAGAACAGCAGAATAAAATAACCGGCAGTTTCTGTTCTGTCGCTTTTTCTACTGCGTATGCGATCTTCTCGCCTACCACATGCCCCATGCTTCCCATAAGGAATCTTGCATCGATGACGCCGATTACGGTCTCTTCCCCATACACTTTACCTTTTCCGACGACAACACCTTCTGCAAGTCCGGTCTTTTCCTGGGTTGCCTGAAGTTTTTCTTCATATCCTGGGAAATCCAGGGGGTTGGATATCTCAATATCGTCATACCAGGACTCAAATGACTGCGCATCGATTACCATTTTAATACGGTTTTTGGCACGTACACGGAAATAATATCCACATTCATAGCAGACATATTTGCCTTTGACTACTTCATCTTTGTTCAGTTCTTTTCCGCATGCCTTACAGGTTACGGTTGCAGGAGCCTCCGGTACAGGTGCTGCTGCGGCTCCGCTTGTTTTTTCATCTGATTTTCTATGATTTTTTAATCGTTCTAATACACTCATCTTATCATCTATCAGCCTATGGCGAAGGTCAGCTCCGCAATGCAGGCGATTTTTCCGTCCACATAGGCAGTCGCTTTGCCAATACCGATCGGTCCTTTCACTTTGATTATTTCTGTTTCAAGTGTCAGCACATCGCCTGGCACTACTTTCTGCTTGAATTTGGCATGGTTGATTCCTGCAAAATATGCTGTTTTTCCTTTCCATTCCGGCTGGGAAAGTATTGCTACTGCTCCAGTCTGTGCCAGTGCCTCAATGATCAGCACCCCCGGCATGACCGGGTTTCCAGGAAAATGCCCTGCAAAATATGGCTCGTGAAAGCTTACGGCTTTTTTTGCGACAGCACGCACTCCGCTTTCCAGTTCTTCCACGGTGTCAATCAGTAAAAACGGGTGGCGATGCGGCAGAATCTCCATGATTTCAGCTGTATTTAATACTGACATGTTATCCCTCGTACTTTCTGATCAGAATACTTGCATTATGTCCGCCAAATCCAAGAGAATTGCTCAGTGCATATTCTACCGGCATCTCGCATGCTTCCTTACAATAATCAAGGTCGATCTCCTCGTCCGGTGTCTCATATCCAACGGTTGCATGAATATAACCATCCTGGATTGTTTTTACACAGGTAACGAATTCAATTGCTCCGGCTGCTCCAAGAAGATGTCCGATCATAGATTTGGTCGAATTGATCTTCAATTTGGATGCCTGATCTCCAAACGCAAGTTTGATAGCGCGTGTCTCGAACAGGTCATTGTGGTGTGTTCCGGTTCCGTGTGCATTGATGTATGTGATGTCTTCCGGTTTTGCACCTGCATCCTGAATTGCATTGGTCATAGCTCTTGCAGCGCCGCCACCATCTTCCTGTGGAGATGTGATATGATATGCGTCTGCGGAGCATCCATATCCGACAACCTCTGCATAGATCTTAGCTCCGCGAGCTTTCGCATGCTCAAGTTCTTCGAGTACTACGACTGCAGATCCTTCTCCCATGACAAATCCGCTTCTTTTTTTGTCAAACGGAAGGGAACATTTTGTTGGATCATCTACGGTAGATAATGCAGTCAATGAAGTAAATCCTGCAATTCCGATCGGAGTAATGGCAGCTTCAGTTCCTCCGGCTACCATCACATCTGCCTCGCCATACTGGATGGAACGGAATGCTTCACCGATGGTATTCGTTCCGGTTGCACATGCTGTCACGTCGTTGATGCTTTTTCCTTTTAATCCAAAATGAATGGAAACATTGCCAGCGGCCATATTGGAGATCATCATCGGAACAAGAAGCGGATTGACACGTGATGGTCCTTTTTCCAGAAGCTTTTTATACTCGCGCTCCACAGCCTGCAGACTTCCAACACCGGATCCGATCGCACATCCGACCATATACGGATCTTCCTTTTCCATTACAATTCCGGAATCCTCGATTGCTTCCTTTGCAGCTGCTACTGCATACTGACAGAACAGTTCCATTCTTTTTGCAGATTTGAACTCCATATAGTTCTTCGGGTCAAAATCCTTTACTTCGGCTGCAAGATGTGCCTTATATTCTGATGCGTCAAAATGTGTGATCTCACCAAAGCCGATCTTCTGCTCATGAACACTCTTCCAGAATTCCTCTACGCTTAATCCGATTGGGGTGATTGCTCCCATACCGGTTACTACAACTCTTCTACTCATGCTATTTCCTCCTAAATTGCCATTCCGCCATCGACAGACAATACCTGGCCGGTAATATAGTCTGAATCCTCTGATGCCAGAAAAAGCACTGCTTTTGCAATATCCTTTACGGTTCCAGCCCGCTGTAACGGAATCTGTGCAAGTATTCCTTCTTTTGCCCGATCCGATAAAACGTCTGTCATATCTGTAGTCACAAATCCAGGTGCAACGGCATTCACATTAATGCCACGGCTTGCCAGTTCTCTTGCCACTGATTTCGTAAGTCCGATCACTCCGGCTTTGCTCGCAGAATAGTTTGCCTGACCGGCATTTCCAAGAATTCCGGATACGGAAGACAGGTTAATGATCTTACCTGCACGCTGTTTTAACATCTGTCTGGATAAATGCCGGATCGTGTTAAAGGTTCCTTTCAGATTGATATCCAGCACGCGGTCAAAATCTTCTTCACTCATTTTCATAAGGAGACCATCTCTGGTAATTCCTGCATTGTTCACAAGAATGTCCACATGACCATGTTTTTCCACGATCGCCTTTATCATTTCTCCACATGCTTCAAAATCAGAGACATCACACTGCATTGCCTCGGCTTTTCCACCGGCTGCCACAATCTCGGACACCGTGTCCTCCGCAGCCTTTACGGATCCATTGTAATTTACAATGACATATGCGCCATTTGCAGCCAGTTCCGCAGCGATTGCTTTTCCGATTCCTCTTCCGGCTCCGGTTACAAGTGCAATTTTATCGGTTAACATAATTTTCAAAATCCTCCAACTTGTCAATGCTTACGGCTTTGAGTTCACGGTTGATCTTTCTTAAAAATCCGCTCAGCGTTTTTCCAGGTCCGATCTCAATAAATGTATCCGCGCCGTCTGCGATCATACGCTCAACGCTCTGCTGCCAGCGAACCGGTGAAGATACCTGACGGATCAGATAATCTTTTACCTGGGATGGATCTGTCACATAATCTGCTGTAACATTTGTAATGTATGGAATCTGTGCCGGATGAATGGTAACCGGTTCCAATGCTTCGCCAAGTTTTGCGCCTGCACCTTCCAGCATTTTCGAATGAAATGGTCCGCTTACCTTCAGCGGTACAACTCTTCTTGCGCCTTCATCTGCAAGTCTTGTTCCGGCAATTTCCACAGCCTCTTTCTGACCGGTGATTACAATCTGTCCCGGGCAGTTATAATTTGCGATGGAAACTACTTTCTGTGTCTCCTGCTGTGTCTTCTCACAAACTTCTGCGATCTTCTCTGCATCCAGTCCAAGCACTGCTGACATAGCTCCTCCGACCGGAACTGCCTCCTGCATATAAAGTCCTCTTTTCCGGACAACTGCAAATGCATCATCCATGCTCATTGTTCCGGATGCGATCAAGGCTCCATACTCTCCAAGGCTGAGTCCTGCCGTCATATCTGCCTTTACTCCTGCATTGGTCAGCACTTTCCAGATTGCTGCCTCTGTTGTCAGCATTGCAATCTGTGTATATTCTGTAATGTTGATCTTATCATTTTCCTCAAAACACAATGCTGCTACATCAAGTCCTGCAGCTTTGCCTGCAAGTTCATATGTTTCCTTTGCTTCCGGGAATTTATCATAAAATTCTTTTCCCATTCCAATATACTGTGCTCCCTGACCTGGAAACATAAATACTGTCTTACCCATTTCAGTCCTCCATCTTAATACAAATGCTTATTTCCATTCCTCATAAGAATTCTTAATTGCCTGTCTGGCGCCCTGCATAACATCAAGAATGATCTCTTTGCAGGTCTCTTCTTTTTTGATAAGTCCGGAAATCTGTCCTGCCATAACGCTTCCGCTTGTGACATCACCTTCCACAACAGCTTTGCGGAGTGATCCGAGTGTCATCTTTTCCAGTTCTTCCAAAGATGCCCCTTCTTTTTCCATTTTCAGGTATGCCTTTGTCATCTGGTTTCTTAAAACGCGGATCGGATGTCCGTTCGCTGTTCCCGTCACTTCGGAATCTATATCTTTTGCTTTGATGATTTTCTGCTTGTAATTCTCATGTACGGTGCATTCTTTTGCAGTCACAAATCTTGTTCCCATCTGAACTGCCTCTGCGCCAAGCATCATAGCTGCGGCAAATCCTCTTCCATCACCGATTCCACCGGCTGCGATGACCGGGATCTCCACTGCATCTGCCACCTGTGGAACAAGCGTCATTGTTGTTGCTTTTCCAATATGTCCGCCGGATTCCATACCTTCTGCGATGACTGCGTCCACGCCGCCACGCTCCATCAGTTTTGCAAGTGCAACGCTTGCAACGACCGGGATTACTTTTACTCCGGCCTCTTTCCACATCTGGACGTATTTTCCAGGATTACCTGCTCCGGTTGTTACAACCTTTACTTTTTCCTCTGCAATGATCTGTGCAATCTGATCCGCTTCCGGATTCATCAGCATAAGGTTGACACCAAATGGCTTGTCGGTTGCTTTCTTTGCCTGTTTGATCTGTTCACGGATCCATGATGCCGGAGCACCACCGGCGCCGATAATTCCAAGTCCACCGGCTTCTGAAACTGCGGTAGCAAGCTCATACGTTGCCACCCATGCCATTCCTCCCTGAATGATTGGATATTCGATTCCGAGAAGATCACATATTCTTGTTTTCATTATGCTTCAACACCCTTGTTTTTCAGATATTCCATAACGTCATTTACAGTTGCCATTTTCTCAAGATCTTCTGTAGGAATCTCAACCCCGAATTCCTCTTCCATAGACATGATCAGTTCAAATAAATCCAGAGAGTCTGCTCCAAGGTCATCTTTAAAGTTTGTCTCCGGTTTGATGGTTGCTGCGTCAACTCCAAGCTGGTCTGCGATCATTTCTTTCATTTTTTCTAACATAGTCGTATTCTCCTTATAATTCTTTCCTTTTATTTTGCCTATGCAATAATTTGATTATCAAACTATTTGCTTCTCAAAGTATATTTGTCTTAAGAAAAAATGTCAATATATTTTTAAATTTCTTATCTACAAAAGCAGTCGAAATCTGTTATGAGTTGACGAAATATGGAAAAAAGATTATTCTAAAGAGCGTATAAAAAGGAGGAGTTTCTTATGTCATTTTTTGTAAATGCAGTCGCTGATGAATACGGCGACATCACGTATCAGCCAACAATGGCAGGCTTTACCGCTCTTGTTATTCTTATGATTGCAATCCTGTTACTCGGATGTGCTCTCTTTGGAAAAAAGAAGAAGTTTGATGCCAAACAGCTGGCATTCTCGGCTATGGCAATTGCCCTGGCTGTTGTTACTTCCATGTTAAAGATCTTCCACATGCCTATGGGTGGTTCGGTTACTTTATTCAGCATGCTGTTCATCGTTCTGATCGGTTACTGGTATGGTCTCGGTGCTGGTCTTACCACAGCGATCGCTTATGGATTTCTTCAGCTGATCATTGATCCATACATCTTAAGCGTTCCTCAGATGCTCGTTGATTACATCTTCGCTTTTGGTGCACTTGGATTATCCGGAATCTTTACCAATTCCAAATACGGTCTGGTCAAAGGTTACATTGCCGGCGTACTCGGAAGATATTTCTTCGCATTCCTGTCCGGATGGATCTTCTTCGGTGCTTACGCTCCGGATACTTTCCCGAACGCAATCGTATACTCACTGGCTTATAACGGTGCATACCTTGGTGCTGAGGCGGCACTGACACTGATCGTGATTGCGATCCCGCCAGTACACAAAGCACTTGCCTATGTAAAAACACTTGCCGAGTAAGTGATTGAAAAACACAACGCAAAAGGGCGTGTGAAAAACCAAGGTTTTTCACACGCCCTTTTCGTATGTATCAATTTGATTACAGGATCATATTCATGCAGCCATACATTCCTGCATCATTTCCAAGTGTTGCAAGTGCAAACTCTGTATTCTGGCATGCATGGAATGCATGTACAACAAAGTTCTTGCGAACGACATCAATCAGGATTCTTCCTGCTTTGGATACGCCGCCACCGATGACGATGATCTCAGGATCAACGACACAGCATACATTTGCAAGTGCTTTACCAAGAATTGCACCGACTTCTTCTACGATTTCGATTGCAAGCTTGTCTCCGGCTTTTGCTTCGTCAAATACGTCTTTTGCCGTAACCTTCTTCAATCCTCTGAGTGCACTTTCCTCGTCGGTTGCTGCAAGCTTTCTGTTTACGAGACGAACGATTCCGGTTGCAGATGCATACTGCTCCAGACATCCGTGTTTTCCACATCCGCAGACTTCCGGTTCCTCGTCATTCACACTGATATGTCCGATCTCTCCACCAGCTCCAGCTGCTCCGGAGATCATCTTACCGTCCACGATGATTCCACCGCCGACTCCGGTTCCGAGTGTAACCATAACAACGTCTTTATGGCCTTTGCCACCGCCCTGCCACATCTCTCCAAGAGCTGCAACGTTAGCGTCATTTCCTGCTTTGACTGGAAGTCCTGTTTTCGTGGTAAGGCTGTCTGCAACGTTAAATACATCCCATCCAAGGTTTACGCAGCGGTTTACAACACCGTTTGCCTTTACCGGTCCCGGAACACCGACACCGATACCCTGTACGTCGTCTTTGGAAATACCCTCTTTTTCAAGCTTCTGTGCAATTGATTCTGCAACATCATTCAGAATGGAAGCTCCATTATTCTCTGTATTTGTATGTATCTCCCATTTATCAAGCAGCTTTCCGCTTGTCTCAAAGAATCCAATCTTACATGTGGTTCCACCAATATCCACACCAAATCCGTATTTTTTCATCAATTCTCCTCCTGATCTTTTAAAAACTAACAGTTAGTATACCATAGTCCAAATAGCGTTTCCACCCTATTTTCCTACACTTTATACGTTATTTTTTCTACATAATTCCAGAAGTACCGCCCATATCCGGTGCATTAGCTGCTCCTGCATCTGCTGCCATATCCGGAGTTTCTGTCTCCAGCTCTGTTTCAGCCTCTACAGCGCTCTGTGCCTGCTGCAGCTCACTCATCCGGATTCCGGCATCAGACAATTCCACAATGGCAGAAGTATTCTCTGTCAGACCTGTACTTCGCTGATTGTCTATGGTGCTCTGCAGATATTTCATATCTGCCTCATTGATCTTTCCAAGCTCATCACTGCGATGTATCCGTTTTTTGCGCACGATCTCCTGTTTATCCGACTTCTGTCTGCGTGCCTGTTCCAGCTCTTCCATCGCCATTTTCTGCTCAAGATCCTGTTCTTTCTGATGAACACGGCGTTTGATCTCCGACTTCTGCTGGCGCTCTTTGGATGCCTTCTGGCGTTCATATTTGCGTTGCAGATTTTCTTCTTCGCGAAGATGGTTTACTTTCGACTGTGCGCATTTCACCATTCTTTTGGCATGCGCGAGTGCTGCTTCCACTTCACTGTCGTTATATTCCCCGGTTCCAAGACAGCGCTTCAGACTGCTGACCGTATTCTTGGCTTTTGTAAGCACTGTCGCTGCGGTCCTTGATTTTGTGGCACGGAGGATCTGTGCTGAGATCTCTTTAGAATTATATTTTAACGACTTTTTGCTGCGTGACTTCCCTGTCCCAATTGTTCCGCTTTGCGAAATTACAGTGTTTCCGGTCGTTATGGATGCACCTGCGATCCCGGCAGCTGTTCCTCCCTGATTGTTGTTTATGAATAGATTCATCTTTATTTCCTCCTTGAAATAAATTTGAAAAGTTACATAAATCCTGCTGAATTCCAGCTCCTGTATTTAATTTCTAGTTCTGTGGGGTTGCATTTCCCTGATCCTGCCCTGCATTCTGATTCTGCTGATTGCCATCGTTCTGATTCTGATCGTTGCTCTGTGGATTATCATTTCCATTATTCGGATTTTGATCCGTTGTCTGATTCTGACTCTGCTGATCGCCGGCTCCCGTGTTCTGATTCTGATCCTGTCCCGCGTTCGGATCCTGCCCTGCATTCTGATCCGGATTCTGCTGATCGCCGGTTCCTGCATTCGGGTCCTGCTGTGCCGCATCACCCGCACCTGCGTTTGGATCCTGCTGCGCTGCATCGCCTGCGCCCTGATCCTGACCATCGGCCGGCTGATCTGCGTTTCCATCATCACTGCCCTGATCCGAGTTCTGCGATTTAAACTCATCCGACAGCTGTGCATATGGCAGAAAATCCAGGGATGTTTTTCCCTCATGGATCTGGTTCATATAAGTCTGCCAGATCTGACCAGGATAGGATCCTCCTGCAAGTCCGGGAACTTCCTGTGGAATATCATAACCAACCCACACGGCTGTCGTATAGTAACGGGTATATCCGCAGAACCATCCATCCTTGTTGTCATTGGTTGTTCCTGTCTTACCTGCACTGATCATGTTGGTAAGCTGCATTTTCCGTCCAAGACCATTGGTCATAACGGATTTCAGTACATCTGTCATCATACGCGCTGCTGTTTCCTTATAGATTACAGTCTCTTTCGGTTCCAGTGTATATACGACCTGATCTGTAGAATCCGAAATAGACTTCACACAGGTCGGTTCACGGTATACACCATCATTCTCAATCGTCGCATATGCGGATGCCATCTCAAGTGTCGACATACCGATCGTAAATCCACCAATAGATGTTGCCGGTGTATTATCTGCCGGTTTGATCTGACTGAAATTCATATTTTTCAGATACTGCAGACCTGCTTCCGGCGTAATCTCTTCGTATAATTTCCATGCAACCGTATTCAGTGACTGTTCTACCGCGTAGCGGATCGTAACATCCCCCTGATATGTCTTGCTTGCATTCTGCGGTCCATTTTCAATCGGCTCATCTTTTACAATGGAATCCGGTGTGTAACCGCGTTCAAAAGCCGGTGTATAGTCAATCACAGGCTTGATACAGCTTCCTGGCTGTCGGAAACTCTGATATGCACGGTTTAACGTATATGTCGTGAAATCCTGTGATCTTCCTCCGACGATTGCAGCAACCAGTCCGGTATCATTATCAATACATACTGCCGATCCCTGAAGCGTATAGATTCCATCATCCCCGGTCTCTGTAAAGGATGCCAGCGTGCTGTCTACCGCCGACTGCAGATCAGCCTGTTTCTCCAGATCGATGGACGTATAAATCTTATAACCGCCGCTGTAGATCTTTTTCTGGCATTCTGCATACATCTCGTCATAGAGATCATCGTACGTTTTTTCCGCATCATCATTATCAAAATAATACTGGAACTCAAATCCTTCATTCTGCATGAGCGCCCTGGTCGCACAATAATATGTATAGGTATCCACATAGTTATTCCGCTGCTCTTCCGTCTCCTGTGGACGGTTGAGCGCAATCTGCTCCGAAATTGCACTGTTATAAGCACTCTCGGAGATTTTTCCATCCTCATACATGTTCTTTAAGATCAGATTTCTCCGCTTTAATGTGTGCTCAATATTCGCAACCGGATCATAGTATGTCGGACTGTTCGGTATCGCACATAAAAAGGCAATCTGTGACAGATCCAGATCCGATAATTCACAGTTAAAATATCCTTTACATGCGGCCTCAATTCCATAATATCCATTTGCAAAATAGATATTATTCAGGTAAAATTCCATGATCTTATTCTTGCTGTACCGCTTTTCCAGCTCCATTGCGGCAAAAATCTGTTCGACCTTACGCTCCCAGGTCTTGCTGCTGTCCAGATACACCAGCTTGGCAAGCTGCATGGTGATCGTACTTCCTCCCTGGCTCGCCTCGCCCTTCTCCAGAGCCGCCTTTACCGCTCGCAGTATCGCTTTGTAGTCCACACCATTGTGCTGATAAAACTTCTTATCCTCGATACTGATCATCGCCGTCACAAAATCTGCGGGAATATCCTCGTATTTCACATAAACAGCATCCTTATCCCCGTTTGTCTCGGAAATCAGATTGCCGTTTACATCATAAATCGAGCATGTCTTCGCAGGTATAAAAGTCTCGTCATCCGACTGACTTACCAGCTGGACTGCTTCTTTTTTCAGTTCCTGCACTTCTACTGCATAACCACCAAAATAATAATATCCAAGCCCACCAAGAACGAGAAGCATCAATACAATCTGTAATTTCACCATAAACCAGAAAAAACGATGCTGTTTTTTTCTCTTCTTTTTCTTAGCCATATGAATCTCCTTATATATATCATTATGATGGTATTTTATACTTTTTAGGCAAAATATGCAATGAGGGAACCGACTATACCAGTTCCCTCATTATACCTGCTTTTTATTGTTCCATCTGTTTTCCCAGAAAATGTGCGGCTGTTACCGCAAGCTGTTTTTCTACTTCCCCATGAAATTTTTTTTCATCTTTGCCATAAATGACAACTGCTCCTATACTGTCTCCATTGCAGATGATCGTTGCAATTGCTTCATATGGAAATTCGCCTTTGTCATCCAGTGTGATCTTAATATATGCACCATCCTCGGCCTGTGCCTGAACGTTACCTCTCTGTTCGATCAGATTCTCCAATTCGCTGCTAAGCGGCTTGCCTTCATAATCACGCTTTTTTGCACCTGCTGCCGCGATGACATAATCTCTATCCGTAATGCAGATCAAATGTCCCGTCGTAAGTGACAGACTCTCTGCATAGCTGGCTGCAAACTCTCCCAGTTCTCCAATCGGAGAATATTTTTTCAACATGATCTCTCCCTCCCGGTTCGTAAATATCTCAAGAGGGTCTCCTTCCCGTATTCTCAGCGTTCTGCGGATCTCCTTTGGTATTACGATTCGTCCCAGATCATCTATTCTTCTCACAATACCTGTGGCTTTCATAAATTTTCCTCCAATGCTTTATTTTGCTATCTATCAACTCTGGAGTTAGTATGTGGAAAACTGCGGGAAATATTCTTGGATCATCCAAATGAAAAAACAACGATCCGCTCCCTTTGATTTTCTCCCGGGAAAAGGTCGCGGCAGTCGATCTCGTCAAAAAACACAAGTTCATCGACTGTCATCAGATATGTCATATATTCATCCGATGGATAATAAAAATAAAGCTGTATTTCTCTTTGGCTCTCATAATACGAAGCCGCCACGCGTGCAATTACTTTTTGCAGAATCTCTATGGAAAATGGATTGAAAAAATAGATCCGGTCCACTTCCTCCGGTACTATATACGACAGGAAAAAGTCGACTCTTCCTTTTCCACAGCCATAATCCAGAAGTGTGTTTCCCTTTCGGATCCATCCCGAATTGGCAAGACGCTCCAGCACACAATACGGTGTCGGCTCATATGGATACCGATACTGGTCTGCATGCGAATCATCCCTTCCTGAGGTATGGATTCGCAGCATATTGTCCCAGTTCTTTTCGTTTTGGATTACCGGATTAAAGTAATTTCTGAATATCCTCGGCAATCTGCTCTCTGGTAAGACGATTTGCTTTTAAAACAGCAGCTACGTCATAACGGTCAAGGAATTCTTTCTTAAGACCATAGTTTAACACCTTAACGTCATCCGAGCCATAGAAACGGGCAATTTTTTCGCCAAATCCACCGTCTAAAATGCCGTCTTCCAGTGTTACAACAACAGAATGCTCCTCTTTCAGCGATTGCAGAAGTGTCTCATCCAGTCCGCTAATGTAATGAGGATTGATCAGTGTCGCATTGACACCTGCTTCTTTCAGCTTTTCGCAGACTTCCTCTCCCAGACCGTAAAATGTCCCAAGTCCAAGGATTGCCACTTTGCTTCCTTTTTCGGTCACTTCATAAGTGTTTAATCTGCTCCAGTCATTTGTAATCGTTTTTCCGTCGGAGATCATTTCTTTTCCCGGAAGTTTGATTGCAACCGGATGTTCATTCTGCTCGATACTCCAATCCAGCATGGAAAGATATTCCTCTTTTGTTGTCGGTGCGAGATATACAAGATTCGGAATATTAGAAAGCATCGGAATGTCCTGGAATCCCAGATGTGTGACGTCGTTCATGCCATACACAGATCCCTGGAATGTTACGATTGTTGCCGGGCTGTTGTTGATGCAGATGTCCTGTGAAACCTGGTCGAACGTTCTCTGAACAAATGTGGAATATACACCAAATACCGGTTTTCCACCATTTGCAGCAATTCCGGATGCGAGCGCTGCTGCTGTTTCCTCTGCGATTCCGACATCGACAAACTGACTTCCTGCCAGATCACGTTTATCCTTTGTAAATCCCATAACCGTAGGTGTTCCAGCTGTAATTGCAACGACCTTAGGATCTTTTTTCATTTTATCCAGAAGATACTCACAGGTTACCGAAGAATAATCCGGTGCATCAGATGTGACAAGTGACTGTCCTGTTTTGATATCAAACGGAGCATGATAGTGCCACTCCTCTTTATTTTGTTCCGCAGGCGCATATCCTTTTCCTTTTAATGTGTTGATATGCACAACAACCGGTTTCGTTGTATCTTTGACTTTCTGGAATGCCTCGATCAACGCAGACACATTGTTGCCCTCATTGACGTACACATATCCAAGGTTCATCGCCTTGAACAGATTGCAGTCTGCAGTTCCATTCGTCTCCCGTAAAAGCTTGAGGTTTGCATATAATCCACCATGATTCTCAGCGATCGACATGTCATTATCGTTCACCAGGATAATGAGGTTACTCTGAAGCTCCGATGCAAAATCCAGACCTTCCAGTGCTTCTCCACCACTCAATGATCCATCTCCAATCACTGCAATGACATTGCCTTTTTCGCCCTTTAAATCACGTCCTTTGGCAAGACCGCATGCAAGGCTGATCGACGTGGAAGTATGGCCAACTGTAAAGAAATCGTGTTCACTTTCGTGCGGATTGCTGTATCCAGATACATCGTCATAATGTTCCTCATAAAGAAATGCATCTTTTCTGCCTGTGAGCATTTTATGCGGATAGCTCTGATGCGATACGTCATACACGATCTTGTCCTTCGGCGAATCAAATACATAGTGAAGTGCAATTGTTGCCTCCACCATACCAAAGTTTGGTCCAAAATGTCCCATATGGCGGCTTGCTCTCAGTAAAAGCGCATGACGGATCTCTTCCGCAAGTGTTGGAAGCTGATCGATCGTAAGCTTTTTCACATCCTCTGGTCCATTTATGTTCTCTATATACATCGATAAAAATCCTCCCTGTATCCTATAATGTTTTTACCCAGTCCTCAATTTCCTGTCTGCCTGCTCTGTTTAAGAGTTTTCCTTCACAAATTTCAGCATTCGGTGCAGACGGCTGTAACTCTTTGACGGTATTGCCGAATCCGCTTCCGCCTGATGTTGCAAACAGAACGATCTTTTTACCGGAAAAATCATATTTCTCCAGAAAAGTATTTACAATTGTCGGTGCAACATACCACCAGATCGGGAATCCCAGAATGATCTCATCATAATTTTCCACATGTGCATCATCGTCTGTCATTTCCGGCCGGAAGCTCTTGTCATTCATTTCAACAGTGCTTCTGGCTTTCTTGTCCATCCAGTTTAAGTCTGCCTTTGTATAACGTACCTTTGGTGTGATCTCATACAGATCTGCTCCTGCTGCATCTGCGATCATCTGTGCTACCCTCTCAGTTGTTCCGCTTGCGCTAAAATATGCTACTAATTTCTTGCTCATCTGAAATTCCTCCTGTCTGATCACTCAAAAATCTGCTGTGTTTTCTGATCGTGTGCCCAAAGGAACAACACGTAAAAATGCGCGAGATAAAATCAAAATATCTCACGCATTTATTATAAATTCTTTGTTTTAGTATGACTAATGCCTATATTGTATTGTCTATGATGCTTTGAAGGCATGGGCTGGATGTCTCATCTAAAAAAGTAGAAATTTCTAATAATCTATCTGTTGGTGAATCTTCCACAGTATAATTTATTTACCATGTCCCCGTCAAGTGATTCTCTACTTTTTCGTTAGAAATATTCAAGTTGTAATATGTATCGCCTTTCTCCGTAATAGTAAACTTTCTTTTATTTACACCTATTGTCTACGCTATTATCTGCACGCTAACCAACATATTCTCTGTATTCTCCATTTTTTAATTGATTACACCGCCTGTTTTCTGATATTTGGCGGTGTAATCGATAATTTTCTCTGCTATACGGAGAATCTTTTGTTTTCTGTAGAAAATCTGTATAGTTTTTGGGTGTAATCAATCTTTTCCTTTGCTATACGGAGAATTTATATTCAGCGACTGCTGCTCTCGTCATCCGACCCAACCGAATCACGCAGATCCTGAGCCAGCATATAAATCTTATTCAGGATCTCCCTGCAGTTCTTCATGCTGTCCACAGTCTGGTCTGCCATACGCAGTCCTTCTGTAGAGGAAGCTGCAACTTCTTCGCCTGTAGCGGAAAGATGCGTAATATTATCTGCAATAACCGATGTAGAATCCAGTATCTTCTGGATACTCTGTTCTGCAAGCGTAATATTGTCCATCAGATTCTCTACGGTCTTACCAACATCCTCAAATTTATCTTTTGTATTGTCGATCAGCTCATTCTGTTTCTGTACCGACTCAACAGACTCCTGAATACTCTCATTCGCCTTCTTTGTGTCACTGTTCAGTTTACTGATAATCTCCGTAATATTGGATGATGCCTCCTGTGTCTGTTCAGAAAGCTGTCGGATTTCCTCTGCAACAACTGCAAATCCTTTTCCCGCCTCTCCTGCTCTTGCAGCTTCAATCGATGCATTCAGTGCAAGAAGATTGGTCTGGTCTGAAATACTAATGATCGAACCGATAAAGTTCTGAACCTCATTTACCTTATCTGTCAGACTTGAAATCACTTCTACAATAATATTGCTGGATTCCTCTACGCTCTGTGCCTGTGCTTTTAATTCCTCTACTACCTGTGTACTCTCTTTTACGGTATCATCCGTGCGATGTGATGCTTCGATCATTGCATGGATCTCTTTTTCTGCAGTGTCTGTATGGCTCTGGATCTCTGAGCACATCATTGCCTGTTTCTGAATTGCTTCTGCAGTGCTTTCTGTGCTGTTTGCAATATCCGCAATCGAATTATGGCTTACATCAATGCTGTTTTCCAGGTCATCCAGCATCCCCATTGCCTGTCCAAAATGCTTTTTGATATTGTCTGCCACCAGAATCATCTTGTCATTGCTGTCTTTCTGCTGGTCTGCCGCATCCTCGATCACGGAGAGATTCTCATCGAAAAACCGGATCAGAAGGCGTGTAATACTGATTGATGCATAGGACACAAGCAATAACACAAAAATGGCAAGTACGTTATTCGTAAGTATATCCTGCGCCTGTGGATCAAAATGGATGCATAAACGTACAATATTAGCAATCAGGACAACTCCATTCACCACCATCATCATGCGTTCATTCAGATATACCATAGCTGCAATAACCAGCGGCAGTGCATATGCCCAGGTTCCTTCTGTTGAATTAAGCAGTGATACAACTGCATAACCACCCGTCATTGCGGTTACCAGAACCACCGCACACGTGTATGTTTTTTTCTTTGTAATGTATGCAATCACCGATACTATGATAACACCAACGACCGTTATGCATTGCGCTGCCATCCTTCCTGCATGCGCTCCCTGATGGACTGCCAGTGCAGCCAGAACAGTAAGTGCAATATAAGCAAACACGATTACACTTACTGTAAATACCCGTTTGTTCGCCCGAAGATACTGATTTTCTGTCATTTCGATCCTCCCCATTCCATCATGTTATATTATTATTTTGGTTTGTTTTTCCAAAACCATTATAACACATTATTTCGAAATGACAAATTTCTACATCTCCTGTGCATGCATTTCATGATATTCGTTGATAAATCCATCCATACGTGAGGTTTCCGCCGTAAGCTTCTCTAACACCCCGTTAATTACGGTAAAACGTTCTGCATTATCGGCACACATTGCATTCGTCTCCTCTGCCGATGCACTGACTTCTTCACTGGTCGATGAAAGTGTGTTTGTGCTGTCTACCAGCGTGGTGTTGGATTCTTTGAGTTTTCGCACGTTGTCACTCATATGTATGGAATTTTCTTTCAGATCTGACATTCCACTGCGGATACCGGCAAAATCATCCTCGATATCATGGATCATAACAACCTGGTCTCCAATCTTATCCATAACATGATCCATGGACGTGATGGTATCCGTGGCATTCTGATCCAGTTTGTTAATGATCTCTTCAATATTCTCCGTTGACTGTTTGGTCTGTTCAGAAAGAACACGGATCTCTTCCGCAACGACAGCAAATCCTTTTCCTGCATCTCCTGCACGTGCTGCTTCAATCGATGCATTTAAAGCAAGCAGATTGGTCTGTGTGGAGATCTGCTGGATGATTCCGATGATCTTCTGCATATCTTTGGTATGTGTATGAAGTTCGGACATATTTTCTTTTACCATGGTATTTTCCTGCTCGATCTGTGCGGTCTGCGTTACGATATCGCTGACCAGCTTCTGCCCTGTTTTCACGCTCGCACGTGTGTTTTTCGAGATCTGCTCCAGCTCATCTGCCATTTCCACTGTCTCGTTTATGATATCCTGGATCTTTCCCGTAACTTCTGCCTGTTCCTGAATGCTTGAAGAAGTGCTTTCCATGCTGGCTGCAACATCTGACATCGCAGTATTTACGGAATTGGTGGCTTCGTTCAGTTCCTCAACCAGTGCATGGATCGACTGTGTGGATTCATTGACGGACTGTCCGACCGTTACGATGGAATCCATCATGCTTTCCTGTTTGCTGCGGTTTTTCTCAAACTCATCCAGCGCTTCTTCATTGTGCATCTTTGCTGCTCTTGCGGCAATACAGATTGCGACTCCAAGAATGAATGCCAGCATACATGCCATAAAGATCTGATTTTTCTGCTGCTGTGACTGACAACCCAATACATAAAAAGAATACAGACCATTCAGGATTGTCAGGACAAGTGTGATCCCGCTAAACCGGATCTCAAGTTTCAGATCAAAGAACATGATCATGCTGATCAGTACCGGATAAATAAAAATATTATACAGAAAGATCGTAGATGAGAGGCACGCAGCCTCGAATGCGATCAGGAAAATGCCAAATGCAATATTTTTAAACCGGTCTGAAATCGGATTCACCCGGTATAATACATTCGATATAGCCATCGGAACTGCGATCATTGCTGCAACAGACAGACATTTGACGATTCCAAATCCCTGTGCGATCTGTCCTAAATACAACACTATTAGCAAAATGCTCACAAATGTAATCGACGTTGTAAGCGCATAATTGGCGCGTTTTAATGTTTTTTCCTCAAAAGTTAACTCTGTGCATTCCATGATATCAGCCTCCGTTTCTAAATTCATTTTCTATGAGGCTATCATAAGGGGTGGAGCAGGTCTAAGGTCAAGCAGAAACAACTATTTTTTAGTACGATTCGACTAAAGGAATATATATTTCGTAATAGTCCTGTATCGTTTCTTCTTGCAGCATACTGTATACAAAGAAGGCATACGCATATTTTTCGCATCTGAGTCCGTTCTCCTTTGCATACTGTTCCATATCACTCAGATCCCATGCTGCATGCCCGGGTGACGTTTTCACGGTATACAGGCATCTGCTTCCTTTCTGAGCCGGAAATGACTCAGCAGCATTCTTCCACGGAGACAGCTCCAGCATCTTTTTCTGTATGATGAACTCAAGTGTCTGGCTCTGGTACTTTTCATTTTCTTCCTTCTGCAAATGATAACAAAAGTTCCCAAAGGAAAAAACCGGTGACTGGAAAAGTGTCTTAATCTCTTTATACAGAAGCAATGCATGTTCCTGATGATATACGACATACGCATCCGGCAGCTGCCGTATGCTGTACGTTTCATATCCTTTATTCAGATTTTCCAGATGGGTTTTCATAAAACGCATTTTCTCTGTCTGCTGCTGCAGCTGTTCGATCTTTCTCTCATTGAGTTCGATCATACTGTCAAAATGATCACAGAGCTCATCAAAAGAACGACCGCTTAAAAGTTCGCGGATCTCTGCAATTCCAACGCCCAGCTGGCGGTAAAGGGAAATTCCCAGTATTCTGTGGATCTGTGCAAATTCATAATAGCGGTATCCATTGTTCGGGTCGCGCAGCGGAAACACCAGCCCTTCTTTTTCATATAACCGAATCGCATCCGGCGAAATTCCAAGCAAAGCAGCCACATCATGAATGGTATATCGTGTCTTTATCTCCATAATTATAATCCGCCTTTCTGCGAAAGGCACCAATGCGTCATGAAACACTTTGGCTAACTTCCGCTTTTCTAATTTATATTCCTTCTGATATTATTTACCTATAAGACTGACACACTACAGAACA
>NZ_VUNI01000028.1 GCF_009695765.1 Roseburia porci
CTCACCCGTCCGCCACTCAGTCACAGAACAATCACTCCAAAGAGATCAAGTAAAGTGCTTCGTTCGACTTGCATGTGTTAAGCACGCCGCCAGCGTTCATCCTGAGCCAGGATCAAACTCTCATATTAAAAAGTTTAATCATGTTCAAAACTTAGCTTGGCTAAATTTATCCTTTGATTTAATGTTTAAAGGTGCATCTTTCGATGCTGTTCGTCAAATCTTTTTGATTTGCCTGAATAATTCTCATTGAATCTTTCAAGGTTTTTCACTGTTCAGTTATCAATGTTCTTTGTTGCTGTCTTACGCAACAGCTTGTATATATTATCATGTATGTTTTCCAATGTCAACACTTTTTTGACATTTTTTTAAACTTTAGAAGTAAAGCGGAGAAGGAGGGATTTGAACCCTCGCGCCGGTTACCCGACCTATACCCTTAGCAGGGGCACCTCTTCGGCCACTTGAGTACTTCTCCAAAGTTATTGTCACTTTAATTCTATTGTTTGCATACGTGACGCATTAAATATAATACTAAACCGCCCTATATTTGTCAAGAAAAATTTATAAAAAATCTGTGTAAAATTTATAAGCATGTTTCATCTATTGTACGATACTTTTTGATTGCTGTTTCATACAGATTATTTCCATCGGAATCCACAACAACAATTGCCGGAAAATCTTTTACTTCCAGCTTACGGATTGCTTCTGCACCAAGGTCTTCATAACAAACAATCTCAGAACTTACGATGCATTTCGATAATAAAGCTCCAGCTCCGCCAACAGCAGCAAAATATACTGCATGGTTTCTTACTACGGCATCGATTACCTCTTTTGTACGTTTTCCTTTTCCGATCATTGCCTTTTCTCCAAGATCAAGAAGCGTCGGCGCATACTTGTCCATTCTGGACGCAGTTGTAGGTCCTGCCGAACCAATTGGTCTTCCCTCTCTTGCCGGAGACGGTCCCATATAATAGATTGTGGCATCCTTGATATCGATTGGAAGTTCTTCCCCTCTCTGCAATGCTTCCATCATTCGTTTGTGTGCTGCATCTCTTGCAACATAAATTGTCCCTGTTATATAAACATAGTCACCGGATTTTAATTTGCCTGTAACTTCTTCTGTGATCGGTGTTGTAATATGATGATTCATTGTTTTCTCCCTCTTTCCTGTCATTCATAGGTAATTGCAAAACTCATATGCTATGAGTACAAAATGATTAGATTACTCTTACTACATGACGGTTTACATGGCAACAGATATTGATTGCAACCGGGAGACCTGCAATATGTGTTGGATAGGTATTGATATTCACTGCAAGCGCGGTTGTTGTTCCTCCAAGTCCTCCTGGTCCGATTCCAAGCTGATTTATTTTTTCAAGCATTTCTTTTTCAAGATCTGCCACATATGGAATTTCAGAATGTGAATCGACTGGTCTTGTCAGTGCTTTTTTCGCCATAAGTGCACATTTTTCAAATGTTCCTCCGACACCGACTCCGACAACCATCGGCGGGCATGCATTTGGTCCGGCATCATTAACTGCTGTAAGGATTGCCTTTTTTACCCCTTCTATTCCGTCTGCCGGTTTTAACATAAACACCCTGCTCATATTTTCGCTGCCAAATCCTTTTGGTGCAAATGTGATTTTAACCTGGTCTCCTGGAACAATCGAATAATGAATGACCGCCGGTGTGTTATCTTTTGTATTTTCCCGGATCAGTGGATCTTTCACCACGGATTTTCTTAAAAATCCATCTATATATCCCTGACGTACCCCTTCGTTAACGGCATCTTCGATAGTCATTCCTTCAAAATGCACATCCTGTCCCACTTCCAAAAATACGACTGCCATTCCGGTGTCCTGGCATATTGGGATCATTTCTTTATCAGCAATCTCCAGATTATCCTGTAATTGGTTCAGTATTTTCTGTCCAAGTTCTGATTTTTCCTCTTTTGTCGCTTTTTTCAGTGCATTTTTCATGTCACCGGAAAGATCGTAATTTGCTTCAATGCACATTTCCCGGATATTTTTTATAACCTCATCGGTTGATACAGATCGAACCATTGCTTTTCTCCTTTTTGGGGTTTACCCACTGCTTTTTAAAATTTCGGATATGTTATCCACAAATCCATAACTTTTTACGTGTATTTGGTGATAACTTTCTTGTTTTTCTAATTTTTGTGGACAAAAAGCCGCAGCCTAAGTAAAAGACCGCGGCTTTTGAAAGCTCGTAACACAATATTTTATTCCTGGGTTTCCTCTTCGGTCTCCTCAGTCTCATCCTCATTTGGTATGAGTGATTTATCCTCGCGTACTTTTGCGATACTTGCCACTGTCACATCCTCGCTGAGATTGATCAGTTTTACACCGGATGTTACACGGCCAAGAAGTGCTGTATCTGCCACACGGATTCGGATGATGATACCCTCCGTTGTGATCAGCATCAGTTCATCCTCTTTACCAACTGCTTTTACGCCGATCAGATTGCCTGATTTTTCGGTAATCTTATAGCACTTGATACCTTTTCCACCACGGTTCTGTGCAGTAAATTCGCTGGTCTTGGTGCATTTTCCAAGTCCTTTTTCCGATACGATCATTACCGCATCACCCTGGCTGTCGATCTGCATTGCGATGACTTCATCATCGTCCGTGAGATTCATTCCGATTACACCCATTGTTGTTCTTCCGGTTGCTCTTACATCACTTTCGTGGAAACGGATACACTGTCCATATTTTGTGAACAGGAAAATATCAGAATCATCATCGGTGATCTTCACTTCGATCAGCTCATCATCCTCGCGCAGATTGATTGCTGCAAGACCGGTTTTACGGATATTTTCATAGTCTGTTACAGATGTTTTCTTTACAATACCCTTTCTGGTTGCCATGAAGAGGTATTTCTCCGGTTCATACTCCTTGATCGGGATCATTGCAGTGATCTTTTCTCCAGGCTGCAATGGAATCAGGTTAATAATTGCAGTACCTCTTGATGTTCTGCTTGCTTCCGGAATCTCGTATGCTTTGATACGGTATACACGTCCCGTATTAGTAAAGAACATGAGATAATGGTGCGATGTCGTCATCATCATCTCTTCAATGTAGTCATCTTCTATGGTTTCCATACCCTTGATACCTTTTCCACCACGGTGCTGGCTCTTAAAGTTATCGATACTCATTCTCTTGATATATCCGACTTTCGTCATTGTGATAACTGTATTGGTTTCAGGGATCAGATCCTCCATGGAAATATCAAATTCATCATATCCGATGGATGTTCTTCTGTCGTCACCATATTTATCTGCGATGGCAAGAATTTCTTCACGGATAACGCCGAGAAGTTTCTTCTCATCTGCAAGAATTGCCTTTAATTCCGCGATTTTTGCCATAAGATCTGCGTATTCAGCCTCTAACTTCTCTCTTTCGAGACCTGTCAGTGCACGCAGTCTCATGTCTACGATAGCCTGCGCCTGTGCGTCTGTAAGTCCAAAACGCTCCATTAAGCTCTGTTTTGCTTCCGGCGTCGTACGGCTTCCGCGGATAATCTTTATCACTTCATCGATATTATCCAGTGCGATCAGTAATCCTTCGAGGATATGAGCACGTTCCTCTGCTTTGTTCAGATCATACTGTGTTCTTCTTGTGATAACTTCTTTCTGATGAATCAGATAATAGTTTAAAAGCTCATACAGATTCAGTACCTTTGGCTCGTTGTTGACAAGTGCAAGGTTGATAACACCAAATGTATCCTGCATCTGTGTATGTTTGAACAGAAGATTCAGTACTACACTCGGATTGACATCACGTCTTAATTCGATGCAGATTCTCATACCTTCACGGTCAGATTCATCGCGAAGGTCTGTAATTCCGTCAATTTTTTTATCCTTTACAAGCTCTGCAATCTTTTCGATCAGTCTTGCTTTATTTACCAGATACGGAAGTTCGGTTACAACAATCCTGTTCTTGCCGTTCTGCATCGGTTCAATGTCAGTCACTGCACGAACACGGATTTTTCCACGTCCAGTACGGTATGCCTCGTTGATTCCTGCAGTACCAAGAATCATTCCTCCGGTTGGAAAATCAGGTCCTTTGATAATTGAGATCAGATCATCAATATCGGTTTCTTTTTCTTCAATGTCGTTATCGATCAGTTTTACAACAGCATGGATTACATCCCTTAAGTTATGAGGCGGGATGTTGGTTGCCATACCAACAGCGATACCCGTAGTACCATTTACCAGAAGGTTCGGATAACGGGATGGAAGAACCGTAGGTTCTTTCTCGGTCTCATCAAAGTTTGGCTTAAAATCAACCGTGTTTTTGTTGATATCTTCGATCATCTGCATTGAGATTTTACTGAGTCTCGCCTCTGTATATCGCATTGCAGCGGCTCCATCGCCATCGACCGATCCAAAGTTACCATGTCCGTCTACAAGTGGATATCTTGTCGACCAGGACTGTGCCATGTTGACAAGTGCTCCGTAAATCGAGCTGTCTCCGTGAGGATGGTATTTACCCATGGTATCACCGACGATACGTGCACATTTACGATGTGGCTTATCCGGTGTGTTATTTAACTCAATCATGGAATAGAGAACCCGGCGCTGTACCGGTTTCAGACCATCTCTTACATCAGGTAATGCACGGGAAGCAATTACGCTCATTGCATAGTCGATATAGGAAGTCTCCATGGTTTTTTTGAGGTCTACATGCTGTATTTGATCAAAAATTTTGTCATCCACTTAAACTTATCCTCCTTAAATATCAAGATTCTGAACGTATTTTGCATTTGCTTCAATAAATTCGCGTCTTGGTTCAACTTTATCGCCCATAAGGGTTGTAAATGTAACATCAATTTCAGATGAGCTTTCCTCATCCATGACGACACGTTTCAAAATACGTGTTTCCGGATTCATGGTTGTTTCCCATAACTGTTCCGCATCCATTTCTCCAAGTCCTTTGTATCGCTGGATCTTATTGTTCTGATCCCTTCCGACTTCATTCAGGATCTTGTTTAATTCCTCATCACTGTATGCATACCATACTTTTTTGTTTTTCTCCAGCTTGAAAAGCGGTGGCATAGCAAGGTATACGTGTCCCTGTTTAATGAGTTCCGGCATAAAACGATACAGGAATGTCAGCATTAAAGTTGCAATATGTGCACCATCAACGTCGGCATCGGTCATGATAATGATCTTGTTATATCTCAGTTTGGAAATATCAAAATCTTCATGAATACCGGTTCCGAACGCAGTAATCATCGCTTTGATCTCTGCATTACTGTAAATTCGGTCAAGTCTTGCCTTTTCAACGTTTAAGATCTTACCACGCAGTGGCAGGATTGCCTGAGTTGCACGGCTTCTTGCAGTCTTTGCGGATCCGCCGGCGGAATCTCCCTCTACGATGAAGATCTCGCAGTTTTTCGGATCTTTGTCTGAGCAGTCTGCAAGTTTACCAGGAAGTGATGTGCCTTCAAGCGCTGTTTTTCTTCTTGTAAGATCTCTTGCTTTTCTTGCTGCTTCCCTTGCACGTTGCGCAAGAAGTGATTTTTCACAGATATTTTTAGCAATTTCCGGATTCTGCTCCAGGAAATAGGTCAGTTTTTCACTTACAACTGAGTCAACCGCACCTCTTGCCTCGCTGTTTCCGAGTTTCTGTTTGGTCTGACCCTCAAACTGAGGCTCCTCGATCTTGATACTGATGATTGCAGTAAGTCCTTCACGGATATCGTCACCAGTTAAAGCACTTTCATTGTCTTTTATGATCTTGTTTGCTCTTGCATAAGCATTGAATGTCTTAGTCAGCGCATTACGGAATCCCGCAAGATGTGTTCCACCTTCCGGTGTAATAATATTATTTACAAAACTGAATGTAGAATCATTAAAGGAGTCATTATGCTGCATTGCAACTTCAACATAAACACCGTCTCTTGTTCCTTCACAGTAAATGACATCTTCATAAAGCGGTTCTTTTCCACGGTTTAAGTAGGAAACGAACTCCTTGATTCCTCCAGCATAATGGAATTCGTGCTCATGATGAGAATCTTCACGGACATCTTTTAACACAATGCGGAGTCCTTTTGTCAGGAATGCAGTCTCTCTCAATCTCTGTTTTAAGGTGTCATAATCATATACGGTTTCTTCAAAAATTGTATCATCCGGGAGAAAATGAACCTTTGTTCCATGAAGTTCTTTATCACAGGTTCCGATCACGGTAACCGCACCATCTGCTTTTCCCTTTTTGTAACTCTGCGAATAAATCTGTCCTTCATGATATACTTCAACGGTAAGCCATGTAGACAGGGCATTTACAACCGAGGCTCCAACACCGTGAAGTCCACCGGATACTTTGTATCCTCCACCGCCGAATTTTCCGCCTGCATGAAGTACGGTAAATACGACTTCAAGTGCAGATTTTCCTGCTTTATGGTTGGTTCCGACAGGAATTCCTCGTCCGTCATCGCAGACAGTAATGGAATTGTCTTTTTCAATCGTGACCTCAATATTTTTGCAGTATCCGGCAAGTGCCTCATCTACTGCATTGTCAACGATCTCATAAACGAGATGATGCAGACCTCTTGCGGATGTACTTCCAATGTACATACCAGGTCTTTTTCGAACTGCTTCTAATCCTTCCAAAATCTGGATCTGGTCCGCACCATATTCCTGATTATTCTGTAATTCTTCACTCATGAATTAGCCTCCTCATCATGTAGCTGCTACAATGTTAAATCTCTTCCAGGGAAGTTTTTTCAAAAATTTCTCCCTGTACCACCTGAAAGATCTTGTTGATGTGAAATCGATTTTTTACAAACTCATCTAATCCTGTGCAGGTGATCAGTGTCTGAATCTCACCAATACTGTTCAGCAGATAATTCTGCCGGTTACTGTCTAACTCCGATAACACATCATCCAGCAAAAGCACCGGTGTATCATGTATACACTTCTTCACAAATTCAATTTCAGATAATTTCAGTGAGAGAGCAGAAGTACGCTGCTGTCCCTGTGAACCGAATTTGCGAATATCTATTCCGTTAATCGAAAACAACATATCGTCCCTGTGCGGGCCAACCGTTGTCTGACATAGCTTCAAATCCCTTTTTTTTGCTCTTTCGAGCTCTTCTTCAAATACAGCATCATCCACATTTGCCTCATAACGGATCAAAAGATCTTCCTTTCCGCCGGAAATGCGAAAATGGATTTCATGGATGATCTCGTTTAACTCCTCGACAAATCTTTTGCGGCTTTTTATGATCCGCCTGCCATACTCAAGAAGCTGCATATCCCAGACCGGGAGCGTATCAAGAAGCTCCGGCCGGAAATAAATATCCTTTAGTAACTTGTTTCTCTGATTCAGTATTTTGTTGTATCTGGAAAGATCTGCCAGATATAGTTTATCCAATTGACACAATTCTAAATCAAGAAATCTTCTTCTTTCCGCCGGACCGTTTTTGATCAGGTTCAGATCCTCCGGTGAAAAAAAAACAATATTCAAAATTCCAAACAATTCACTGGCTTTTTTTATTGGAATCTTATTGACTGCAATTCCCTTGGAACGGTTTTGTCTCAAATGCATATCGATCTGATATTCTTTTTCGTTCTTCCGGACGATTGTACGAATATGGGACTCTTTCTCTCCAAAACGGATCAGCTCTTTGTCTTTGCTGCCTTTATGGGATTTGGTCGTTCCACTCAGATATGCCGATTCTAAGATATTCGTCTTTCCCTGTGCATTGTCCCCATAAAAAATATTGGTTCCCGGATCCAGAAAAAGCGATAATTTTTCATAATTGCGAAAGTTATTTAACTCAATCGACTGGATGATCATTTTACGATCTGAATTGTTTCTCCGTTGTAAGAAACAACATCTCCATCATGAAGTTTTTTGCCACGCTGAAATTCGACTTCACCATTGACCTGAACAAGTCCATCCTGGATCACCATCTTGGCTTCCACACCGGAGCCGACAAGACTGGCTTTTTTCAGTGCCTGTCCAAGCTTAATAAATTCATCTTCTTCACGAATATTTACTGTGATCATAATATCTCCTAATTGGATGCTGTATTAAAGTTAACCGGAAGAATCAGATAAATGAATTTACCTTTATCGTCCTTAATGAAACATGGAGCCTTTGGATTGACCATGTAAAGAGAAACCTCTTCTTCGTCAATGACACGGAGTGCATCGATAAAGAATTTCGGATTAAATCCGATCAGAATATCTTTTCCCTCTTTCTCAATGTCAATGTCTTCGTTCATGGAACCGATAAAGGAATTAATCTTTAACTCCATATTGCCATCGGTGACATTCATGATGATCGGTTTTTTATCGCCTTCTTTGACAAGAAGAGTAGCACGGTCAATACAGTCTAATAATTCTTTCTTGTTAATCTTAACCTTTGTCTCATAATCAGACGAGAGCATCTGCTCAATCTTAAAGTATTCACCTTCGATCAGTCTGGAAACAACTGTTGTATTGTCAAAATCAAATACAATGTGATTATCTGCAAGATAGATTAAAACATCTTCATCTGCGTTGCCAGGAAGAATTTTACTGATTTCCTGAAGTGTCTTTCCTGGAACAACAACTTTCTTTGCATCATAGTTGTTCTTCAGTTCAATATTGCGGATTGAAATACGATGACCATCAAGTGAAACTACTTTCAGCTCATTTTCTTTAATCTCAAATAATTCACCGGTCATTAATTTGTTATTGTCATTGTCAGCAATCGAGAAAATGGTCTGTCTGATGACTTCTTTCAAAGTGAACTGAGACATTACAATTGCTTCGTTTTTCTCAATGTATGGAATGTATGAAAAATCATCACCGGATTTACCAACGATATTAAATTTCGCTTTTTCACAGGATATTACTGTTTTGAAAGAAGCGTCTGTTTCTATCGTCACATCACTGTCTGGTAATTTACGGACAATTTCGGAAAAGATCTTAGCATCCAGTGCAATTACTCCACGTTCTGCAATCTCTCCTTCAATCTTAGTTTCAATACCAAGTTCCATATCATTTGCGGTAAGTCTTATTTCATTTGTAGATGCATCTATAAGAATACATTCTAAGATAGCCATTGTTGTTCTGGTAGGTACTGCTTTGGAAACAATATTTACCCCATGTAATAAATTGGCTTTTGAACAAATAAGTTTCATCGAAAAACTCCTTCCTGGGCTTGTATATAAATATAAATGATATTAATAATATTCTTCTTAGGGGGTGTGAATAAGTGTATAACCCCTCGAAAGCCTTAAAATTCAATGCTTTCGACGTTTGATAACCCTTTTATAAGTCTGTGAAAATGAGGCTTATAACCTTAGGGCATTTGTGAATAAACAAAACTGCTTCGAAAAGTTATCCATGAACTTCATAAAAATTCAGAGAGTTGTCCATATTTTTCACAGACCTTCCACTGTGGATAAACGTGGATAAGTTTATAAAAAAATGTGTAAAACAATCCCCTTCTTATTATAATAGGTGGATATTAGTTCGGATTGATCTTCTTTTTAATGGTTTCAATCAGACTTTTCGTTGTCTCATTGGTCTCGTATTCTTCACTGATCTTCTTGATTCCATGGATGATCGTAGAGTGATCACGTCCGCCAAGCAGCGAACCAATGGTATCTAAAGGAATGTCGGTCATATTCTTGCAAAGATACATCGCAATCTGTCTAGGTTTGGCAATATCGCTGCTCCGGTTTTTGGAGATCATCTGATCTAAAGAGATCTGGAAGTGTTCGGATACAACTTCGATGATCAGCTGCGGAGTAATCTCCTTGGGCTTGTCCGGAGTTATGATATTCTGAAGTTCTTTCTGTGCAATGTCCATGGTGATCTCAGTATGAACCAGGTTATTGTAAGCTAAAAGTTTATTTAAAGCACCTTCAAGCTCACGGACATTGGATTTGATGTTGTTGGCAATATAATTCAGAATCTCATCGTTGATATTAAAGTTATCCGATTCTGCTTTTTTACGAAGAATTGCCATTCTTGTTTCATAATCAGGAACACCGATGTCAGCCATAAGTCCCCATTCAAAACGGGAACGGATACGTTCTTCTAAGGTTTCCATCTCTTTTGGCGGCTTATCGGAAGTCAGAATGATCTGCTTACCCTGTGTCTGCAGTGCATTAAAAGTATGGAAGAACTCTTCCTGTGTACTTTCCTTACCGATAATAAACTGAATATCGTCGATCATAAGAACGTCAACTTTACGGTATTTATCACGGAATTTGGTCATGGATGAAGCGTTACCATTACGGATGGATTCGATAACTTCATTCGTGAATTCCTCAGAAGTAACATAAATTACCTTGGTATCCGGTTTCTGTTCTAATATGAAATGACCGATGGAATGCATCAGATGGGTTTTTCCAAGTCCAGGACCTCCATATATATAGAGAGGATTGTATGCTTCGCCAGGAGATTCTGCTACTGCGAGAGCGGCAGACTGGGCAAAACGGTTGTTGTTACCTACGACGAAAGTTTCAAATGTATAGTTTGGATTCAGATTCGAGTTATCGCTGCCAACTGGCGCAGATGGAGTCTTTGGAGCCTTGGTTGTATGAAGCTTTTTAGCCTGTTCCGGGAGAATAAATTCAATTTCATATTCAATTCCGGTAATCTCAGCGATAGCTACTTTTAATGGAAGATAGTACTTCTTTGAAATATAGCTGAGTGCCATCTGTTCTGAAGGTACAAGAATATAAAGTTTATTATCTACGATTCCAAATACTTCAAGAGGACGCATCCAGGTATCAAAGGATACGTCACTGATTTCATGCTCCGTTTTTACGGTATTTAATATCTCATTCCACTTTTCGATTATCTGATCCATTGAGTTTCTCCATATCTTTAAGATAAAACAGGATAGTTTTCCACAATCCTGGATAACTATAATAGTACACTATTTTTTGCTTTTAATCAATGTTTAAAGGTGGTGAAAACGTCACAAAAGTTATAGACCCTAATTTTTCTAGGCTAAGAACACTTTTTCACATATTGTCCAATGGGTATCAAGATATTATCCACAAGTTATCCACAAATTGAGGATAACTCTGTTTTTGGATGGATAAGTTGAGAAAGTTATCAACATTGTGGATATTTTGTGGATAGATTTCTTGATAACAAATAGTTTCTTCCTTATTATATATAGCGTATTTTTGAAAAAAAGATATTTTTTGATTCATATGAGAAAATATTTTAAAATTTCTTGACTTTACAACTTTTTTTGTTATAATTGAACTGATGTTTTTTAACGTAGAGGAGGTGGATATTAATGAAGATGACATTCCAACCAAAAAAGAGACAGAGATCTAAAGTACACGGATTCAGAAGTAGAATGAGTACAGCAGGCGGAAGAAAAGTATTGGCTGCAAGAAGATTAAAAGGTAGAAAGAAATTATCAGCTTAGGCCACAGTTTTGTGGTCTTTTCTTCTTTTATGACGCAAAATGCCACTGATGAAAAATTAGGCAATGGCAAAAAGGAGATTTCATATGAAATTCTCAGAATCATTGAAGAAAAACAATGATTTTCAAAATGTGTACCGGAACGGGAAGTCTTATGCAAACCGTTTTCTGGTCATGTATGTTTTGAAAAATGAAACAGAAAAAAACAGAATAGGTATTTCAGTTAGTAAAAAAGTTGGAAACAGTGTTATTAGACATCATATAACTCGTCTGGTGAGAGAGAGTTATAGACTACATGAAGACATGTTTAATAGTGGTTTAGACATTGTAGTCATCGCAAGAACAACCGCGCGGAAAGCTTCTTATCATGAGGTGGAAAGTGCATTGTTGCATCTTGGAGGTCTTCACAACATAACAAAGTAGAAATTAATCTGAAAAGAAGATGGAATCATTTTGAAGAAAATTTTAATAGCGCTTATTAAATTTTATAGAAAATATATTTCTCCAATGAAGACTACGAAGTGCCCATATTATCCAAGCTGCTCCCAGTATGGACTTGAGGCTGTGGAAAAATACGGTGCGTTAAAAGGTGGTTTATTAGCTGCATGGAGAATTATGAGATGTAATCCTTTTTCTAAGGGAGGATATGATCCGGTTCCATAATGGAGGTTTTTATGTCGGGCATTTTATTAACCGCTTATTCCGGAGCAATTCTTGGACCGATCGCTAAGGTATTAGGATGGGTCATGAATGGAATATACATGGCAATGTATAATTTATTCGGAATCGAAGATGTTGCATTAAGTATTATTTTACTTACAGCAGTGATTTACCTGTGTCTGCTTCCGCTGACAATCAAACAGCAGAAGTTCTCAAAAATGACACAAATCATGCAGCCGGAAATTCAGGCAATTCAGAACAAATATAAGAATAAAAAAGATCAGGCATCCATGCAGGCAATGCAGCAGGAAACACAGCTGGTATATGAGAAATATGGTGTATCACCAGCCGGAAGCTGTGTACAGATGCTTATTCAGATGCCAATCCTGTTTGCACTGTATCGTGTATTCTATAACGTACCTGCGTATATCGTAAGCGTTAAGAATCAGTTTAGTGGTCTGGTAGACACAATCTCAGCTACAAGTGGATTCCAGGATACCATGACACAGATCATGAAAGATTATAAGCTGAATGTATCGGTTGATTTTACAACAACTGATACATCTGCATTGAAGAATTATATTGTGGACGTATTGTACAAGCTCCCGAAATCAGGATGGGAGAATCTTACTGATTACTTTTCCAATGTCGGAAGCGAAGTAGATACACTTACACCACATATGAACAAGTTCAACTATTTCTTTGGTCTGAACGTATCTGATACACCACTCAATGTTATTAAGACAAGCTTTGCTTCACATGCATGGCTGATACTTGTTGCCGCTTTATTAATTCCAGTCATTTCTTATCTGACACAGATGTTAAACATCAAACTGATGCCACAGGCTGGTTCTAATGGAAATGATCAGATGGCTCAGCAGATGAAGACCATGAACCTGATGATGCCACTTTTCTCATTTGTAATGTGTTTCACAGTTCCTGTAGGTCTTGGTGTATACTGGATCGCTGGTGCTGTATGTAGAAGTGTACAGCAGCTTTTCATCAACAAGTATTTCCAGAATCTGGATATGGATGATGTGATCCGTAAGAATCAGGAAAAAGCAAAGAAGAAACGTGAGAAAATGGGTATTGCGCAGAATCAGATCCGCGATGCGGCTAAGATCAGCACAAAGAAAATCGACAGCACAGCTGAAAGCAATAAAATGTCTTCCGCTCAGAAAGAACTTGAGCTGGAAAAAGCTGCAGCTAAGAAAGCAAATGCAAAAGCAGGAAGTATGGCTGCAAAGGCTAATATGGTAAGAGATTTTAACGAGAAGAACTCGCGTAAATAATAACAGGGGGTTTTAATATGGAATTTATCGAAATTTCTGCAAAAAATGTGGATGACGCATTAACAGAGGCATCTGTAAAACTTGGCACAACAAGTGATCAGATCGAATATGAAATTATTGATAAGGGAAGTGCCGGATTTCTTGGCATCGGAAGCAAAAATGCAGTGATCAAAGCTCGCAAAAAGTTTTCTATCGAAGATTCTGTAAGGGAGTTTTTATCAAAAGTCTTTGATGCAATGAAGCTTGAAGTTGAGATTCTTATTAAAGTAGATGAGGAAAACAAGCTGATCGATGTAGAGTTAAAAGGCGATGAGATGGGTATTCTGATCGGAAAAAGAGGACAGACACTGGATTCTCTCCAGTATCTGACAAATCTTGCAATCAACAAGCATTCGGATCAGTACTATAAAGTAAAAGTCGATACTGAGGATTACCGCAAGAGAAGAAGAGAGACACTTGAGAATCTTGCAAAAAATATCGCATATAAAGTAAAGAGAACAAAACGTTCCGTTGCTTTAGAGCCAATGAATCCTTTTGAGAGAAGGATCATTCATTCTGCACTTCAGAATGATAAATATGTTACAACCTTCAGTGAAGGTGAAGAACCATACAGACATGTTGTTGTAGCTTTAAAGAAATAATTGCTGTGGCAAATGAATGTAGTAAAATGGGTATCCATCCGGATACCCATTTTTGACAGTTATATAAGGAGAATTCTATGAAAACAGATACGATTGCAGCAATCGCAACTGCGATGACACCATCTGGAATTGGTATTGTAAGAATCAGTGGTGAAGATGCATTGACGATTATTCAGAAAATATATCGTTCACCAAAAAACAAAAAAAATCTTTTGGAATGCTCATCTCATACGATTCATTATGGATACATCTATGATGGGGATGAGATGATCGATGAAGTAATGGTATTACTTATGAAGGCACCGAATACGTATACCAGAGAAGATACCGTTGAGATCGATTGCCATGGCGGTGTGTTTGTCATGAAAAGAATTTTGGAAACCGTCATAAAATATGGTGCGAGACCGGCAGAACCGGGAGAATTCACAAAGCGTGCATTTTTAAATGGAAGGATCGATCTCAGTCAGGCAGAGTCTGTCATTGATGTCATCCAGTCCAAAAATGAATTTGCACTCAAAAGTTCGTTAAATCAGCTCAAAGGAGCAGTTTTGCAGAATATAAAGGCGATACGTGGCAATATTATACACGAAATTGCCTATATTGAATCGGCATTGGATGATCCTGAACATATTTCACTGGATGGATATGGAGAAGCATTAAAAGAGAAAATCACAGATATCTCCGGACAGATCCAAAAGCTTTTAGATTCTGCAGATAATGGAAGAATTCTGAAAGAAGGAATCAACACTGTAATCGTTGGAAAACCAAATGCAGGTAAATCATCACTGATGAATGTACTGGTTGGAGAAGACCGCGCGATTGTTACGGATATTGCGGGAACAACCAGAGATATTCTCGAGGAGCAGATCAATCTTGGGGGAATTTCTTTAAATATTATTGATACAGCGGGAATTCGTAATACTTCAGATGTTGTTGAGAAAATCGGAGTATCCAAAGCAAAGGAATATGCTGCAAAGGCAGATCTTACGATCTATGTGATTGATTCTTCAACAGAATTGGATGAGAATGATTTTGAAATCATGGAATTATTGGATGAGCAGCATTCTATTGTTCTTTTGAATAAATCGGATCTGACTTCGGTAACAACAGAGGAAACCGTAAAGAAACATCTGAATGCAAAAGTAATCTCCATATCTGCAAAGAATCATACAGGGATTCAGGAACTGGAAGATACCATTAAGGAAATGTTCTTCCACGGAGAGGTTTCTTTAAATGATGAAGTTTATATTACGAACGTAAGACAGAAAACTTCTTTACAGGAAGCACTGGATAGTTTACATTTAGTAATGCAGAGTATTGAAGATGAAATGCCAGAAGACTTTTACTCCATTGATCTGATGAATGCTTACGAAGAACTTGGTAAGATCATCGGCGAGGCAGTGGAAGATGATCTGGTCAATGAGATCTTCAGCAAATTCTGTATGGGTAAATAGTTAGAAAGAAGGATAAAAATGCCAGCAATTGAAGAAACATACGATGTGTGCGTGGTCGGTGCAGGACATGCAGGGTGTGAGGCAGCACTTGCGTGCGCACGTTTAGGATTAGAGACAATTATATTTACAGTCAGTGTAGACAGCATTGCAATGATGCCGTGTAACCCAAATATCGGAGGAAGTTCCAAGGGACATCTGGTCAGAGAGATTGATGCACTTGGTGGAGAAATGGGGAAGAACATTGATAAGACATTCATTCAGTCTAAGATGTTAAATAAATCCAAAGGACCTGCAGTACATTCTCTCCGCGCACAGGCTGATAAAGCGGCTTATAGCATGGAAATGAGAAAAACGCTTCAGAATACAGATCATCTTACCATCCGACAGGCAGAAGTATCTGAGATTCTGACCGATGATGAGAATCATATCTGTGGAGTGAAAACAGTGTCCGGGGCAAAATACAATTGTAAAGCTGCCGTTTTATGTACTGGAACCTATCTTCGTGCAAGATGCCTGACCGGTGAAATGATCACACATACCGGTCCAAATGGTTTGCAGCCGGCAACACATCTTACCGATTCATTGGTTGCACATGGCATTGAAATGTATCGTTTTAAAACAGGAACTCCTGCGCGTGTGGATAAGAGAAGTCTGGACTTCAGTAAAATGCAGGAACAGTTTGGGGATGAAAAGGTTGTTCCGTTTTCATTTACCACGAACCCGGATGATGTTCAGATCGATCAGGTTTCGTGCTGGCTGACTTACACCAATCCAAAGACGCATGAGATCATCCGCAACAATCTGGATCGTTCTCCAATTTATGCTGGTATTATTGAGGGAACCGGTCCGAGATATTGTCCGTCTATCGAGGATAAGGTTGTAAAATTTGCAGATAAAGAAAGACATCAGATTTTTATTGAACCGGAAGGCTTAAATACAAACGAGATGTATGTAGGTGGTATGTCGTCTTCACTTCCGGAAGATGTTCAGCATGAAATGTACCGCACACTTCCAGGATTAGAGCATGTAAAAATTGTTCGTAATGCATATGCAATCGAATATGACTGTATTAATCCAAATCAGTTATATGCTTCACTTGAATTTAAGAAAATACCTGGACTTTTCAGCGGTGGACAGTTTAATGGAAGTTCAGGATATGAAGAGGCTGCCTGTCAGGGATTGATTGCCGGAATCAATGCTTCCATGAAGATTCTTGGAAAGAAACCATGTATTTTAGACCGGTCGGAGGCTTATATTGGAGTTTTGATCGATGATCTTGTTACAAAAGAGACACATGAGCCATATCGAATGATGACTTCAAGAGCGGAATATCGTTTACTGCTTCGACAGGATAATGCGGATCTCAGACTTACCAAAAAAGGATATGAGATTGGACTGATTTCGAAAGAACGGTATGACTGGGTATGTAAAAAAGAACAACTGATCGATGAAGAAATCAAACGTGTTGATCAGGTTAAAATTGGAGCATCCAAAGAAGTTCAGAGTCTTCTGGAATCCTATGGAAGTATTCCACTCAATACAGGTACAACATTAACTGAGCTGATCCGTCGCCCGGAGCTTGACTATGATAAACTGGCGCCGATCGATAAAGACAGACCGGAACTTCCACAGGAAGTAACCGAGCAGGTTAATATTAATATAAAATATGATGGATACATCAAACGTCAGATCAAACAGGTTGAGCATTTCAAGAAGTTAGAAAAGAAAAAGCTGCCTGAGAATTTTGATTATCATGAGATCAGTGGTTTAAGAATTGAAGCAACACAGAAGCTGAATCTGTATCAGCCACTAAATATCGGACAGGCCTCACGTATATCCGGAGTTACTCCGGCAGATGTATCTGTTATTCTGGTATATCTGGAACAGTTAAAATATTCCAATCCGGATTTATTTTATCAGTTGAACAGCAGCGAAGACTAAGCGAGGAATATATGAACGAAAACTTAGATTTTTTTGTGAAAGAACTTGAGAAACTGAATATTACACTTACGGATGAACAAATGAATCAGTTTGTCCAGTATTATGAACTTCTTGTGGAAAAAAATAAGGTCATGAATCTGACTGCAATTACAGAATTCCATGAAGTAATTGAAAAACATTTTATTGACAGTCTGTCTTTGATTAAGATTATAGACTTAAATAAAGATGCATCAGTCATCGATATGGGAACTGGAGCTGGTTTTCCTGGAATTCCGTTAAAGATCGCGTTCCCAAATCTTGATATCACACTTGCAGATTCTTTGAATAAGAGAGTATTATTCTTAAATGAAGTCATTGATACATTAAAATTACAGAATATCCGCGCTGTTCACGGTAGAGCGGAAGATTTAGCCAATCAGAAAGATATGAGAGAACAGTATGATTATTGTGTTTCAAGAGCAGTGGCAAATCTGTCCACACTTTCTGAATATTGTTTGCCTTTTATCCACATTGGAGGTGCATTTATCTCTTATAAGTCTGGAAATTGTGATGAGGAAATCGGACAGTCGAAGAGTGCAGTATTCCTTCTGGGAGGAAAACTGCGCGAAGTGGATAAATTCCAGATTGGAGAGAACGGAAGATCCTTTGTTGTAATCGATAAGGTAAAGGGAACTCCGAAAAAATATCCTCGAAAGGCTGGAACGCCTTCCAAGAATCCATTATAAAGAACTTTATAAAAATGTATAGAAAGACCGCTCTATAGAAAATAGAGCGGTCTTTCTGCGTATATACCTTACAGCGAATATTTTATTTATCGAGAATTGCATTTACGGTTGCAAGTAACTTCTCAGGAATTTCTAACTGTGGAAGTAATTTACAGCCGGATAAATAATGAATTTCAATGGATGAATTGAGATGACGGTATGAATCCATCGCACTGATATTGGATTGCAGATCCTGGCTGGCAATCATATGAACCGGTTTCTCTAATTTGCGGATCACGTGATCCATATGAACATTCATATAATTACTGATCTGACTTGCATACAGATACTTACCGTTTCCATTATTGCTGTGAGCTGCCTCATAATAGATATCTTCAAGTTTTCCTAAAATCAATTGAGGTTTCTTGAAATATCTCTGACGGAAAGCACTATCAATATCGGATCGTCTGTGAGTCAGGTTGTACACAAATGTTCCGATTAGAGGAAGCTCCATAATATCTTTCATAACTTTATTGGCCGTTGTAATCGTACCCTGGATACCTTTGATACTTGGTGGATTAATCAGAATAATATGATCAAACAATTCCGGATCAAGCTGATTTGCCATCAGAGTAAATGTGGATGAATACTGGGATGCAATTACATCTGTAGAGGTACCAATCACATCGTGAACGAAGGAACCGATCAGCTGGACATAAAGATAATTGGTATAGGTAAGTGCCGGTTTATCCGATCTTCCGCATCCAATCAGGTCAATTGTATATACTGTGTGATTTTTCTCTAATTTTTTGACGAGTTTATACCATTCAAAGGAAGAAGAAGAAACATCGGTATCATGGATCAGAAGAAGCGGTGTTCCATTTCCTTTCTTTGTATAAAATACTTTTCCGAATTTCCAATTATAGTAGGAACCATTTCCATCTGTAAGCAGCTTTTTAGAAGCTGAGGTCTCTGCGATAAAACGGTTAAAAGCATAAATTGATCCAACCGCTGCAGTTGTTAAAAGAAGAAAACGTTTGGTATTCTTTTTCATGTTGGCCTCCTTGGTATTGCTTGTTCGAGATTAATTTCTATATTTATATTATAGACATTTTAAATTAATTATACAAACAAATTTATCATTTTTAATGTACATACTTTTCATTGAAATAAAAATAGATTATAATTAATTTGTAATTTTATAACTAGTACAAACATATGTTCGATGAGGTCGTCATGGTCAAAGAATACCTGGAAAAAACCAGACAAAAGTTTGTTGATAAAAAAGCAGAACTCACAGAGAAGGAGAAAGAATTACACCTTCATATTCGTGAAAACATAGAGTTTATCCGTATGCTGGAGGAAGAATCTGATCCGAATTATGAATCTTTTACACCTCGCAAGGTCAATTCTTATAATCAGAATAAGATTGTTGAATTAAAAGGTGAACAGAAGATTCTTACAGAACAATTAAATGAAGTCCGCAAGGAATTGTATGATCTGAATGTTGATATATATGAGATTGACAGTGTTATTAAAGTAGAATCTGAGAAGATCGCGAATGAGAACACGATCAAAGATAATGATGCCAATCCAAAATATAAAATAACAATACTTCAGACGCAGGAAAGTGAGCGTCAGCGAATTGCCAGGGATCTGCACGACACAACAGTACAGTCTTTGACCTCTCTTGTACATAAATCTGAACTCTGCAAAAAGCTTGTTGATATTGATCCATTACGATGCAAGCTTGAATTGTCTTCGATGTCTAAGATTTTGCGTGATGTAATAGAAGATACCAGAAAAATGATTTATAATCTTCGACCAATGTCCTTTGATGATATCGGATTTGATATCACAGTAGAGCGTTTTTTGGACAAAATGAGAGCATATTCAAATGTGAAATATGATTTTAAAGTGGATGGAGAGCCGTTTGATATCAATCCTGTAGTAGGGATTACGTTACTACGGGTAATTGAGGAGGCATGCTCAAATTCTATTTCACATGGTAATGCGTCGCATATCTGCGTCACCCTGAAATATGTACAGGATCAACTTGAGCTTATAATTGAAGATGATGGATGCGGATTTGATATGGAAACAATACCGGAAACTACGAGAAATGATAATTCAGGATTTGGATTATCGATGATGAAAGAAAGGATTTATCTTATGTCTGGCGAACTCAAGATAATTTCATCCGTAGGAAATGGTTGTAAAATTATAGTAAGAGTTTTTGATTGTAAGGAGAACGAATTATGGCAGTAAATGTTATGCTTGCCGATGACCATTCATTGGTAAGAGAAGGATTAAAGAGCTTATTAGAGCTTGAAGGTGATATCAAAGTAATTGCAGAAGCAGTAGATGGTGCTGATTGTTTATCAAAACTTGAAACTGTATCTCCAGATGTTTTATTACTCGATATCAATATGCCTGTAATGAATGGACTGGATGTACTTAAGAAATTAAAAGATAACCGTTCTAATGTAAAAGTATTGGTTCTTACCGTACATAATGAAATTGAATACCTAATGAAAGCAGTAGATATTGGCATTGATGGATATGTGTTAAAAGATTCCGAATCATCAGAACTGAAGAAAGCAATCTTTACAATTGCGGAAGGTGAAACATATATTCAGCCAAGTCTCATTCCACAGTTAAATTCCAAGAGAATTGAAAAGGATAAGGACGGAGCTAAGATAGACAATCTTACAAGAAGAGAATTAGAAGTATTAAAGCTTCTTGCAGTTGGTAAATACAATAAAGAGATAGCAGAAGAATTAGACATCAGCGAGAGAACTGTCAAGAATCATGTTTCAAATATCTTTAAGAAGATTGATGTTACAGACCGTACACAGGCTGCAGTTTTTGCAATTCGCAATAACCTGATTGAAATCTTTTAATATAGTATAAAGTGATTGAGTAAGATAACAAATGAATTAAATTATACTATATTATATTACTTAAATTATAATCATAAGGCGATAATGTTTCACGTGAAACATTATCGTCTCTTTTTATATAAGAATCCTTATTATAGATGTTTCACGTGAAACATTTATAATAAAAAAACTAACAAAATTTCAAAGAAAAAAGAATATTTTTAAATGCAAAGTTCCGATATGAGTGAATTTTGTGGAAAAGGCATATCAGAAGTGATATAATTGAAACACATAACAAAGCAAACCGAATGAGAAAGGTGAAAAAATGGGAAGAATCATTGCGATAGCAAACCAGAAAGGTGGAGTAGGTAAGACTACGACAGCGATTAATCTTGCAGCATGCTTAGCAGAAGCTGGCAAGAAAATCCTTGCCATTGACCTGGATCCACAGGGAAATATGACGAGCGGATTGGGCGTTGATAAAAACGAAGTAGAAAATACAGTTTATCAGCTTATGCTGGATGAATGTACGATAAAAGAAAGTATGGTACATACAGTAGTTGATAATCTGGAACTGATCGCATCAAATGTAAATCTTGCTGGTGCGGAAATTGAATTATTAGGAATTGCAGATAAGGAATACATACTGAAGAATGCTGTGGATTATATCAAAGAAGATTATGATTTTATTATCATTGATTGTCCACCATCATTAAATATGTTGACAGTCAATGCAATGACAACAGCCAATACCGTATTGGTTCCAATCCAGTGTGAATATTATGCACTGGAAGGATTAAGTCAGTTGATTCATACGATTAATCTTGTACAGGAGAGACTGAACCCAGAACTTGATATTGAAGGTATCGTATTTACAATGTACGATGTGAGAACAAATCTGTCGAATCAGGTTGTTGCAAACGTAAAAGAAAATCTGGATGCGAAAATCTATCAGACAATGATTCCAAGAAATATCAGACTTGCAGAAGCACCATCTTATGGAATACCAATCAACATGTATGACACGAAATCAGCAGGAGCAGAGAGTTATCGTAACCTTGCAAAAGAAGTGATTGAGAGAAAGGATATATAAGATATGGCAACGAAAAAAAGCGGCTTAGGAAAAGGATTGGATTCTTTAATTACAGATAAAGTAGGTAAAAATACGACTGTAAAAGAAAAAACTGAGGAAAAAGAAGCAACTGATGGAGTAATGCTGAATATTAATAAAGTAGAGCCAAACAGGGATCAGCCAAGAAGGAATTTTGATGAAGATGCATTATTAGAGCTTGCAGAATCCATCAAACAGTTTGGAATACTTCAACCACTTCTTGTACAGAAAAAAGATGATTATTATCAGATTGTTGCAGGAGAAAGAAGATGGAGAGCTGCAAAGATGGCCGGAATCAAAGAAGTTCCTGTAATCATCAAACAACTGTCAGATCAGGAAATCATGGAGATCTCCTTGATCGAGAATATTCAGAGGGAAAATTTAAATCCGATTGAAGAAGCACTTGCATATAAGAGACTGTTAAATGAATTTAACTTAAAACAGGATGAAGTAGCAGAGCGTGTTTCCAAAAGCAGAACTGCAGTTACAAACTCAATGCGCCTGTTAAAATTAAATGAAAAAGTACAGCAGATGGTCATTGATGAGATGTTGACAACAGGACATGCAAGAGCTCTTCTCGGTATTGACGATCAGGAGAAACAGTTCCTTGTTGCACAGAAGATATTTGATGAAAAATTAAGTGTACGCGATACAGAAAAGCTGGTCAAGAAGCTCCAGAAGGAGAAAAAAGAGAATAAAGATACAGCAGATCTGAAAGATGAGAAGCTGGAGGCGATTTATCGCGATCTTGAGGAGCAGATTAAGCAGATTTTTGGTACAAAAGTTTACATAAAACAAAAGAATGCAAAAGAAGGAAAAGTAGAGATTGAATACTATTCCCAGGATGAGTTGGATCGTATTGTCGATATGTTTCGTACAATACACAGATAGTATATAATGTAAAATTAAAAATATTAATAGGTAGGAATTTATTATTTCTAATTATTAATATAGTAAGAATATACTATGATTATTTATAAATATTAACCGAAATACACAATAGGAGATAAAAAATGATTTCACAATTATTAGGATTTGATTCTGATTATATTATTATAGGATTAGCTGCGGTAACCATTCTTCTTTTTATTTTATACATTGTGAACATCGTTCAGATGTCTAAGATGAAGAAAAACTATCGGATTTTCATGGAAGGAAAAGATGCAAAATCCCTTGAGGAAACTCTTGTAAAGAGACTGGATCAGGTAGATGAGCTGATTACTGCAAACAAAACTAATCAGAGAAATATTCAGCAATTATTCAATAATATGAAATTTACTTTCCAGAAAGTCGGACTCGTAAAATATGATGCATTTAACGAAATGGGCGGAAAACTCAGTTTTTCCCTTGCATTGTTAAATGAGACAGACGACGGTTTCGTACTGAATGCTGTACATAGCAGAGAGGGCTGCTATACATACATCAAAGAAATCGTTGCTGGTAATTCCATCATTGTTTTGGCAGAAGAAGAGCAGGAAGCTTTAAATATGGCCAAGGAGGCAAAACCGACAAAATAATAGCGATGGAGCAGGATGCGTATGAGGATTAGATCAGTAAAAGAGCTGAAAGGCGGGGAAATCCTTTCAGAACCGGTAGTTACAGAAGAAAAAGAAGTACTGATACCAGGGGGAACCACAATTCGTGAGGATTATATTCCTTTGATACAGTCCCTGGGAATTGAAACTCTGATGATCGAAGACCCATACGTAGATTATGAGAATCCACATCTGATTTTACATCCGGATCAATATCGTGGATATGTGGAAAAAGTCAGAAAGCTGTTGGAAGGTCATATTTACAGACAGACAACGTCACTTCGTCTGATTCAGCCTCTTGCAAATGATATTGTAAAGGACATGGCACAGATGACGGATCATACAGTGATTGATGTTTGCGAAAGAACAGCAGATCTTTATGAGCATACAATTATGGTAACGCTGCTGTCTCTTTTACTTGCAAAAAGAATGAAGATTTCGGAAGAGTTGTTACTTCCAATCGCAATCGGAGGACTTTTACATGATCTCGGAATCCGGTATATTACAGCACCTTATGAGGATTGCAACTGGGATGAACTTACTCCGAATGAAATCTTTGAATTTAAGAAACATCCAATTTTAGGATATACAGCAATAGAAGAAGAAAAATGGATTCCTGATGTTTCAAGAAACATCATTCTGTATCATCATGAAAGAATGAATGGATCAGGTTTTCCATTGAAACAGAAGAGTTTTGAAGCTTCATGCAGAATCGTACAACTTTGTGATGCGTTTGATAGTTTTATTTCCGGAGTGGAATGTCGGAGAAGCTCGATACAGGAAGCATTGGAAAAAATCAAATCACAGGCCGGAATTATGTTTGATGGAGAAATGGTTAATGAATTTATCTCCATGGTTGCAAAATATCCGGTTGGAACAACAGTAAAGACAAGTGAAGAGGAAAATGGGGTTGTAATATCCCAGACAGATGATCCAGATCATCCGATCATTATGTTTCTGGATGCCGATATGTGTTGTAAAGATGGTGAAAAACAGTTAAATCTCGAGAAAGAAAAAAATGTTTCTATCCAGCAGGTTGTCTGACATGGGAAGCACATGATATAATGAGCGTAGCGAATTATATCACGCGCGAATGCGCATAAATATCAGCCGCAGGCATCATGTGCGAAGCACATGATATAATGGAGCTTAGGGAGGAAAAAGAAGTGCATAAATTCCTAAGAAGTATTGGGTTTTCTGATATCAGAAGACGAGATTTGGAAATGATCACCAAAGATATAATAAAAGAACCGGATACCGTGAAGATCACAAAGGATTCCGAGGGCAATGAATTTGCGGAGCTTACCAAAGAATTTGCTCCGAATGCTGGAATTACAGTTTGTGGAACTTATGGTGAAGACGATCGTTTTGAAATGGATTATTATTATCCGTTTTTAAATGGAACATCACTTACAACTCAGGAATGCATCGACATCGAGAAGCATTCCGAGAAAGAAGCTTATGCAGGTGTGTGTGATGATGCACGTCTTGGAGTTACTCTGATTTTTTATTTACAGAATACAGCGGAATATCTCTCAGAAAAGAATCTGAAGCAGACGATCGGCAGCTTTAACGGAGCATCTTTAGCAGCATTGTCCTGTGAAGGAATGATTATTCTGCCAGTAGAGAAAACAGAACATAAGATTAAAAATTCCGATCAGAGATACACAGAGCGGAATAAATTAATCGCTCAGGCAAGAGAAGGCGATGAAGAAGCGATTGAGAATCTTACGATAGAAGATATGGATATGTATTCGCTTCTTTCAAAAAGAATTGCAAAAGAAGATATTCTGTCGATCGTTACATCTTATTTTATGCCATACGGTATTGAGAGTGACGAGTACAGTATCTTAGGCGACATATTGGATTGTACAAAGGAAAAAAACAACCTTACGAATGAAGAAATGTATCACATGAAATTAAATTGTAATGATCTGATCTTTGATGTGTGTATTAATTCACGGGATCTTACAGGAGAACCTGCGATTGGCCGGAGATTCAAGGGAAACATCTGGATGCAGGGCAAAATTAATATTTAAAAAACATTGCAGTTTTGCGGGATACACGATATAATTAGCGGAGCGATTATATCGTGTGCGAAAGTGCATAAATATATCAGGTTCTCTTAGTTAAATGGATATAACAAGCGCCTCCTAAGCGCTAGTTGTGGGTTCGATTCCCGCAGGGAACATTTCAGAATTTATGAAGAGTCCGTTCAGATTAGAGAGTTAAGGGGTATGTAGTATATTATGTCTATGAATCGCGGTGGGCGTCTGTGGACAACACCTGGAAAGAGCTTGATGCGTCGGGTTCTTTTTCAATGGTAATGCATATAATAGGTCGGGATGGAGACTGAAAACCCATTCCCATTGCGAAATAAACCGCAAAAAATGGTATAAGGTATATGATAAATGACATCGGCATATACTATAGAGAGCTGTAGAAATTGCTTGACAAGATGTATAAAGTTAAGTAAGATAAAATACAGTGATCGCGTTGCAGAAACCTGTGAGGCCTGCGACCGGGGGAGAACCTGCGGGGTCTCCTCTTTTTTTATATTAGGGGGATGGTGCATATGCAAAAGATTTTTTGAATTACGATCAACAGATAGAAAAATTGAAAAATGAAAAGAATCTGCTGATTGATAATGAGGCATATGCAAAGGAGATTTTAAAACAGACAAGTTATTATTCCCTGATTGGTGGATATAAGGATATCTTTAAGAACCCAACCACTAAAAAATATAAGGATGGGACAAGGTTTGAAGATATTGTGGAATTGTATTATTTTGACGAGCTATTAAGACAGCTATTTTTACGGTATCTTATTAAGGTAGAAAATGGAATAAAATCCCAAGTATCCTATTATTTTACAGAAAAGAACGGAGAAAATCAAAAAGAATACCTCGATACGTCAAATTACAATTATTCAGGAAAGAAGAATCAAAGAGATATTGACCATTTGATTAAAATATTAGAGGGATATGTTACAAAACCGACAGATTACCATTATATAAATCATTCACAGAAGAAATATGGAAATGTTCCATTGTGGGTACTTACGAATGCTTTAACATTTGGAAATATATCAAAAATGTATATGCTGCTTCCACAGGATATACAAATCAAAGTCAGTAGGAATTATCAGTGTGTTAATGAAAAACAAATGGTTTCCATACTGGCAGTGCTTGTTAAATTCAGAAATGTTTGTGCTCATGGAGACAGGCTGTTTACTTATAGAACCGCAGACAGTATTCCAGATTTGCCAATACATAGAAAACTAAAGATTGCACAAAAGGGTTCACAATATGTGAATGGAAAAAATGATTTGTTTTCCGTAGTGATTGCATTAAGATATATGTTGAATGATCAGTGGTATAAAGAGTTTATAAAGGAACTTAAAACCTTGATTAATAAATATCTTAAGAAACATGATAGTATATCAGAACAAGAACTGTATGAGAAAATGGGTTTTCCGGAAAACTGGAGAATGATAACCAGATACAGAAAACAATGAGATGTGTTTGGGAGTCTTTTGAGTTTTCTTGCGGAACTGATGTAAAAGTACAAAGGTATCATTTTTCTGCTCAAAGATTTTTGGGTAGTATACAGCTGTATATGGTTCAATGCTTTTGAAAGGCTTGTTCCACCCTTAAAAGTGATGGAGTTTTTCCAGGGACAGCGGTGAAATAAATAATCCAGGGTAAAGCATACCCAGAAATCTTTTTCTACAATAGCATCATTTAAGCCCATTTTATCAGCAGTATTTCGGAAGAACTCTCTCCTGTCATTATCTGGCAGGCATGCAATTTTTCTCATAGTGTACTACCTCCGCATATTTGTCGTATTGTATTATAAACCCAGTCAGAGGATTCCGTTGCTTCTTTCAGACAAGCCTGTTTTTCGGATAAAGAGAGTTTTGTTGAAAATATCACAATATCCTCGAATGGGGATATTATGGCATGCAGAAGAGTTACAAACAGTAAAGTTGCTAATATATTTGAAGATCGTCTGGCCGATGTCTGGATCTGTCAGATGGAAAAATACAGGGATTATGATAAATTCATAAAATGCAGTAAGTGTGAACTGAAAGCATGGTGCAGAGGCTGTCCAGCTGTTTCGAATGGTACAAGTGGAAGTTTCTATGGTGCTGATCCACAGTGCTGGAAGACAAAGAATGAGATTACGGGAGAGATATTATCATGTTAATGGATATTATAAAAGCAAGACATTCCATCCGTAAATATACAGACGAACAGATTAGCAGGGAAGATCTGGAAAAGATTCTGGAAGCGGGAAATTACGCTCCGAATGCGGGCGGTGGACAGCGAAGCATGATGGTCGCAATACATAATAAAAAATTAGCAGCGTATGTTGGAAAATTAAATATGGCACATTTTGACCGGACACATCTTGCCGGTTCCTATGTGTCAAAAGAGCAGCCAAGTACGATCGATGATCTTGCCATTAAAAATGGATTTTATGATGCACCGACGGTAGTATGTGTTTTTTGCCAGGACAATTTCCTTTTTAAAACTGCAGACGCTTTCTGCATCATGGAAAATATGATCTTACAGGCAACGGAGCTGGGAATTGCCTCCTGTATTATTTCAAGAGGGTATGAAACGTTTGAGTCAGGGGAAGGCAGAAAGCTTATGAAGGAATGGGGTGTGCCAGAAGGATATGCCTGTCAGGGATTTGTCATACTTGGATATATTGATGGGCAGCAGCCACATAGCAGACCAAGAAAATCAGGCAGAATCAGGATCGTAGAGTAATGTGGAAAAATCATTATAAAGCATCAGGATGAGAAAGGAATCATATATGGACTTACAGACATGTTTAAAGAAGATGCAGCTGGTGGGCGTGCTTGCTTTTGCAACAGTAGACAGTGAAGGAGCACCGCAGATCAGAAATATCAGCGCAATTCATTATGAGGAGAATGCGCTCTATTTTTTTACTGCCAGAGGGAAAAACTTCTGCAAAGAATTAATGGATGATGGCAGGGTTCAGATTTTATGTTATACCAGATATAAAGAGATGATCCGGTTATCAGGAAAAGCGTATGCTGTGACGGATGACGAACAGGTCAAATGGAGAGATATAATTTTTAAGGAGCAGCCATATCTTGCAAATGTATATCCGGGAGATACGAGAAGCATAGGAATTATTTTCTGTATTGATCAGGCGGAAGTGGAATATTTTAATCTGGGAGTAAATCCGATATTCCGGGAAACATATACACTTGGGCATGTTAAAACAAGAGAAAAAGGATATATGATAACAAGTGACTGTATCAGATGCGGAAAATGCCAGGAAGTTTGTCCGCAGAACTGCATTGATAAAGGAACAACTTATATGATCAGGCAAAATAATTGCTTACATTGCGGAAATTGCTATGAGCATTGTCCGGTCAAAGCGATTGAAAGAAAATGAGATATGGAGCAGAAAAAACAGAGAACAATTGTTGTTGACAAAAGTGTGCATATACTGTATATGTTTATATATACAGTATATGCACACTTTTTATGTGAACAGATTAAAAATCCATAATATTATACGCCAGTATATCTCATAAATGAAAGAAGGAGAGTCATGTTACAAGTCTGGAACCTGGACAAAAAATTATCCGAAAATCATACATTTCATCTGGAAAATATCTCATTTCATATACCAAAAGGATATATATGTGGTCTGATTGGGGAAAATGGAGCCGGAAAGACAACCCTTATGCGTGTTTTGATGGGACTTTATCATGCATCCGGGAATATTGTGATCGATGGGCATGATCTGAAGCTGGATGAAGCCGCAGCGAAGGAATCGCTGGGGCTGGTCTTTGAAGAGGGCTTTTTTCAGGGAGAAATGAGTCTGGAGCAGATCGGGATATTCTATGGACAGCTCTATCGCAGGTTTGAGATGGAAATATATCTTTCTTACCTGGAGCAATTTGGACTGGATAAAAAACAGAAATATAAGAAGCTGTCGAAAGGGATGAAGACAAAGACCCAGTTTGCATTTGCATTGTCGCATGATGCAAAGCTGTTTTTGCTTGATGAGCCAACGGCTGGTCTGGATAAGCATTTCCGGGAAGAGTTTTTGAGAATATGTGCAAAGCTGGTGTCTGACGGGGAAAGAAGTGTACTGATTTCATCGCATATCACAGAGGATCTGGATCGGATTGCGGATTATATTGCATATATGCAGGATGGAAAGCTGCTTTTCTTTTTGCCAAAGGATGAACTTTGCGAGCAGTTCTGGATTGCGACCGGTGAGGATTACAAGTGCGGTCTGATACCGGAGGAAGCTGTTGTATACAAGGAAAAGAATCCTTACAGCACAAGTGTTATGGTGGCAAACAGAAAGCGTTTTCCGATGGATGAAGCACTGGAAAAGCATACGCCGGATATCAGGGAATTTATGCATTATTTTGTGAAGGGAGGAAAGCAGAATGCCGAAACTGTTGCAGAAAAGTATCTTAAAAAGTAGCGTGATTTCATTTCTTTTTGCACTGAGTGCGTTTGTGTATTTATGTATTTTTGAGAGGAATACGTATTGTTTTTTTAATTCGGCAATAGCGGTATTCTATAGCCCGGAGCTTGCAGCAACTCTGTTTTTATTTAAGCTTCCGGATTATATGTATGTTGCTCCATATTCAGAAAATCAGAGGGAAAAACTGCTCAAAAAGGGACAAACCTATAAGTTTTTATCTATTTATGCCTGGATTATCGTTCTTGTGCTGTTGCCAGTGACTTTTATGAAATGCAGAGGGGGAAGCACTGAGGATGCGGTTCTGTGTCTGACGGAAATTATTTTATCTACAAGTATTTTGTATACAAATGCCTTTTTAAAATTTATAGGGCAGACCGATATCGTCAAAATGGTTGTAATCGTATTTGCAAGAGCGATTGTAATTTTTATTTTTGCAGGCTGCATGGATCTTGGAAACGTAACAGGAGCAGAGAAGACAATCGAGCTTATAATGATTGCGATCATTGCAGTGTTTTCGATTTTTCTTGTGGTGTATTGCAGGCTGAAATATTATGACATGATGATAAATTGTATGGCCGATTATGAATATGTTCATCGGAACAAAAAGAAATAATGTGTTCAAAGGTGAGGTAATACATGAAAATAGTAATTTCAACAACAGTAAACATGCCAATATATGAGCAGATCGTGAATCAGATCCGGGATGCGGTGATACGTGGTGAGCTAAGTGCCGGTGAGGGAATGCCATCGATCCGGGTGCTTGCAAAGGATCTGGCGGTCAGCGTGATCACGACAAAGCGGGCATATGAAGAACTGGAAAAAGAAGGCGTCATTGAGTCTGTTCCGGGAAGAGGATTTTACGTTTGTGAGCAGAAGAATGATCATCTCAGGGAAAAGCAGATGATGAACATCGAAAGCCGCATGTCAGATCTTCTGAAAGAGTGTGAAAATGCAGGGATGACACTGGATGATGTCGTTGACATGGTGCGTGTATTGGGGGAAAAATGATGGAGAAAAGCATGATCAGAATTGAAAATGCGGCGTTAAAACTGGGGGATTTTTCCATGAAACCGGAAAGCTTTTGTATTCCGGAAGGTTATATTGTCGGAATACAGGGTGACAACGGTGCAGGCAAAACGACGCTGCTTCGCATGATGCTTGGTCAGTATGACCAGATGCAGGGAAACATCTATATTGATGGCATAGATGTGGTGAAGAACAAAAGGAATATCAAAAACATAGTCGGAATCGTATCGCAGGAGCGGACATTTTTCATGGAAGAGAATGCAGACGGAAATGAAAAGATTTATGCACCGTTTTATTCAGTCTGGGACAGTGAAGAATACCACCGGCGGTTAAGGCAGTTTCACCTTTCGACAGGAAAGAGATTAGGCGAATTTTCCACCGGTGGGATGATCAGATACCAGATGGCATTTGCAGCAGCTTACAGACCAAAAGTGCTGTTGCTGGATGAACCTACGGCAAATCTCGATCCTGTTTTCCGGGATGATTTCTTAAAGATCATGCAGGAATTTGTAGCAGAATACGAGATGACGATTTTGCTGGCAACACATATCGAGGCGGATCTTTCGCAGATCGCAGATTATATCATAGATGTGGACAATGGTATCTATTCAATGAATGAGTGTGTGGAGGGCGGAAAGAAATGGATTTGAAAACATTGACGAAAATAGAGTGTAAAAACTGGAAACGGCGTATGATCGATGAGACGAGTGGCACATATGTCTTAATTTATATGGGATTTATTTTTGTGATTTTTAGTTCTATGCTGTACGGCTTCCGAAACAATAAGGATGATATATCTGCACTGAGTGGATTGGCTGCTTTTACTGTGATTTTGTATCAGAGTGTAACCGTTTACCTGTCATATGTTATGGAGAAAGGAAAACGTGTCAATATTTTTGAAAAATACATTTATACACCGGTGGACCTGGCAATGCTGCGTAAGGCAAAACTGATCGTTGCAGCAAGAATCATTGCAATTCCAGTGATTGGAGGCCAGATGGCATCCCTATTGATCCGGCTAACAGATCCGGATCATCAGGGAGGAAGCCTGTTGGATGCAGGCGTGTATATTCCGGCAATCATAGGTGGTTTTTTTCTGCTGGAAAAGATGATTGAATATAGGATATTGTGCCACAAAGCATCGGGACACAGAGCGCTATAATGGGAAAAACTATCGTATTCTTTTTTTGATCATTGGTCCAATGATCATGGCAATTACCATTTTTATGAGATCAGCCGGAATAAATGGGAACACGCAGATTGCGAGTGCTCCGGAGACTGTACTTTTTGCAACAATGCAGAACCATGCTGTACCGAAGATATAGCATACGATTGTTCCGACAATCATACCGATCAGCTGGATCCAAGGTTTGTGGAAGTGATCGATGACCAGTCCGGCAATAATTGCCATCGCAATAAATCCAATAATATATCCGCCAGTAGGGCCGGCAAGTTTGGCAGGACCACCTGTAAATCCGGAAAATACAGGAAGACCGATCAGTCCGATCAACAGATAGATCAGATAGCTGATCGTACCTCTTTTCCATCCGAGAAGATATAAAGACAGGTAGATTGCCAGGTTCGTAAATGAAATCGGAACCGGTCCGATCGGGATCGATAACGGTGCAAGAATACAGGTAACAGCAGTCATCAGTGCGGTTATCGTTATGGCATAGGTTTTTCCATGCCTGTAGTCGGTAGTTTGTGTCTGATTCATGTTAAAGTTCTCCTTTGTTGTAAAATTTATATTAGGTGTTTGCGAAACGCCCAAAACCGCATAAATACGGCATTTTTTGTTGTTAAAATAAAATATCTCCTCAAGGTTTATGGTAAAATAGAGTTGCGAAAAAATATCAACCAATCCACCTAAAGGAGATATACCTACATGATAACACA
>NZ_VUNI01000029.1 GCF_009695765.1 Roseburia porci
GGGATGGACGGACCACTGGTGTATCTGTTGTCGACCAACGGCATGGCAGAGTAGCCAAGTCCGGAAGGGATAAACGCTGAAGGCATCTAAGCGTGAAGCCCCCCTCAAGATGAGATATCCCTTCCCAAGAGGAAGTAAGACCCCTTGAAGACGACAAGGTAGATAGGGCAGAGGTGGAAGTGTGGCAACACATGGAGCTGACTGTTACTAATAGGTCGAGGGCTTGACCAAAAGCGGAGAAAACAGGAAAGACATGTAGGAAGGCTGTGACGGAAGCTTGCTTACGGAACAGACGGCATGCATGCCTGGAAGTTTGCGTAGCAAACACATCGAGATGAAGCGAAGCGGAATCGAGATGACCTGTTTTGAAAGCAGTAAGAACAATGAATCGGAATCTGTATGAAGTTTTGAAGGTATGAGAGAGTGGCCGCTGTATTCCAGCGGCTTTTTATTTTATAGGAAATACAATGTGGCGTTAAAGAGTGATAGCTGTGTTTCCCGGTCAGACAGATCCAGTCCAGCATAAGGATTGGATCTTTTGCTTATCAGGGAGGACGGAAGGAATATCCGTACAGCAGCTTTTTTAATTGATAACGGAGAAAAACAAAGGGAAAACAGCTGCGAAAGAGGGTGATTCTCCGTAATTGGCCATTTCAGAGTGATTACACCGACAAAATGGAGAAAAGTGACGGTGTAAATGGAACCTTTAGGCTGGTTACGGAGAAAACCAGCAGAATGCGAGACCAGAACCTCTCATTCTTCTCCGTAGAAAGAGAAAAAGCCAGGATTACGGAGAAAAAGCGAAGGTAAATGTAAAAGCCAGGATTACGGAGAAAAAGCGAAGATAAATGCAAAAAAGTTCAGCATTACGGAGAATAAACTAACGCAAGTGCCGAAGAATAATCAATTTTCATGACAGTCTATGGCAGACCACGAAAAACAGCTTATTTTTCTGTTCATTGCAGACTGAAAAATGAACATATTTTTTAAAGGTTTTATGCGGGCATAGAAAATGTAAAAAGCTGACATACTTTATAATGCATAAAGATAATGCACAAAGGTAAGGAGGCTGATGAAATGGCAAATATGGAAGAAAAAGATGATAAGACAAAAGCAATGATAGATAAAAGTATAGAGACGATTACAGATCCGGAAAGCACAACAGAGGAAAGAAATCAGGCATACAATGATTATGTAAAACAGGTAACGCCGACGCATAATCTTGGGGTAAATATGGTAAAAGCATTTGTGCTTGGAGGCGGGATTTGTCTGATCGGGCAGATCATTACCAATATTGCAAAATATAATTTTGGACTGGATAAGCAGGAGGCTGCCGCCTGGTGCTCCATGATACTGGTATTGTGCAGCATTGTACTTACAAGCCTAAACTGGTATCCGTCTCTGGCGAACTGGGGAGGTGCAGGTGCGCTTGTTCCGATTACTGGTTTTGCAAATGGTGTGGCGGCTCCGGCCATTGAATTTAAAAAAGAAGGACAGGTATTTGGAATCGGAGTAAAAATATTTACAATCGCAGGACCGGTCATTCTTTATGGTATATTCTCAAGCTGGCTTCTTGGGCTGATCTATTGGATTATAAAGTAAACACTGTATATGCAAAGAAATTCCAATGCTTATGTTGTAAATCCGGCAAAAAGAAGTAAAATAAAAAGTAATGTTATAAATAAGGTAAGATTACAAATAAGGCAAGATTACAAATAAGACAAGGGAGCGAATATCATGCAGACTGGAAAAGCAATTTCGGTACCAGCAATTTTGAAAGTTGGCAAAGGTACGTTGAATAAGATTGGAAGTTATTTGAAAACGGAAGGACTTGAGCAGATTGTTATTTTTCTTGGAAATGGATTGATCGATCTGTTTGGCGAACGTGTCATGCGATCTTTGAAAGAGCAGGGAATCAAAGTATTGGAGTACAGTGAGCTGGATACAGTGGATATCGATGACATTATTACATTGGCATTTTCTATGCCGAATAAAACGCAGGCAGTTGTGTCTATTGGCGGTGGCAAGGTGATCGATGCAGGAAAATATGCTGCTTTTTTAAGAAATATTCCATTTATCAGTGTTCCAACATCAAGTTCAAGTGATGGCTTTTCAAGCGCAAGTGCTTCTTTGCTGGTACATGGGAAGCGGACATCGGTGCCGGCAAAACTGGCATATGGCATTATTGTTGACACGGAAGTAATACGGACAGCACCGGATAAGTTTATTTATTCCGGTATCGGGGATATGATCTCGAAGATTACAGCGCTGTACGACTGGATATATGAAGAAAAATGTGGATATAGTGAAGTGAACGATTTTGCTGTTATGATCGCCAAAAAGGCAGTAAACAGCTTTGTGCGCACACCATATGAAAATATCAAAGATGAAATTTTCCTGAAAGAACTTGTGGACTCTCTTGCGATGAGTGGTATAGCGAATGAGATCGCGGGAAGCAGTGCCCCGACAAGTGGCAGTGAGCATCTGATCTCCCATGCACTGGATAAGATTCTGGAGACTCCACAATTGCACGGTATTCAGGTCGGAATTGCCACGTACATTATGAGTAAAGTTCAGGATCATCGTTATATACGTGTGAATACTGTGCTGAGTGAAACCGGATTTTGGGATTATGCGAAGACACTGCAGATGCGGCAGGAGGATTTCTTAAAAGCTGTGGATCTTGCACCATCGATCAAACCGTTTCGACATACTTATCTGCATGAAGAAACATATCGGAATGCTGCGAAGAAACTTATTGTAGAAGATGAAAGATTAAAACAAATACTAATAAAATAAATAAAATCAATTAAAATGATTAAATTTAATCATGGTATGGACAACTCTTATGTGATAGAATAAATTAAATCAAATTAGTAGATGAAATTTATTTAGAATAAGGAGAGTTGGATTTATGAAAGGTTACGATAAATACGAACGAACATATTTTATGCCGCCGGAATGCACATACGATTGGGTGAAGAAGGATCACATAGATACTCCTCCAATCTGGTGTTCTGTAGATTTGCGGGATGGCAATCAGGCGTTGATCGAGCCGATGAGTCTGGATGAGAAGCTGGCATTTTTCCAGATGCTTGTTGAGATCGGATTTAAGGAAATTGAAGTTGGATTTCCGGCTGCATCAGAGACAGAATATAATTTCATGAGAGCACTGATCGAGCGGAATATGATTCCGGATGATGTGACTGTTCAGGTTCTGACTCAGGCGAGAGAGCATATTATTAAGAAGACATTTGAAGCAGTAAAAGGTGCGCCACATGCAGTTATTCATTTGTACAATTCTACTTCGGTAGCACAGAGAGAACAGGTTTTTAAAAAGAGCAAAGAGCAGATTAAAAAAATTGCCGTCGATGGAGCAATTTTATTAAAAGAACTGGCAGATCAGACGGATGGTAATTTCTCATTTGAGTATAGTCCTGAGAGTTTTTCAGGGACGGAAGTGGATTATGCGGTAGAGGTTTGCAACGCAGTACTGGATGTATGGCAGCCGAAAGCTTCCAATAAAGCAATCATCAACATTCCATCCACGGTGGAAAATGCAATGCCACATGTTTTCGCAACGCAGGTGGAGTATATCAATAAACATTTGAAATACAGAGATGCAGTTACATTAAGCCTTCACCCTCATAATGACAGAGGATGTGGTGTCGCAACGGCAGAACTGGGCGTGCTTGCCGGTGCAGACCGTATTGAAGGAACCTTGTTTGGAAACGGAGAACGCACTGGAAACGTAGATATTATTACCTTAGCGATGAATATGTATTCGCATGGGGTAGATCCAAAACTGGAGTTTTCCAATATTCCGAAAATCCGCAAGAAGTATGAAACATTCACCAGAATGCATGTGGATCCAAGGCAGCCGTATTCCGGGGATCTTGTGTTTACTGCCTTTTCCGGATCACATCAGGATGCGATCGCCAAAGGTATGGCATGGCGTGAGGAGAAAAAACTTTACAAATGGTCGGTTCCATATCTGCCAGTTGATCCGGTTGATGTCGGAAGAACCTATGATTCGGATGTTATCCGTATTAACAGTCAGTCCGGACGTGGTGGCGTAAACTATGTACTGAAACAGAACTTTGGAATTTCCATTCCGGAGAAAATGCGTGAAGAAGTAGGCTATCTTGTGAAACATGTTTCCGATGAAGAACATAAAGAACTTTCTCCACAGTGGGTTTACGAGATCTTCGAGGAGAAATATGTCAATACACAGCCATATTTCCAGATTAAAGAGTGTCATTTCAAACAGATTGATGGAATTATGGCAGAGGCAACCATTACCCATGGTGGACAGAGCCGTATTGTAGATGCACTTGGAAACGGACGTCTGGATGCGGTCAGCAATATTATCAAAGATTATTTTGGCGTAAGTTATGAGCTTTCTGTATATGAAGAACACGCGTTGTCACAGGGGTCATCTTCCAAAGCGATGTCCTATGTAGGCATTACCTGTGATGACAAAATGTACTGGGGCGCAGGAATTGATGATGACATCATCAAATCTTCGATCAATGCGTTGGTTGTGGCCGTAAACCAGCTTCCTGCAATCAAGGCTGACGAATCGATTCAGGATGAACGTCTTGTTGAAATGAAAAATTATATTCAGGCAAATTACAAAAATATAACCTTAGAAGATCTTGCAGAACATTTCCATCTCTCGGAGCCATATGTATCGAAATACATGAAAGAAAAATCAGGAAAAACATTTGGAGAGATTGTTCAGAATATCCGGATGAAAAAGGCAAGAACACTTTTAAAAAACGGAAATATGGCAGTTGAGAATATTGCGTTGTCTGTTGGATATCAGAGTGTGGAGCATTTTAACCGTACATTTAAGAAAAAATATAATATGACCCCTGTGGAATATCGGAATTCGTGATATGATAGAGAAAAAGGTTAAAAGAGGATAAAACATGCCAGAATTAGTGACAATTGCGACAATCCATACGGAATTTCCGGAGAAGTTTGGAATTCCGAGACAGAGCGGGCTTGTGCCGCAGCTTCGTGGGACTATCATATTTGAACCGGAGTTCCGTAATCCGGATGCAATCCGTGGCATTGAGGAATTTTCACATCTGTGGTTACTATGGAATTTTTCAAAGGCAAAACAGAATGGATTTGTACCGATGGTCTGTCCGCCAAGACTGGGAGGAAAAGTGAAAAAAGGCGTTTTTGCAACAAGAGCGCCTTTTCGTCCAAACTCCATCGGTCTTTCTTCGGTAAAGCTGGAAGAAGTACGGATTGATGAGACTCTTGGTCCGGTTCTTGTAGTATCCGGGGCGGATCTTATGGACAAAACACCGATTTACGACATTAAACCATATCTTCCATATACGGATTCGCACCCGGATGCAAAGGGTAGTTTTGCAGAAGAGCATAAAGGGGATCACATTCAGGTTGTTTTTCCGGAGAAATTAAAAGCGAAGATTCCAGAGACACTTCAGGACGCAGTATTGCATGTGCTGGGGCAGGATCCAAGAGCAGCGTATAATAAGAAACCGGATTATGTATATGGAATGGAATTTTCGGGATACGACATCCGTTTTACAGTTTCTGATGGAATACTGACAGTAAGAGATGTTGTGAAGGTGACATCGGATTTGAAGAAGATTAAATAGCACAATCCGGAAGGAAAGGATAGAAATGGATAAAGAACGTTTGAGACAGCAGTTTGCCTTTTTTAAGGAAATTGATAAAGAAAAGGAGATTTTTCGTCAGACCTATCTTGCGGATGCGAGCAGAAAGGAAAATGACGCTGAGCATGCCTGGCATATGGCGATTATGACAGTTCTTCTGAGCGAATATGCAAACGAAGAGATTGACGTTTTAAAAACCGTGACGATGCTTTTGATTCATGACATTGTGGAAATTGATGCAGGCGATACATATGCTTATGATCCGGAAGGGAAAAAGACTCAGGAAGAGCGGGAACGGAAAGCAGCAGACCGGATTTTCCACCTTCTTCCAGATGATCAGGCAGATAAAATGTATGCACTCTGGGAAGAATTTGAAGCACAACAGACTCCGGAAGCAATATTTGCAAGAACCATGGACAATATCCAGCCGATGATGCTGAATGATGCGTCGAATGGATTATCCTGGGATGAACATCAGGTAAAACTTTCACAGATACTGAAAAGAAATGAAAGAACCGCAAAGGGCTCGGAGCAGATCTGGGAGTATGCGAAGGAGGAATTTCTGCAAAAGAACATTCAGGCGGGGCATATTATCGAAGATAATTGAGAACGATATGGGGAATGAAAGGTGAGAAAAGGTAGAAAAAATTTTAAAAATTATACGATTGCCGCAGTGTCATTTCTGGCACTTGCGGTGATTGTATTCCTGCTTTTGACATACACCAGTGAACGAAAACTGCAGCCGGATTATGAAGAACTTAATGATCATTGGGAAGTTGAAATTAATGGAAAACAATATAAAGATGTCACGTTGAGCAATTTTACATTTCCGGTTACGAACAAAGGGGATGTAATCCAGCTTACAAGAGTGTTGAACCGGAAAGTCAGAGTACAGAATCCGGTTCTTCGCATGTACTCAATCCATTCTGTCGTGGAAGTTTATATGAACAACGCGATGATCTATGGTTATGGACGTGAGGACTACAAAGAGGGAAAACTTCTTGGATATGGATACCAGTATATTCCGCTTCCTCAGGGGTATCAGGGCCATGAGATCCGTATTGTACTGACAGTATCGGAAAATAATGCATTTACCGGAATTCAGTCCATGAGGATTGCAAATGAAAGGAATATGTTGCAACAGGTCATGTCGGGAGACCGGATCAGGCTTGCAATTGCATTATTTCTGATCGTGTTTGGAATTTTGGTTGGACTGATCACGACAGTTATGATTGTGAGGGATATTTCTTTTGCAAGGTTATTTTATATTGCCCTGTTTTCTCTGCTGATCGGATGCTGGACATTATGCAACAATGATCTGATCTCATATTTTACACAGGATCTGAAAGTAAAGGTTTACATGGAATATCTTTGCGTATATGCGCTGCCGATTCCGATGCTTTTATATTTTTATGAACCGGTGCATGAAAAGAGTATGGGAAAATGGTTACTGGGATCATATTGGATGCTTTTGATTGTGCAGATTGCATTTTTTTTATATGCATTGGCTGCGCAACTGTTAAATTATATCCATTTTCCTGCGTTTCTGGTGTTTGCACATGTCGTCATGATGCTGGATATTATTTTCGTGATTGTGCTTGCAATCGTGAGCCTGAAGAAAAAAGGAAGCCGGGTCAGAGGATTAAGAAGTGGAGTCAGCATAGTTCTTGTTTTTATTTTGTTTGAGCTGATCCGTTATAATGTAGACAAATATATCCGGCATTTTGAAGGAAATCAGTATAACAGCACATTATGTTTTGGGGCACTGGCAGTAGTTGGATTTTTAATGCTGGACTATACCGGACATATTAAAAGGGGACTTTTCCGACAGGCACAGCAGACATTGCTGGAAAAGATGGCATATACCGATGAACTGACAGGCCTCTTTAATCGAAGAAAATGTGATGAGACGCTTGAACAATATCAGAGGGAATGCAGACAATTCGCATTGATCAGTATGGATCTGAATCTTTTGAAGCATTATAATGACTGTTATGGACATGAAAGAGGAGATGAACTTTTGAAATGTTTTGCAGGAGTTTTAAATGATACGTTTCCAGAGGAAGCTCTCAAAGCCAGATTTGGTGGAGATGAGTTTATGGTGCTTTTACCATTTTCAGATGAAAAGAAAACCAGGCAGCTTGTGAAACGCCTGCGGGCGAACATGGAGAAGGAAAATGCATCCAATTCGCATGTCCAGTTAAGTTCGGCGATTGGGTATGTCTGCAGCAGCGAACTCGAGGATGAACAGGACATACATAGAATCTATAATGAAGCAGATCATCGTATGTATGAGGATAAAAGAAGTATGAAGGCAGAACTTCAAAGGGAAAATGTTGAAAAGTAATTGCATTTCCTGTGTTTTGGTTTATAATTATTCCGTTAGGATAAGAAACGGAATCTCTCGGTACAATGATTTCCGGGCCGTTTACAGAAAGGACGTTCAAAACATGAAAAAAGTGGAAGATTACATTAGAAGTATACCGGATTTCCCGGAACCTGGAATTATTTTTCGAGATGTAACAAGTGTTCTGCAGGATGCAGAAGGGTTAAAGCTCAGTATTGATGAGATGGTAAAGCTCCTTGATGGAGTTGATTTTGATGTGATTGCCGGAGCGGAATCCAGAGGATTTATTTTTGGTATGCCAATCGCATATGCACTTGGAAAACCATTTGTTCCAGTACGTAAAGCAGGAAAACTTCCATGTGAGACAGTTTCCCAGTCTTATGATCTTGAATATGGACAGGCAACTATTGAAATACATAAGGATGCAATCAAACCGGGTCAGAAAGTTGTTTTAGTGGATGATCTGATTGCAACCGGTGGAACTATGGAAGCTGCTGCAAAACTTGTAGAACAGCTCGGTGGCGAAGTTGTCAAAATGATCTTTTTAATCGAACTTGCCGGATTAGAAGGACGTAAGAAACTTGCAAAATATGATCTTGCTTCCGTTGTTTCTTACGATGGAAAATAAATCTGAATAGAAAACCATTTTTTACACATACTTGTCAAAAAGAAAAGGAGTATGTGTATGGATCAGAAAATTGGTGCACAGAGCCTCCGTTTTGCGGAGGCTCCTTTTATTGTAAGCAGTGCTTCGATCGTTGGAACAAAAGAAGGACAAGGACCATTGTCCGATGAATTTGATATGATTGGTGCGGATGATAAATTTGGACAGGATACGTGGGAAGAATCGGAAAGTGCGCTCCAGAAAGAAGCAGTGACACTTGCTCTTGGGAAGGCGGATATGAAGCCGGAAGACATCCGCTATATTTTTGCAGGGGATCTGCTGGGGCAAAATATTGCATCTTCTTTTGGACTTATGGATTTTGATATTCCGATCTTTGGACTTTATGGGGCGTGTTCTACATGTGGAGAATCCTTATCCCTTGCAGCCATGTGTGTGGCAGCGGGGTATGCGGATCATGTTGTGGCAGTAACATCAAGCCATTTTGCGAGTGCGGAGAAACAGTTTCGTTTTCCCCTGGAATATGCCAATCAAAGGCCCTTATCAGCTACCTGGACGGTTACAGGAAGTGGAGCCTTTGTACTTGCCGGGCATCAGGAAAGAGAACATCTGTCTGTAACACCGTGCGTTGCAATAACCGGTATTACCACGGGAAAAATTGTGGATTACGGAATCAAAGATTCCATGAACATGGGAGCTGCAATGGCGCCTGCGGCAGCAGATCTGATTGAACAGAATTTAAAAGATTTTGACAGAAAACCGGAAGATTATGACCGGATCATTACAGGAGATCTTGGAACGGTTGGAAAAGAAATACTGATCCGTCTGCTTAAAGAACGGGGATTTGATATTTCAAACCAGCATGAAGACTGTGGAATCCAGATCTTTGATGATTCTGTGCAAAATACCGGTGCAGGAGGATCGGGATGTGGGTGCTCTGCGGCAACGCTGAGTGCGCACTATTTAAAACGTATGGAACGCGGTGAGTTAAAAAGAATTCTGTTTTGCCCGACTGGAGCCCTTTTATCGACAGTCAGCTTTAACGAAGGGCAGCCAGTACCAGGAATTTCACATGGGGTGGTTATGGAATATGTGGAAAGGAAGGTAAACTAATGGATTATTGGAATGCTTTCTGGGTTGGAGGCGTAATCTGCGCCATTGTTCAGCTTTTAATGGAAAAAACAAAAATGATGCCAGGACGAATTATGGTTCTTCTTGTATGTACAGGGGCAGTTCTCGGAGCTCTGCAGATTTATGAACCATTCTCGGAATGGGCAGGAGCCGGAGCGAACGTTCCGCTTCTTGGTTTTGGAAATACGCTTTGGAAAGGCGTGAAAGAAGCGGTCGATGAAAATGGATTTATCGGTATTTTCATGGGAGGATTTAAAGCATGTGCAGTCGGAGTGTCGGCAGCACTGGTATTTTCTTATATTGCATCCCTTATCGTTAATCCGAAAATGAAAAAATAAGAGAAGTGATGCAGCAGATGCATAAAAGAAGAAATTCTGAAAATACTATGAGCAGGCTTCGTAATAGCTGATCATGAAAGGAGTAGGATAAAATGAAAAAAGCAAGACTTTTTCTGATGGCCTGTCTGCTTGCAGGCAGTCTGTCCACGTTTACCGCATGTGGAACCAATAACGATAACAATGGAACCGAGATCAATACGGAGAATAATCGTACAAACAACACAAACGGAACGACGAACAATACGAATGGAACGACAAAGGACACGAACAAAAAGAACAATACAAACAATGATCGTGACAATAATCAGAATGACACAAACAATGATGGCAGCAATGTCGGCAATGATATCAAGGACATGGGAGATAACATCGTCGATGGCGTAGAGAATGCTGGAGATGCTGTTGTAGACGGTGTTGAGGATATGACCGGAACAAACAACGAGAACAATATGGATAATAACACTAATAATACCAATGGGAATACAGACAATAACGATGCAAACGGAAATCGTTAGATGACGAAAAAGCCCCTCTTTTATCGGACAGTAATTGATATGTCAGATAAGAGAGGGATTTTTTTATTTGACAATTGAAAAAAATTATAGCAATATGTAATTTATATTTGATGTAGTTACTGACAGGGAGAAAGAGATGACGAAAGAGACATATATCCGGATCACAGAGCCGCTTCGAAGCAATCCAAAGCGTGCTGCTATGATTCACATCTGTAATCGCATATTGACAGGACTTGTATTTGTGTCGTATCCGGCACTTCTTTTGTGGCTTTTTCGGAATCAGGAACAGTCGCTGATAAAGGCAATTCTTGTTCCGTTTAATTCCTTTATCATACTTACCACTTTTCGTAATCTTGTGAATGCCAAAAGACCCTATGAGGTATTTGATATTCCACCGGTCATTGCAAAAGATACAAGAGGCAGATCGTTTCCGAGCAGACATGTTTTTTCGGTTTTTATTATTGCCATGACATTTTTTGCAGTGTGTCCGGTTCCGGTTTTGGGAGGAATTATTTTTGTCCTTGGAATTCTGCTTGCTGTTGTGCGTGTTTTTGCAGGGGTTCATTTTCCAAAGGATGTAATCGCCGGTGCAATCTTTGGAATCGCCGCAGGATACATTGGATATTTCCTGTAAAAGATTTATGCTCTTACATTTTCACGGCGGAAGGCACTTGGCGTCATCTGATATTTCTGTTTAAAAGCCCGATTGAAATAAGAAAGGTTTTCAAAACCAACCTCTGCTGCAATGTCAAGGATTGCGGAGTCGGATGCGACAAGAAGCCGGGAGGCCATCGTAAGCCGGTATTCCTTTAGATAATCTACAAAGGAGGTTCCCATAGTCTCCTTGAAATAGCGCATAAAGTGAGATTCAGAGAAACCGGCAACTTCCGCAATATCTGCGATTGGAATTTTATCCATATAATTATTTTCGATATATTTCAGGACAATTTTAATCTTATCTAGGGATTTATTGCTTTTCTTTGGCTGAACAAGGTTTCGGCAGCGGTTATCCAGAACAAAGAAAAACTGATAAAGCTGGCTTTTGATATAAAGTTCATATCCCTGAGGCTTGGTCTTACAGATCTCATCACAGGCATCGATCGGTGCTGCAATATCTTCATAATAAGGATAAACAGGTGTAAAAATGGTTGGAACAGTGATCTTTCCATCCAATAGTGGAAAAAGAAAGTCGGTACTGCAGGTATCGGCTTTTTTGGTGAGAAACATATTGGGATGGAAAATGATATTCTCATACTCCATACTGCAGTCCTCTAACTGTTCGATCGAGTGGAGCTGCCCGGGAAGAATCAGCACAATAGTATTACCGGAAACCTTATATTGCCGGAAATCAACCGTTACCTGTCCTGACCCTTTCTTTATATAGATAAGTTCGATGTCATCGTGCCAGTGCAGCGGAACCCTTGGAAAATCCAAAGGAATCGAACAAAGATAGGTATTATACGGAAAGACAATATCGCCATGTGTTTTTGTCTCGTGATAATTTTCATATTCTAGAATATTCATACTTTCGCCCTCGTCGTATCATAATTGTATCTGCATAGTAAAATTTATAAAGTTGAAGGTTACATGTAGAACAAATACATAGTAATAGGCAGGTGCTTCAGAGCGGCCGGTACTTAGCGACCGTATTTTGGTCGCTTATGTACCGCTGCCAGCGAATGAGCAGCGGGAGCGTGCCTGCCTTTACTATGTATTCGGGCTACATGGAAAGGAACTGGTAAATTTCATGGAAAGATACATTATGATAGGATTGTACTACTTTTTGAGGGTATTTGACAAGAAAATAATACAAAACTGTCCTATACTCATAGCATAACAGGGAAACACATAGTTTAAGAATATAAACTTGGAGGGAAAAAATATGACTTTAGCACAGGCTATTGAAAACAAGTACCACAGAGGCATTGCAGAATGCTCTAACGAAGAGATTTACTACTGCTTACTTGAAATGACAAAGAAAATGGCAGAGGATAAGATCTCAAATGATGGAAAGAAGAAATTATATTATATTTCTGCAGAGTTCTTAATTGGTAAATTATTATCAAACAACCTGATTAACTTAGGAATTTATGAGGATATCAAAAAAGAGTTAGCTGATAACGGCAAGGCGATTGGGGATATCGAGGAGATCGAATTAGAGCCATCTTTAGGAAACGGTGGACTTGGACGTCTTGCTGCATGTTTCATGGATTCTGTTGCAACACTTGGCTTAAACGGAGACGGTGTTGGACTGAACTATCATTATGGACTTTTCAAACAGGTTTTTGATCACAACCTTCAGAAAGAAACTCCAAATCCATGGATCACAGACGAGAGCTGGCTTACAAAATCTGACATTTCTTACACAGTACAGTTTGGTGGATTTAATGTACAGTCCAGATTATACGATATCGATGTTGTAGGTTACAACAACCGTACAAACAGACTTCGTCTTTTCGATATTGAGTCTGTTGACGAGTCTATCGTTGGTGACACAATTGATTTTGATAAAGACCAGATCGCAAAGAACCTGACATTATTCTTATATCCGGATGATTCTGACGAGAAGGGTCGTTTACTTCGTGTATATCAGCAGTACTTCATGGTAAGCAACGCTGCAAGACTTGTATTAGACGAGTGTGTTGCAAAGGGATCTAACTTACATGACCTTGCAGATTATGCAGCAATCCAGATCAATGATACACATCCATCTATGGTAATTCCGGAACTGATTCGTCTGTTACAGGAAAGAGGAATTGTAATGGATGAGGCAATCGAGATCGTATCTAAGGTATGTGCATACACAAACCATACAATCCTTGCAGAAGCTCTCGAGAAATGGCCAATCTACTTCCTTGAGAAGGCAGTTCCACAGCTTATGCCGATTATCCGTGAGTTAGATAACCGTGTACGTCAGAAAGTATCGGATGAAAGCACATACATCATCAAAGATGGTCTTGTACATATGGCGCATATGGATATCCACTATGGATACAGTGTAAACGGTGTTGCATACCTTCACACAGAGATCCTGAAAAATACAGAGTTAAATAACTTCTACAAGTTATATCCGGAAAGATTTAACAACAAGACAAACGGTATTACATTCCGCCGTTGGTTAATGGCATGTAATCCGGAATTATCCGCAATGATCACAGACCTGATCGGAGATGGATGGAAAAAGGATGCAAATGAATTAGAAAAATTAGCAAACTTCATGGATGACGATGCAGTATTAGACAGACTGCTTGCAGTAAAATCCGGCAAGAAAGCTGATTTAAAGAATTACTTAAAAGCAACTCAGGGAATGGATATTGATGATAACTCTATCTATGATATCCAGATCAAGAGACTTCATGAGTACAAGAGACAGCAGATGAATGCTCTTTACATCATCCACAAATACTTTGAGATCAAAGAAGGAAAGAAACCGGCAAGACCGATCACATTATTCTTTGGTGCAAAAGCAGCTCCAGCATATGTAATTGCAAAGGATATCATTCATCTGATCCTCTGCTTACAGCAGATCATTAACAATGATCCGGAAGTAAGCCCATACCTGAAAGTATTCATGGTTGAAAATTACAATGTAACATTAGCAGAGAAACTGATCCCTGCATGTGATATTTCTGAGCAGATCTCACTTGCTTCAAAAGAAGCATCCGGAACAGGTAACATGAAATTCATGTTAAACGGTGCGCTTACACTCGGAACTATGGATGGTGCAAACGTTGAGATCGCAGAGCTTGTAGGAGAAGATAATATCTACACATTTGGTGAGTCTTCAGAGACTGTAATTGCCCGTTATGAAAGAGGAGATTACTGCTCAAAAGATTACTATGAGAAAGATGCAGCTCTTAAGAAAGCAGTTGACTTTATCGTAAGTGATCAGGTTATGGCTGTTGGATGCAGAGAGAATTTAGAGCGTCTTTACAATGAATTACTGAACAAAGACTGGTTCATGACATTCCCAGACTTTGAAAGCTATGTTGCTACAAAAGAGAGAGCATATGCGGATTACGAAGACCGTAAGACATGGGCTAAGAAAGTTCTCTTAAACATCAGCAAAGCAGGTTTCTTCTCATCTGACAGAACAATTGCTCAGTACAATGACGAAATCTGGAAATTAAATTAGTTCCTTCCTAACATATAGTTATACAATACGCCACCGGCAGATCTGAAATGACTGCCGGTGGTTTTATTTTTGAAAAAAATATAATTTGTTGGTTTTACAACAGAATGTTGTGGCGTGCGCAAGTATAATGAGGCAGTAACAAAGATGATTCATTTTTATCAATAAACAAAAAGCGCAAATAAGTGGAGGAAATAAATTTATGAGTAATCAGATGTTTTGTTTTCAGTGTGAGCAAACTGCAGGATGCACCGGATGTACCGGGGCAGCAGGGGTATGTGGAAAGAGTGCGGCAACAGCCGGTCTTCAGGATAAACTGACGGGAGCTTTGATCGGTCTTGCAAAAGCATGTGAGAATAATCCATATACAGAGCAGACAACGAAAGTAATCATTGAAGGACTTTTTACAACGATCACAAATGTGAATTTTAATGATGAAACATTAAAAGATATGATAAAAAGAGTTGAGGAAGAGAAGAACCGCATTGTACCAAACTGTGCCGCATGTATGTCACGTTGTGGAAATACAGATGAATTTGATATGAAAACAATCTGGGAAGCGGATGAGGATATCCGTTCCCTGAAATCCCTGATCTTATTCGGTATCCGTGGAATGGCAGCTTATGCATATCATGCGATGGTGCTTGGATATGAGGACGCACAGGTCAACGCATTTTTCTATAAAGCACTTGCGGTAATCAGCTATGATCTGGAAATGGGAGATCTGCTTCCGGTTGTGCTTGAAGTCGGAGAAGTCAACTTGAAATGCATGGAACTTCTGGATCGTGCCAACACAGAGACATTTGGAACTCCGGAACCGACCAAGGTATCCAAAAAGATTGAAAAAGGACCATTTATTGTGATCACAGGTCATGATCTGTATGATCTGAAAAAATTATTAGAGCAGACAGAAGGCAAAGGAATCAATGTATATACACATGGAGAAATGCTTCCTGCACATGCGTATCCGGAACTGAAAAAATTCAGTCATTTAAAGGGCAATTTCGGAACTGCATGGCAGAATCAGCAGAAGGAATTTGATGCAATTCCAGGGGCTGTATTATATACAACTAACTGTCTGATGCCGGTAAAACCAAGTTATGCAGACCGCGTATTTACAACCGAAGTAGTTTCGTATCCGGAAATGGTACACATTGGAGAGGATAAAGATTTTACACCAGTGATTGAAAAAGCACTTGAGCTTGGTGGATACAAAGAGGATGTGCAGCAGACTGGAATCAACGGTGGAACGGAACTTATGGTTGGATTTGGACATGGAACCGTTCTTGGTGTTGCTGATCAGGTGATCGATGCAGTAAAGAAAGGCGATATCAGTCATTTCTTCCTTGTAGGAGGCTGTGATGGAGCAAGAGTGGGAAGAAATTATTATACTGAGTTTGTAAAGCAGACACCGGAAGATTCCATCATCCTTACGCTTGCATGCGGGAAATACCGTTTCAATGATCTGGATCTTGGAACGATCGGTGGTCTTCCGAGAATCATGGATATGGGACAGTGTAATGATGCATACAGTGCAATCAAGGTTGCAGTAGCACTTGCAGAGGCATTTGAATGTGGAGTAAACGAACTTCCGCTTTCCATGATTCTGTCATGGTATGAGCAGAAGGCGGTATGTATTCTCCTCACACTGCTTCATCTTGGAATCAAAAATATTTATCTTGGACCGACACTCCCTGCGTTTATTTCGAAAAATGTATTGGATTTTCTGGTTGAAAACTATCACATTTCACCAATATCCACACCGGAAGAAGATTTAAAGAAGATCCTCGGATAATAAGAAAAACGGGATGCAATATCATTGTGGTATTGCATCCCGTTTTGTCATTGGAAATATAGCTATTGTTATTTTCGTTTCCAGGTACTGAAACTGATCAGTCCGAGCATTGGCAGGATTTCAAGACGTCCTGCAAGCATGTCAAAGATCAGAACCAGTTTGGAAAAGGCACTGTATCCGGCAAAGTTTCCAGTCGGACCGACGACATCAAAACCTGGTCCGATATTGTTAAAGCAGGCTACCACAGCTGAAAAGTTTGTGGTGATCGAGAAGTTATCGATTGAGATCAGAATAAAACTGAATACAACGATCAAAGCATATCCGATCAGATACAGGTTGGTGTCGTTTAACACTTTTTCATTGACCCGCTGTCCGTTCATACGTACAATCTGTACTTTGTTTGGGTACAATGTCTGATGTACATGACGGCGAAGATTTTTTAATAAGAGAAGAAGTCTCTGGAATTTTAATCCTCCGCCGGTACTTCCGGCGCTTGCACCAACAAACATCAGACAAAGCAGCAGTCCTTTCGAAAAACTTGGCCACAGATCGAAATCCGTAGTCGCAAATCCGGTTGTGGTCATTACGGTTGCAACCTGGAAGGCAGCATGCCTTAAGCTCTCCTGAACACCGGAATACAGATGAAGGATATTCCAGGTGATCAATGCGGTAGAAGCAAGGAAAACACCGATATAAGCTCTAAGCTCTTCATCCTTCCATACGTTTAGAAAGTGGCGTGTTAAAAGCAGATAATAACAGCTGAAGTTTACACCGAACAGCATCATAAATACGGTTGTAACATTCTGCAGATATGGACTGTAGCCGGCCATACTGTCTGATTTTATGCCAAATCCACCGGTTCCGGCTGTTCCAAGTGCTGTACAGACCGAATCAAACAAAGGCATGCCGCCGGCCAGAAGAAACAGAAAGTTCAAAACGGTAAGTGAGACATAGATACCGTACAGAACCAGTGCCGTCTGTTTCATGCGCGGCACCAGTTTTCCAACGGTCGGTCCCGGGCTTTCTGCGCGGAGCAGATGGATTGTAGATCCAGTATTGTGATCGCTTTTTGGCAGGAACACCATGAGAAGCACTAAAACTCCCATTCCTCCCAGCCAGTGACTGAAGCTTCTCCAATATAACAGTCCGCGGGAAAGAGCCTCGACATCAGGCAGGATACTGGCTCCGGTTGTGGTAAAACCGGATACGATCTCAAAGAGTGCATCAACAAAGGATGGAATCTGCCTTGAAAAATAAAAAGGAAGGCAGCCGACCAGACTCATCAGTATCCAGCTTGAAGATACACATACAAGTCCCTCTCTCGAATGGAATCCTTTCTGTGGGCGTTTTCCGAGCAGTCTTAGAATTCCCGTAAACAAAACAGCAATCGCGATTGCCGCCAGAAAACAGAGGGCAACATGTACGTCATTGTCATACAGACAGATCAAAAGTGCAGGAATCATAAATACCGCTTCCAGTATCATAATTCCGGAAAGGAAACGGTCAATCTTTTTGTAATTCATCATCATTCCCCTTTACTCGAATATATCGTTCATCTGAAGAAGTACACGTTCTGCTTCGGTGACAATAATGACAGTATCTCCAACCTGAAAGAAAGAGTCACCATTTGGAATCTCTGTTTTTCCATTGTGGGAGATACATACGATCAGAGTACCCTTTTTCAGATGCAGATCTTTCAGTGGAACGCCACAGTGTCTGGTATTTGGATCTACTACGAATTCACTTGCCTCAGCAAGTCCGTTGGCAATCGAGTGTACAGAGACCGCTGCTCCGGACTGATTGCGGATGGCACGGACATATCGGACAATTGCGTTGCAGCACAGGTCCTTCGGACAGATCACACTTCCAACTGGAAGATGATTGAGAATGGCTGTATTTTCGGAATGTCCGATTTTTGTAATGATATGTGGAATTCCAATCTCGTTTGCAAAAAGTGAAATGATGATATTAATCTCATCGATTCCGGTCATGGAAATCAGTGCATCACATTCCGATACGCCTTCGCTTTCTAACAGTGCATGACTGCTTGCGTCTCCACAGATGATATCTGCATTTGGTAATAAAGTAGAGAGTACTTCACAGCGCTCACGGTCTTTTTCAATGATCTGAACATGAATGCCGCTTTTTAAAAGGCTTTCTGCCAGATAATAACCAACGCGGCCACCACCGGCAAGCATGACGCGGTTGACTTTGTGCGTAATAATTCCAAGATTTTTTAACAGGATTGCCAGGACGTTTGTAGGAGCCGTAACAAATACACGGTCATCCTCCTAAAAGGTGAAATTACCATCCGGCATGATTGCCTGTCCGTTCCGAAGAACAACGCAGATCAGAACCTTGCATTTTACAATGGAGTCAAGGTCAGCAAGCGTAACATGGTTCAATTTGCTGTTTGCATCAATCCGAAGTTCTACAATCTCCACACGGTCCTTTGCAAAGGATTCTCTTTTTAAAAATCCGGGGAATTTTAAAAGACGCTCCATCTGGTGAGCTGCCTTTTTCTCAGGATTGACTGCAAGAGAGAGTGCAAAGGTGTTCCGCATTTTAAAAATCTGGGTATAGTATTCCGGATTACGGATACGGGCAATCGTATGAATATCAGGGTTTAAAGCATGTGCAGTCATACAGCAGAGCAGATTGATTTCATCGGCGCTGGTTGCAGCAATGAGAAGTTTGGCTTCTTCAATGCCTGCTTCTTCTAAAATATTCATTGTGGCACAGTTACCGGTAACAGTCATGACATCATACTGATCCTGCATATTTTCAAGAACTTCCTGCTTGGAATCAATGAGAGTCAGATCGTACCCTTCGGTGGAGAGCTGACGGGCAATTGCTGCACCGACTTTTCCATCTCCGGCAATAATTATTTTCATTGTTTTCTCCTTATGCTCAGAGCCAAAAGGCAAGAGGAATCTTTATCAACTGGTGATTTCGCTATGGAACTTATAGGAAAATAGGGTTATAATAGGAAGTGATATACAACGGATAAAAACAGCTTTTACAAAGTTAATGGGGATTGTAATGGGAGACAGAATTATTTCACTGGAGAATGAACGCCAGGAGATCATACAGAAAAGAAACTATACATCTGTAGTAGAATATGACATCAGAAACCATACACTGACACGTTATCAGAATGTACCAAGCCCATATGGGGATTGTGTTTATCTGGAGAATGTGCCGGAATCAGTAATTCACGAAGGAAGGATTCACCCGGAAGATGAAGAGAGATTCAGAGAACTTTACAGGAAGGTAGAAACATCAACTTCCCGTGTGAGCGATATTTTCCGGGTTTGTGGAAAAGACGGGGAATATCGTTATTACCAGACGATTTTTAAACCGGCAGAAATCCAGAATGGAAAACCGGTGATGGCAATCGGTTATTCAGAGGAGCTTGGCACTGATCTAAATGATGTGGAAAGACAGCTCAAAGAAGAAAAAAAAGAATCACTTCTGGATCAGGCTCCGGCAGCGCTTGGTATTTTCAGTATATCCAATGGAAAAATCTCCATGGAATATGTTAACAGCATTTTTTTTGATATAATGGGCTGTACAAGGGAAAAGCGTACTCTGGAAGAAGGACAGAAGATATTTTCGCGGATGCATCCAAAGGATGAACAAAGGATGCAAGAGTTTCTTGTGGAAGCAGCAGAGGTGAATGGCAGCTTTGAACAGGATGTACGCATCCTGGATACGGATCGGGAGGTTTACCGGTGGTTTCTGCTTCGCGGGAAAATGCTAGAGGCTGCGGCGAATGAACTCCGTTTTTTTGTATGTTTTATGGATATATCCATGCAGCATGGCCTGATCGAACGGGAACGCATGATGAATGCGAATATCCGGAGTCTGTTAAGAGATCGGGATATCAGTTTTTCTGTGAAACATGTATTAAGACGTCTGCTTCGATTTTTCTCAGCCGACCGCGTGGGACTCTTTGAGTATAACAAGAATACCGGGACAGCACGGCTCTCTTATGAGGAATGCAGGGAAGGGATTTCCTGCTATGCAGATTTGCTGCAGACGGTTCCACCGGAAGTGACAGAGGATTTTGTGGAGGCTTTCCAGAAATATGCATTCCATTATGTGCGTGATGCAAAGGTGGATCTGAAACTTCAGAATAAGCCAATCCATCAATATCTGACGGAACTTGGTGTGACAAGTATCCTGTCCGTTCCGATTGGTGCGGCAGAAGACCCGGAAGGATGTCTTTTGATCTGTGAGCCGCATCGCAATATTGACGATAAGGAATTTCTGACCAATACCGCATTTTATATTTCCTATGAGCTGTCAAAGCGCAAATTGTCTTCCGAACTGCTCCAGATGAGCTATTTTGATTCATTGACAGGACTTCACAGCCGGAATGCGTACAGAAAATATCTTGAAGATCATGCAGAGAAGACGGTCGATCAGGTGGGAATTCTTTTTGGAGATGGAAATGGACTGAAATACGTAAATGATAATTTCGGACATCTGTATGGAGATGGAATGATCCGCAAGATTGCAGATATGCTCAAAAAATATTTTTCAGAGGATGTAATCTACCGGATCAGCGGAGATGAGTTTGTTGTGATTGAAACGGGCTGCGATAAAGATGAATTTATGCAGCGTGCAGCAAGCCTGGAAGATAAAATGAAGAAAGATAACAACCGTATTCTTTCCTGCGGGTATATCTGGGAGGAACGTTGTTCCGATCTCAATGAGCTGATTACAAAAGCAGAGCATCTGATGTACATTAATAAGCAGCAGTATTATGCTCAGAATCCGGAACAGACCTCAAGACATCTGAAAGATTCAATCTGTTATTTTATGGATAATGTAAAAGACAGTAATTTTGTATTTTTCCTGCAGCCACAGCTTGATTTAAAAACAAACCGTTTATACGGAGCAGAGGCGCTTGCAAGAAAGATTGACGCAGATGGTAAAGTATTCAGCCCATATGAATTCATTCCTGCACTGGAGAAAACCGGGCTGATTGCACAGTTGGATTTCTTTATTCTGGAAAGTGTCTGCAAATATCTTGAGAGAAATAATGTACTTGGTATTTTTCAGGATATCGTGGTTTCTATGAATTTTTCGCGTGTGACGATGCAGGAGAGCGGATTTGAGGAGCATGTATTCGAGATTGTGGATAAATACGATTTTAACATTCAACTGTTACAGATTGAGGTAACAGAATCGGCAAGCAGTATCAGCCGTAAAAGAATGGCAGAATTGATTCATTCCCTTTCAGAACATGGACTGAAAGTTGCACTCGACGATCTTGGCGTGGAGTATTCTTCTTTATCTATGATGACCATTGAAGGAGTATACGGAATCAAGATCGATATGAGTTTTATCAGAGCGATGAGCAGAGACGAGAAAGTTGGAATCCTGATCCGGAATGTAATCCGTATGGCACATGAACTGGGCTGTGCAGCGGTTGCAGAAGGTGTTGAAACGAAAGAACAGCTGGAGCAGTTGCGTGAGTATGAATGCGATTATATCCAGGGATATTATTATGACAAACCATTATCCGTATTAGACTTTGAAAATAAATATCAGAAAAAGGAATAAAATATGGAAAATATAGCAATAGGACTTTTGATTCCGTTTCTAGGAACGGTTCTTGGATCTGGAATGGTTATTTTTATGAAAGATAAAATGGATCAGAGGGTGGAAAAGGCATTGCTTGGATTTGCTTCCGGAGTAATGATCGCCGCATCAATCTGGTCACTTTTGATTCCTTCGATTGACATGAGTGAGCAGCAGGGAGTGATTGGATGGATTCCGGCAGCGGCTGGTTTTATGCTTGGAATTTTGTTCCTGCTTCTTCTGGATACGGTGGTGCCGCATTTGCATCTGGAGACCGATAAACCGGAGGGAATGCCAGCTTCTTTAAAAAAAACGACAATGCTTGTACTAGCGGTGACAATTCACAATATTCCGGAGGGAATGGCGGTCGGTGTAGTTTTTGCGGGAGTACTTGCTGGTAATACCGGCATCAGTCTTGCGGGAGCATTTGCATTGTCCATTGGAATTGCAATACAGAATTTTCCGGAAGGCGCAATTATTTCCATGCCGTTAAAAAGTGAAGGTCTTTCCAAAACGAAGGCCTTTCTGGATGGAGCCGCATCCGGTGTTGTGGAACCGATCGCAGCACTTCTTACCATTCTTCTGACAGGACTGATTACACCGATTCTTCCGTATCTTCTGTCTTTTGCCGCGGGATCCATGATTTATGTTGTGGTAGAGGAGTTAATTCCGGAATCGCAGGCAGGAGAACATTCCAATGTTGGAACCATTGGTGTATCGATTGGATTTGTATTGATGATGATTCTGGATGTTGCACTTGGATAGAAGAAAATCACATATTCATCAAAAAGCTTTGGAGTTATTCCGAAGCTTTTTGTTATTTTGTATAAAAGAAAATGCTTCTTGAGAATAAAAATTAATAAAATAGAAGAATTTTACAAAAAAGATTGACTTTGCAAAAATGTTAGCATATACTAACTCACGTGAAGAAATACTAACGAACGTACCGGATTTCTAACGAAGATTAGAAAAATGAAATTCACTATTACGTAACAAAGAAACAGCAAGAGTAAGAAGGATGGAAAAGAGGTCATGAGTATGCCACTAACAATGGTAAAAGAGGGAGAACCGAACACAATCAAGAGAGTGGGCGGCAAAGAAGAGACCAGAAGATTCTTAGAGAATCTGGGATTTGTTCCAGGAGGAGTTGTGACTGTCGTGAATCAGATCGGCGGTAACATGATTGTGAACGTAAAAGATTCACGCGTTGCCATCGGTAAGGATATGGCAAATAAAATCATGGTATAGAAAGGAAAAGTCATGAAAACATTAAGAGATGTGGCTGTAGGTGAGACTGTTACAGCAAAAAAACTTAACGGCGAGGGACCTGTTAAGAGACGTATCATGGATATGGGAATTACAAAAGGTGTACAGATCTATGTCAGAAAAGTAGCACCACTTGGAGATCCTGTTGAAGTAACTGTTCGAGGATATGAGTTATCTTTGAGAAAAGCAGATGCGGAAATGATCGAGGTAGAATAAGCGATCATTTTTATTTTTGCCTGTGGGTTAGAAAAATCTAACATGAAATAGCCGAAGCGAATAATAAGTAGCGTAGGCAAATTGAAAAGGAGTTAAGAAATGTCAGTGAAAATTGCATTAGCAGGAAACCCGAACTGCGGAAAAACAACATTATTTAATGCACTGACCGGTTCCAATCAGTTTGTAGGAAACTGGCCTGGTGTAACAGTTGAGAAAAAAGAAGGAAAATTAAAGGGCCATAAAGATGTAACTATCATGGATCTTCCGGGTATTTATTCTCTTTCTCCATATACACTGGAAGAAGTGGTTGCACGTAATTATCTGATCAATGAGAGACCGGATGCAATCATCAACATTATTGATGGAACAAATATTGAGCGTAACCTGTATCTGTCTACACAGATCATGGAACTTGGAATTCCGGTTATCATGGCAGTCAACATGATGGATCTTGTTGAGAAAAACGGAGATAAGGTTTATATCGATAAATTAAGCCAGAAACTTGGATGCGAGGTCGTAGAGATTTCTGCATTAAAAGGAACTGGTATCCAGAAAGCTGCAGAAAAGGCAGTTGGTCTTGCACAGAGCGGAAGAAAAGCAGAGATCGTTCATGCATTCAATCCGAAAGTTGAGGATGTGATCGCAAACGTAGCAGCAAAGCTTGGTTCTGATGTTGCTGAAGAACAGAAGAGATTCTTCGCAATTAAATTACTGGAAAAAGATGACAAGATCAAAGAACAGATGAAATCAGTACCAGATGTTTCTGTTGAAATCAAACAGCTGGAAGATGAATTTGACGATGACACTGAGAGTATCATTACAAATGAAAGATACGTATACATATCCAATATTATCGGTGGATGCGTTGCAAAAAATGACAAACGGACAATGTCTGTATCAGACAAGATCGACCGTGTGGTAACGAATCGCTGGCTTGCACTTCCAATCTTTGCGGTTGTTATGTTTATTGTTTACTATGTATCGATTACTACGGTTGGTGGATTCCTGACAGACTGGACGAATGACGTATTATTTGGCGAGATTATCCCACCTGCAATTCAGAGTGGACTTGATGCAATTGGATGTGCTGCATGGTTAGAGGGACTGATCCTTGATGGTATTGTTGCCGGTGTCGGAGCAGTACTTGGATTCGTACCACAGATGCTTGTATTATTTATTTTCCTTGCATTCTTAGAGTCCTGCGGATATATGGCACGTGTTGCATTCATCATGGACCGTATCTTCCGTAAATTTGGTCTTTCCGGAAAATCATTCATTCCAATGCTGATCGGAAGTGGATGTGGTGTTCCAGGAATCATGGCATCCAGAACGATTGAAAATGACAGAGACCGTAAGATGACAATCATGACAACAACGTTTGTCCCATGTGGAGCAAAGCTTCCAATTATCGCTATGATCGCTGGTGCGTTCTTCGGCAACTCCGGATGGGTTGCAACAAGTGCATACTTTGTTGGTATCGCAGCAATCATCTGTTCAGGTATTATTTTAAAGAAAACAAAGATCTTTGCAGGAGACCCGGCACCATTCGTTATGGAGCTGCCTGCATATCACTGGCCAACTGTTGGCAATGTGTTAAGAAGTATGTGGGAGAGAGGCTGGTCATTCATTAAAAAGGCTGGTACAATCATCCTTTTATCAACCATTATTTTATGGTTCTTAATGAGCTTCGGATGGGAAGGCGGAAGCTTCGGAATGGTCGAAGAATTAAACGAGTCTATCCTTGCTAAAATTGGTACCGCAATCGCATGGATCTTTGCTCCACTTGGCTGGACACAGGCAGGTGAAGGCTGGAAGATGGCAGTTGCAGCCGTTACCGGTCTGATCGCAAAAGAGAACGTTGTAGCTACATTTGGTATGTTATATGGATTTGCAGAAGTTGCAGAAGATGGTTCCGAGATCTGGGGCAATCTTGCAGCTGCTATGACACCAATCGCTGCATATGGATTCTTAGTATTCAACCTGTTGTGTGCACCTTGTTTCGCAGCAATGGGAGCAATCAAGCGTGAGATGAACAATACAAGATGGTTCTTTATCGCAATCGGATATCAGTGTTTACTTGCCTATGTAGTAGCACTTTGTATCTTCCAGATTGGTACACTGTTTACAACAGGTGCTTTCGGAGTTGGAACGGTTGTAGCGTTCATCATGATCGTTGCATTTATCTACTTACTGTTCCGTCCATACAAGGAAAGTGAGACATTGGATGTAAACCTGAAAAAGGCAGTATAATTTAGCCCTCAAAATACTCTTTCTCTATAGTATTTTATATAAGATGTCAGCTGTGCAAACAGCTGGCATCTTTTACTTGACGGAAAATGCGAAAATGCGCATAATAAATTTTAATGTATCAAACGATCGGTTAGAAAGGAATGAGCAGGATGAATAACCGAAGACAGGGAATTTTGTATATTATTATGGCAGGCTTCTTTTTTGCTCTTATGACCTTTTTCGTACGTCTTTCCGGAGACCTTCCAACTATGGAAAAGGCCTTTTTCCGCAATGCAGTGGCGGCAATCATTGCATTTGGGACACTGGTAAAGAGTAAGGAAAAGTTTGCTTTAAAAAAAGAAAATATTCCGGATCTTTTTATGCGGAGTTTATGTGGAACACTTGGACTGATCTGCAATTTTTATGCGATTGATAAACTGAATATTGCAGATGCAAATATTCTGAACAAGCTATCTCCTTTTTTTGCGATTCTGATGTCTTATTTCATATTAAAAGAGAAAGCAAACAAGATAGAGTGGCTGAGTGTTATCGTTGCTTTTACCGGAGCACTTTTTGTCGTAAAACCATCCTTTAATATGCAGTTTGTCTATGCCATGATTGGTGTGTGCGGAGGACTGGGCGCCGGAATTGCCTATACATTTGTCCGTAAACTTGGAAAAAAGGGAGAACGGGGACCGATTATTGTATTATGCTTCTCGGTTTTCTCCTGTGTGGTTACGCTGCCGTTTTTGATTTTCCAGTTTAAGCCAATGAGCCTGTTGCAGTTTGTATTTTTGATTCTGGCAGGTGTGGCAGCTGCCGGTGGACAGTTCAGCATTACGAAGGCTTATACCAAAGCACCTGCCCGTGATATTTCGGTATTTGATTATACACAGGTATTGTTTGCAGCATTGCTTGGCTTTATTTTCCTGGATCAGATACCGGATATGCTAAGTCTGATCGGTTATGTGATCATTATCGGAAGTGCCGTATTTAAATGGGCGTATATACGGAAACAGACGCAGAATGCATAGGTGGAAGTTTTACTTGAAACGAAAGATAACGAGTGCTATACTCACAACAACATAGTGTGGAGGAGAATGATATGGATAAGATGGAATTTACAAGGATCGATGGCGGCGTCTGTGCTGCAAAAGGATTTCAGGCAAATGGATTAAACTGTGGTCTGAATCCGGACAGGAATAAGAATGATCTTGGAATGATCTTTTCAACAGAGATCTGCAATGCGGCAGCAGTATATACGACAAATAAAGTAAAAGGTGCTCCGATTCTGGTGACGAAAAAGCATCTTGAAACAACCGGAAAGAAAGCAAGAGCAGTGATCGTAAACAGCAAGAATGCGAATACCTGCAATGCGGATGGAGAAGAAAAGGCACAGAAGATGTGTGAACTTGCTGCAAAAGAACTTGGGATTTCAGCGGACGAAGTGATTGTCGCTTCAACAGGAGTTATCGGACAGATTCTTCCAATCGAGCCAATCGCAGATCATGTGAAGGAGCTTGCAGCAGGGCTTGCACCTGAGAACCATGACAAAGCGGCAAATGCGATCATGACAACAGACACATTCCCGAAGGAAGTGGCAGTACAGTTTACACTGGATGGAAAGACATGCACGGTCGGTGGAATGGCAAAGGGAAGTGGAATGATCCATCCAAACATGGCTACAACACTGAATTTTGTGACAACGGATGTGGCAATTTCTTCCGAATTGATCCAGAAAGCATTGTCTGAGATCGTAAAAGTGACTTACAACTGTCTGAGCATTGACGGAGATACCTCTACAAATGATATGGTAAGTATCATGGCAAATGGTCTTGCAGGAAACACAGAGATCTCAGAAGAAAACGAAGAGTATGAGATCTTCCGTAAGGCATTGTACGAAGTACTTATGAATATGACAAAGATGCTTGCAAAAGATGGAGAAGGTGCCAGCAAGATGCTGGAATGCACGGTATCCGGAGCGCCGGATCAGGATACTGCGATCATCGTTGCCAAAAGCGTTATCCGTTCTCCGTTATTCAAATGTGCGATGTTTGGAGAGGACGCAAACTGGGGAAGAATTCTCTGTGCAGTCGGATATGCGGATGCTGACTTTGACATCACAAAGGTTGGTGTAGATCTTGCTTCTGCAAAAGGAAGTATTGCGGTGTGCAGAAATGGCTCCGGAGTTGAATTCTCTGAGGATGAGGCAAAAGTAATTCTTGGTGAGGATGAGATCTACATTAATATCGATCTTGGACAGGGGGAAGCTTCTGCAAAAGCATGGGGCTGTGATCTGACCTATGATTACGTAAAAATCAATGGAGATTATCGATCCTAATGGAAAATTGACATTTGCGGGAACAAATGCTATATTGAGTACATAAAAGAAGAAACAGAGCGAACAAAGGTGTTCTGAACCGACAAAGGTTCAGGGCACCTTTTTGTTTACTTCATAGGATGTAAGGAGAATAGTTTTATGAGGACAAATCTGGATGCAATTGATGAAAAGATTATAGAATTATTACAGGAGAATGCACGTATATCCATTAAAGAGATTGCCGGGCAGGTATTTTTATCCTCGCCGGCAGTTACTGCAAGAATCGAGCGGCTGGAAAAGAACCATATCATTACCGGTTATCATGCACAGATTAATCCGGAGGCGCTTGGGTATTGTATAAAAGCATTTATTAATCTTGAAGTAGAACCGGTTCAAAAAAAGGAATTTTATCCTTTTATAGAGGCAATTCCGAATGTGGTAGAGTGCAGCTGTGTGACAGGGGAGTATGCGATGTTAATCGAAGTTGCTTTTGAAAACACGGTAGAACTGGATCATTTTATTAATGAACTCCAGCATTTCGGAAAAACAAAGACGTTAATTGCTTTTTCCACTTCTGTGGAACACCGGAATGTTCCAATCCATTCCTGGAGACTCGAAGAAGTAAAGAGCAGTGATTGACGAGTGCACCTTACTGTGATACTCTAATAATTAGAGAAAAATACTCTAATTATTAGAGAAATGACAAAGTGAGGAATATATCAATGAAGATTGCAATTGCAAATGATCACGCAGCAGTAGAAATGAAAAACGAAATTATGGCATATTTAAAGGAACTTGGACACGAAGTTATCAATTACGGTACGGATACTAATGAGAGCTGTAATTATCCGGAATTCGGAGAACGTGTCGGACGGGCTGTTGTGGATGGAGAAGCAGACTGCGGAGTACTGATCTGTGGAACCGGAGTTGGAATTTCAATCGCAGCAAATAAAGTAAACGGTGTACGTGCAGCAGTATGCTCTGATGCGACAACGGCACATCTGGTAAAAGAACATAATAATGCGAACATCATCGCATTCGGTGCAAGAATTGTTGGTTTGGAAACAGCAAAGGATATTGTGAAGTCTTATCTGGATGCTGAATTTATGGGCGGAAGACATCAGACCCGTATCGACATGATCCACGAAATTGAGAAGCGAAATAAATAAAACTTGAAATGTATTGGCTTTTATTGTAAAATGGACGGATGAGAGAGTTTTTTACTCGAAGTGTTATTAAGGAGGAAGATCGAATGATTTCAGCAGGAGATTTCAGAAATGGTGTTACCATCGAATACGAAGGAAACATTTATCAGATTATTGAATTCCAGCATGTTAAACCAGGTAAAGGCGCAGCCTTTGTTAGAACAAAATTAAAAAATATCATCAGTGGTGGTGTAGTTGAGAAAACTTTCCGTCCAACTGAGAAATGCCCAACTGCACATATTGACAGAAAAGATATGCAGTATTTATACTCAGACGAGGATTTCTACTACTTTATGGATGTAGAGACATATGATCAGATCCAGCTTCCAAAAGCAGATGTAGCAGAGTCTTTGAAATTCGTAAAAGAGAATGAGATGGTTAAAGTATGCTCTCATAAAGGAAACGTATTTGCTGTAGAGCCACCATTATTTGTAGAATTAACAATTACAGAGACAGAGCCAGGATTTAAAGGTGATACTGCTACTGGTGCTACAAAACCTGCAACTGTTGAGACAGGCGCAACTGTTTATGTACCATTATTCGTTGAGCAGGATGATGTAATCAAGATCGATACAAGAACAGGTGAATATCTGTCACGTGTTTAATCACACATGATATGGCTTATTGTGAATAAGAAAGAGATGAGGGCGTGTGAAAAAACGAAAGTTTTTTCATGCGTCCTTTTTATTATGGATACAACAGTAGTTATATTTCATAAAACGTGTATAATTCCCCTTACCCCATAAGAAAGGCTATTATGGAATCCTATGC